>JAPLNJ010000956.1 GCA_026692885.1 Planctomycetota bacterium | reverse complement strand
TCTAAACACTCCTCCACGGAGGCAAGCTCCGCGGTGGGAGGACGGACGATCCATGACTGAAACCCGTACCTCAACGCTTAACCTCGTAGCATTCGGGGCAGACCTAGTGGGGGCCGAACTCGTGAGAGTTCAGGGGGCTGGGGAAAACCCCCTGAATTCTTACGAATTCAGCTACGCCAATTCGCAACGCCGCTGCGAACTTGCAACTACTGTCACGGTTTGGGGCTTCCAGGTTTTGTTTTTCGCACGGAGGGCAGAGTCAGAGCACGGATGAAGACCGAAGCAGACAGAAATCCGTGCTCTGGCTCTGCCATCCGCGCGAAAATCCCCTAACCCCAACACCGAGGATCCCAGCCATGACTGACACCAACGTTGAGCACCGCGTGCCGCGGGTGTTCATCTCCTCGACGGCCGAGGATCTGCCGGCGTACCGCGACGCGGCGAAGGAAGCGGTAGTGGCGGCGCAAATGCTGCCGCGGATGATGGAGTACTTCACCGCCTCCGGTGATCGACCGCCGTTGGACAAATGCCTGGCCGAGGTCTCCGCCTGTGATCTGCTGGTACTGCTGGTCGCCCATCGCTACGGCTGGATACCGGACGATCAGCCGGCCGGCCCAGGCCACAGCATCACGCGGTTGGAGGTCGAACGAGCCGTGGCCGCTGAGCAAGAGGTGCTGGCGTTCCTGGTGGACGACAAACATCCCTGGCCGGAAAATCATCGCGAGGAGAGCGGTCTGCTGGCCGCGATTCGCGCCTGCACCGCGACGGCCGAGCAGCTGGCAGAGGTTCAGCAGCGAGTCGAACGGCTGCGGCAGTTCAAGACCTGGCTGAATGCGCGCGGCATCCGGGCGGCGTTCACTACGCCCGAGCACTTGCGGCGTCTGGTGTCCGAGGCAGTGTACGACTGGCGGATCCGCCATCTGCCTGCGGCCGCACCGCCGCCAGCCGAGCCGCCCTCGCCTGCGGATCAGACCCGCTACCTGGCCTGGCTGCGGGACCAGACTTCGTACATCGATATCCGCGGCCTGCAGGTCGGCAGCGGCCGAGCGCCTCGGTTTCCCATCGAGGACCTGTATATCCCGCTGACTACGTCGGCCGCCTGGGACGCGCAGACCGAAGACGAACCTGCGGACGAGCCGCAGCAGCGGATGTCCGCAGGCGGCCGGGGGCGCATCGACCTGCGGACCGCGCTGCGAAACGACCGCCTGGTGATTGTCGGCGACCCCAGAGCCGGCAAGACCACGCTGCTGCGGCGGATCGCCTGCCTGGCCTGCCAGGGGCTGATCGCCGACGAGCCGCGCCTGGTGCTCGAACAACTGGGCTGGGACCAGCCGCTGTTTCCCATTTTGATCCGCGTGGCTGACCTGACGGCCCATCTGGCGGCCGCCCAGGGCCGCCCCGCTGCGCCTGCCACGGACGCAGCGCCGGGTTGGTTCCCGCACTACCTGGCGCAAGCCAGTCAGGCCGCCGACTTGGGACTGAAGGAAGCGTTCTTCCGGGACCGGCTGGACCGCGGGCAAGCCGTGCTGCTGCTGGACGGGCTGGACGAGGCGCCCACCGAACAGCACCGCCAGGCGATCGCCACGCTGCTGGAACGAACGACCGAGCGTTACGGCGGCTGCCGCTACGTACTGACCAGCCGCCCAGCCGCGTTTACCGGCGAACTGGTCCTGCCCGGCTTTGCCCACGTGGAAATCGACCCGCTGGAGGACGACGCGATCGAGATCTTTCTCCGCCGCTGGTGCCAAGCGCTGTTCGTCGACAACCCGGCGGACGCCGAACGGCACTTGGCCGAGCTGCTGGACGCGCTCCGCAGCCGAGGCGAGATCCGCCGCATGGCCCGCAATCCGGTGATGCTGACCGCGCTGGCCGTTGTGCACTGGAACGAAAAACGCTTGCCCGAGCAGCGGGCGGACCTGTACGAGTCGATCATCACTTGGCTATCTCGCGCCCGCATGCAGCGGCCCGGCCGCTCCGCGCCCGAACGGTGCGTCGGTCTGCTGCAAGACCTGGCGTTGGCCATGCAGGACCAGGCCGACGGCCGCCAGACGCAAGTCCCGCGGCACGCCGCGGCCGAGATCCTGGCGCCGTATTGGCGCGAGACGCCGGAACAGGACCGGCCGGCCAGCGCCCAACGCTTCCTGGCCGAGGAAGAACTGGACAGCGGAATCATCGTGGGCCGGGGAGATCACGTCCGCTTCTGGCACCTGACGTTCCAAGAGTATCTGGCGGCCCGCGCGCTGGCGGCCCGTTCCGAGGCCGAACAGCGAAGCGTGCTGCTGGCCCAGCCCAAGCTGTACGCCGCCGAATGGAAGGAGGTCGTCCTGCTGCTGGCCGGGGTCCTGTATCACCAGGGCCTCAAACGCGTGGACGGCATGCTCTCGGCCGTGCTGGACCAACTCGGCCGCCGGCCGTCGTTGGCCGACCAAGCCTTGTGCGTGGGACTCCTGGGGGCCGCCGTGCGCGACCTGGGCCCGGTCAACTATGCGCCCGGCGATTCGCGCTACCGGCAGCTGCTGACCGACGTGCTGCAGATCTTCGAGCCGGACTGGCTGTCCCAGGCCCAGCGGCGTCACGGTGGTCTGTGGTCGCGACTGGCGGGGGTGGTCGCGCCGCAGTTGTCGCAGACGCCCTTGATGCGTCTGGCGATCCAGGCAGCCGACGTCTTGGGGCAGGCCGGCCTGCCCCAGTATGCCCCGGCGATGTGGGACCAGAGCTGGGTGACCATCCCGGCGGGCACGTTCCTGATGGGCGCTCAGTCGGCGGAATCGCTGAAGCCGAGCTACGATGCCGAGGCTTCTGCGAACGAGTCCCCCGTCCACGAAGTGCACCTAGACGCGTTTCAGATCGCCCGCTACCCGGTGACGGTCGGCCAGTATCAGCGATTCGTGGCGGCCGATGGCTACCAGTGCCAACGCTGGTGGTCAGGGGGCGGCTTCGGCCAGTCCTCTGAACCGGGCAGCTGGGAGGATCAGCAGCAGTATCCCGCCCGGCCGGTTGTCGAGGTCAGCTGGTACGAAGCGGCCGCCTACGCCGCCTGGGCCGGTGCGCGCTTGCCGACCGAAGCCGAATGGGAACGGGCCGCGCGAGGAACCGAGGGACGCCGTTGGCCGTGGGGGAACGAGAATCCCGACGAGACACGGATGAACTACTGGAGGGTGAAACCGAACGTCGGCAGCCCGACGCCTGTCGGCATCTATCCGCGAGGCGCGACCTCCGAGGGCATCTGCGACCTGTCGGGCAATGTGTGGGAATGGTGTGCAGACCGGCATGCCGATGATTATTACCGCACATCGCCGCGAGAAAACCCGACCGGACCCAGTGCCGGCTCGTTTCGTGTGCTGCGGGGCGGGTCCTGGTTCTACTGCGCCAGGTACTGTCGGCCTGCGTCTCGCTGCGACCTCGTCCCCGGCTCTCGTTTCAACTTCGTTGGTCTGCGGTTGGTTCGCGGTTGCGTCGGCTGTTTTCCAGTCGTCCTCGAATGATTCGTACTCTGTTTCTCTGATCTCTGTACTCTGAACCTGGGGGGTTGCAGGGGGGCTTCCCCCCTGCGCGCGAAAAAAGATGTCAATTCCTAACACACCGTTGTTTGTCAAAACGCAGGACTTCTTGGTTTGGCTGATCCACCACACGCAGCGATTTCCCAAGAACCTGCGGCAGTCCTACACGAGCCGCATCGAAAAACTGGGCTTCCGCTTCCAATGAGGCGATTCTGATGGCCAACACGTGCCTTTGAAGTGGCGCATTTCGTGACGCGGCTAGAAGCTCCCGGCGTGAGCCGGGAGAGTCGTCCCGCTCCGCACCTAGCCCGGAGCCGCGCACGCCACAAGGAAGCCGCCAGCGTAAGCTGGCCGGAGCCTCCCGCCCCACACCTATTCGCAGAGCATCGTCTAGGTGCAGGGGCGGGAACGCTCCCACCGGCTTACGCCGGGGGCTTCTTCGTGGCGCGGGCCATCGCAGCTGGGTGGTGGGCGGGAATACTCCCACCGACTTACGTCGGGAGCTTCTCGGGGGCGATCACGACACGGTTAGCATTTCGCAACGTTATGATCAAGGCTGACCAAACTCTTTTTCCACTGGGGCAGGCCCGAATGGCACGAGGTTAAGGACGGCAGGAGCGATTTCCCGCCACGGCGGGGCTTGTCCCCGTCGAGCGATGTTTACTACCAGAAATGCCAACCAACGATGTCTCCACGCCACCACGGAGCTCGCCTCGAATGGCACGAGGTTAAGCGTAAGCCATTGTCATTCCGGCAGTTCCCCCACCCGGGCTCG
>JAPLNJ010000955.1 GCA_026692885.1 Planctomycetota bacterium | reverse complement strand
AGCTATAAACGGCGGTTCTACCGGACATTCTACAGGTCGCGCGAGGATTCCGCTCTAGCAAAAAGATGACGGGGCGCTAGCCGCCGGTGGCTTGGGCTGTGAGCGGCAAGGCGCTAGCCGCCGGTGGCGTTCGGAACCGGCGGCTAGCGCCTTGCCGCTCACGCATCGCGTCCCCAACTCGGGGCGAAAACCTGGGATCACGATCCGGGCGTTGTCCCGCGCTGTCGGATGCGCCCCTGCGGCGCAAGCAGCGAAACAGGCTCTCGCCCTTGCCATCGTACTAATTTCCCATGTCAACCCCAACTTTGCCTCGTCCTAGGGCGAGGGGCCCAGTGGGCACCCCGCCGAACCGGAGCGGGCCGTCAGGGACGGCACACGGCTCCGCGGAAGCGTCGCCCTCCCAATCCCCGTTCTCTCGTTTTCCAGGGGCAACCTAGGACTCAATAGGACCGGCACACTAAGACAGGTCAACCGCGGAAAGCGATTTCAGTCCGCCTTTTCTTGCGGCGCCTGTCCGCCCAGAGACGGCCCCTGGGTAATCACCGTGATCTGGGCACGCAGGTTGTACCCCGCGGGACCAGCACAGGTGAAGCTGACGGGGTTCTTGCCCGACGCCAATTCCGGCACGTCGCCCTGCGGCGTGATTTGCTGGAGGATCGCCCCGCGCTCGTCATGTAACCGGCAATCCGCGGGCCCTTCGTACTCGATGAACTGGCCGCTCTCTAGAGTTACCGGGAACACGATTCGCTGGCCGCCGATCACCACGGTCGGGTGGCTGAGCTTGACCTTCACCACCGGCAACGCCTTGACCGGGCCCAGGAAGCACTGGACCTCCTCGTTGGGAGGCAGGTCGTTGTAGTAGATGTTGAAGCTCCCGACCCGCTTGCGCAGGAGGGGACTCCGGCCCACCTCACACGGCCCACCGTAGGGCCAGACGTAGTCCTGGTGGCGTTGAGCGTCACGCTCGCGCAACAACAGCTCATAGTAACGCCAGCCGGTGAAGTTCACGTCGACGTAGTGGTCATCCCAGGCCGTGTAGTACTCGCGGGTGTTGTTGAGCTGGAAGTTCAGCAACTCGCCCTTGCCATCGCCGTAGATCCAGACCCCCAGCGCACCGCACTTGCTCATGTCCAAGGGCGGGGTAAAGACCCGGCCGACTTTCGCCCAGGCTCCGCGGCCGGTGGCGGTCGCGTTCTTCGCGGTCAGCGACCCGCTGACGGCATCGCCCTTCCGCTGTTCGGCGGAGGCGGCCAAACCGTGCGTGACACCCGCCGCGGCCGCCCGAGCGTTGAAGTCTTCGGGTCGGGCGAAATCCGTCACGAGCACACCCTCCGGCGCAGCGTAAGGCTGGCAGGCATAGAGCGCCTCGACGCGCAGCTTCGCAGGCTGTGCCGCATACCGGTTCTGGACGGTCCAGGTACTGGTGCCGTCCGCCAGCGCGGTCACCTTGTGGGGGAGGTAGTCGGTAGGTCGGAACTGCCAGTTGCCCTGGCTCTCTTGGGCCAAGCGGAACTGCTCTTTCGGCGTGCGCAGCCGGGCTTTGACGTCCTCGGTGAAGTACCGCTCCAGCCGCAGTCGCTCGTAGCGGCCCAACATGGTCAGGTACTCGTTCTGCCGCGCGTTGGGCGGGGTCTGGCCGGCGGTGACGCCCTGCAGCGACAGGGACCAGTCCCAGCCGAGGCACTTGCCGCAGAAATACTCCATGTCCTCCGGGAACATGCCGGCCTGGTCGGCTGTGGGCCCGGTGATGACCCACCAGCCCATGTGCCCGGGCAAGAGCTCGCTGGCGCTGTGACGCTGCAACCCCTCGCAGTGCAAGTCGGTGAAGCGGTTGAAGCCATACACCGGATGATCCCACGCCCCGACGCGCGAGTGGAACGGCCAGGCGCCCCACGAGCCGGAACTGGATTCCACCAGGACCCGCCCCCGGAGCTTGGTGAAGATCGCCCGTTTCATCTTCGCCACGGCATGCGCGGTTCGCATCCCCTCCGAGCCATCCAGGTAGATCATGTCGAAGCCACAGGTGTTGAACACCTTGGCGATGCACTCGGCGAGTTCATCCACCAGCGTGCTGTCCTCGTCCGGGATGTACGTGCAGTAGGTCGCGACCAGATGCTCAGCGGTAGCCCCTTGGTCGTGCGGAGACCGTTTCGTGCCCCATTGCCCGCGTGTACAACCGGTGAAGCCGTACGGGGGTTCTGCGGAGATGCCTGTGTAGGCGACGATCTCGTCGCCGATCTGGAGGGTGTTGCCCGTGCTCATGTCGCTCCAGAAGGTTTCGAGGCCCTCCGGACGCTCGGTTGTGGAGATGACCTTGTCGTCGGCTCCCACCGCTGCGGCGAGCGTGAAACTTGCGTCCTTCGCGAGGCGTTTGTCCGGGCTGGGGCTCACCCAGGGGTCGTCCACCTGGATACCACCCGTCAGCGTGTGCATGCCGACCTTCAGGCCGGCGGCGTGTAATTTGTCGGTCACCTGCTTCAGGCCGGCCAAGCCCTGCGGGTACAGGCCGGGATTGGGCTCATAGTGGCCCAGCCTGTGCCACCACGGGCAGAGGTGGATCTCCGCGAAGCCGCCGCGACGCCCCAACTCAATCCACTCGTCCACGTTGCTCTCGGAGACAGTGGCGAACAGGTAGGAACCGCGGTTCTCCTCGGCGTCCAGTGCGAACGGCCCGCCGAGGGGCGACGAGGGCAGTCCCTCAACCCGCACGACCTCCTTGAGCACTTCTCGCACCTCGCGTGTCGGGCACCCAGCCAAGGCGATCTTGGCTCCCGGCAGGCCGTAACGCCGCACACACTTCGGCGAGAACGCCGGGTACGTTCCCCCCGCCAGACCGACCTCCACCTGCAGGTTCAGGGGCACGATCGCCGCCGCGAACTCAGCATCGGAAGCCCACGCCACCGAGACGCTCAGCTCCTTGGCGAGATCCACCGCGAGGCCCCCCAGCACCACCTCGTCGACATCCGGGTCACTGACGGCGGCCAACTCGAAGACGAAGTAACGTGGTTGGACGCTGACCTTGACCTGGGCCGTGACACGGCTCTTGCCGAAAGCCAAGGTCAGCATACCGCCGTCCGCGCTGCAGGCGGATGGCCGGTACGTCACGCCGCCTTTCCTGAACGTGGCAAAATACCCTGGCACGGGGGCGCAATGGTTCTTGCCGGTGGCCTTGTCCACCAAGCCGATGACCCGTCCTCGGGCGTCGAGCAGCAGGCGGGTCAGGTCGTTGTCGAGGGTCACCGCCGGCACTGCAGCCTTCGCCACGATCTTCTCGTAAGCCCGCTCGCCAGGGCCTGCCGGCCCCCTGCCGACCGCAGTCCGCTGGAAGTCCCCGAGCACTTCCTCCGGGGTGAGCGCCCGGCTGTAAAGCTTCACGTCATCAATCAAGCCATCATGGCAGGTCTGGGGATTGCCCCAGGTTCCGATCTGAAGATCACCCGAGAACCCCAGGGGGTAGTCCCAGACCGCGGTTGCCACGGCTTTCCCGTTGACATACGTCTGGACCTGCGGACGCTTGAACGTGGCTGCCAAGTGATACCACTGCCCCGGAGTGAACTGCAAGAAGCTGGCGGAGGTCTCCGCCCAGTCCTTGCCGACTTGCAGGGGCACTTTGCCAGGCTTGCCCAGCCGGAAGCTGCATCCGTTGTCGGCGACGAAGAACAGGAATCCGCCGGGGCACCAGGTTCCACCGGTGATGATATTGGGATATCGTCCGCCCTTCTCCCAGTACACCCAGGCCTCCACCGTAAGTTCATTGGAGGCATCCACCGAGGCGATTCCGGGGATGGAAACATACGCGTCGTGGCCCCCGAAGTGGAGGGCCGTGCCGAACTTGCCCTGCACCCAGTCGGCGCCGCGGATCTCCCCGTCGTTCCCCTGGCCAGAACGGTCACCGGCCACATCGCCCCCGCCCTCATCGAACCGCCAGTCGCCCAGCAGGGTCTGGTCCGCCCGCTCGGCCTCAGCAGCCACAACGGGCGTCTTGATTTCGAGCGAGGATGGGCTCGCGAACGCTGCCACGATCGCTATCACGCGCCACACGGGGGGCCGATTCATCGTAGTCTCTCCCTAAGGATACACCTCGTGGGTGTAGCGAATCATCAGAAGTACTAATTGGGTCAAGGAACCACTTGCAAAGATACCGCGGTCTCCTGCGGCCGTCTACGGAGCGTCCTACGCCGAAGGCGTTACATAACAAAGCCTCTGTGTCAGCGGTGCTGCGGCGGCGCGAATCGCCACCCTGGGTTCTCTGCCGTTCCCGACGCGTGTCGCTAGTGTGTCTTCAAGGCTAAATTTTGGGGTGCCACTGGCTCTGCCAGTGCTGGCCAAAAGTCCGGCCTTGCTCCCGTCATCGCGTCCGACGTCGCCGAGTGATCCGATCGCGATTGACCTCGGCACTGGCGGAGCCAGTGGCACCCAAGCCAACCCCAACATTAGGTCTTGACGACGCACTAGTGCGTTGTCCAGGCTAAATATTGGGGTAGCCACGGTCGCCAGCCCGTGGAAATTCCGCACTCTGGCGAGTGCAGCTACCCGAAGACTAAGCCTGGACAACGCACTAGTACCAAACGGTTTTCGGGGTTGTCGGTGTCAAGAATGGGGTTTTACGGTTTTGCATACCCGGACCGCCAGCTGGGGTCAGACGTACAGATTACAGTTTTCGCGGGCAGAAGGATTTTTATGGGCTTGAGCACACGACCGCGAAAACTGAAATCTGTACGTCTGACCCC
>JAPLNJ010000954.1 GCA_026692885.1 Planctomycetota bacterium | reverse complement strand
CTGGCCGAGAGCCTTGCCCTGCATCATGGGCTGGAGGGGGCCGCGGCGCGATTCGAGGCGGGACAGGTCACCCTGATCGTGGGCGTCAGCGGCGCCGGCAAGACCACCCTGCTGCGCGTCCTGGCGGGACTGCTGGATCCCACGGAAGCAGGCGTACGCGTCTCCGGACGCGTGGAGTTCGGCGGTCTGGAAGTCCCGCAGCGGGCCCGCTGCCGCCGCGTGGGCGTCGTCTTCCAGGATCCCGCGCTGTTCGACGAACTCTCGCCCACCGACAACGTGCGTCTGGCCCTGGCCCATCGTGCCCCGCGCTCGCGCCGGGAGCAAGTCACGACGGCCGGCGCCCTGCTGAAGGAACTGCAAGTCCCCACCGATGTCCGCACCGCTTCCCTCAGCGGCGGCCAGCGCCAGCGTTTGGCGATCGCGCGGACCCTGGCCTACGATCCGGACGTGATCCTGTACGACGAGCCGACCGCTGGACTGGATGCCGTCACCGCGGCGCAAGTTGCGAACCTGATCCGCGCCACCCAAACCACGCATCCCAAGACTTCGATCGTGGTCACGCACGACTACCAAGCCCTCGCTCCGATCGCAGACCGGATCTACTTTCTCGATCCGCAGACGCGAACTTTGCGCGAGATCCAACGGGCCGACTGGCCGCATCTGCAGGCACAACTCAAGCCGGTCGAGATGGCTCCGACCGCAGACACGGGTTCCGCACCTCGCGGACCTGCCGGAGGTCCCGGCCGCCGAGGTCTGCTACGGGGACTCGTCATGCGGTGCGGCGACTTCTTGGCCGGCACGGCGGACGTGGCGGCGAACGTCGTGCTGACGCCCCTGGCGCTCGTGCCACTCTGGAGAAGTCCGTACTGGGGACTGCGATTTCTGCTGCATTATCTGCAGTTGGTGGCCGGACCGTCCGCTTGGGCGTATCTGGCCGTCAGCGGCATGATCGTGGGATTTATCAATACGCACTTCATCTTTCAGTATCTACCCTTCCCCCAGTACACCAAGCCGCTGTTGATCGAAGACTTGTTGATCGCCTTGGGCTTTGCCCTGTACCGTATCTTCGTGCCGGTGCTGGCAACCATCCTGGTGGCCGCGCGGTGCGGCGCCGCCGTCGCAGCCGACGTCGGTGGTAAATCGTACGGACATCAGATTGATGCCCTGCGGACGCTCGGCGTGCATCCCCGCCGCTACCTGCTCACGCCGATCCTGTACTCGTTTCTGATCGGTACGCCGTTACTCACCTTCCTCGCCTACTGGGCCGCGAGCACCACAAGCCTCGTGGTCTTCACCGTGACACACCCGGCGGAAGGTCCGGATTTCTGGGACCTGCACTTCC
Organism: Planctomycetota bacterium; assembly: GCA_026692885.1. The sequence goes on along the minus strand of JAPLNJ010000954.1, from coordinate 3,886 downwards.
ACCAGCGGCTGGTGTCGCCGGACGTGTACCTCCTGCTCGGCACCTGGTGGGTGCTGGCCAAGGTCCTGCTGTCAGCGGCCGGCACGGCGGCCATCGCCTATCATCTGGGAATCCGCCGCAAACATTCCACGCGGGACGTGAGTAATTCCCTCACGGCGACGATTCTCTGGGCGACTTTGTTTGTGTTGGTCGTCCACTTTGCATTCGCCTTCTGCGAGTTCGAACGCGACCGCTTGGACGTGCTGTGGGCGGTGCCCTGAGAGGCTCACCACGCCACCGCCACTTTCACCACCGCCTTGGTGATCGGGCCGGACGTGGCCAGCGGCGCGTGCGCGTCTTCGGGGAAGAAGATCGCGAAGTACCCGGCCGGGACGTCCAACCACGTCTGCGGCCGATCGTAGAAGAAACCGATGTCCCGCTCCGCGGTGTAGGGCGTAGAGCACCGCTCGCACCGCGCCGTCGGCAACCAGCCGATCAGATCGGCGTTGTCGATCACGAACTGGATGTCGATGTAGCGGCGATGAAACTCGAGCAGCGATTTCTCGCGGCCGCGGCCCTGGTCGCGCGCGACCATTGCAAACAAACGTTCGCCCTCGATCACGTGTTTTCCGACGGCCGGATCGGGACTCATCGCCCGCAAGTATTCGAACCCACGGCGGAAACCAGGATGCATCCCCAAGTACCGTTCCGCGTACTGCAAATGATCGACGATCATGAGGCTCGTTGTCCTTGTGCTTGGTGTATTTCGAACGTGGGATACTGGCTCGGCACATCTTCCACGTACCACTGGTCCAACACGGCTTCCCAATCCCGTAGCGACCGTACGCGGACGAACGCCGCCCGCACCTGTTCATACAGCGGGTGGGAGACGGCGTACTTGATCCCAACTTTCCTCATCAGCGGCCCGCAACGCTCGGTGCCGTAGAGTTCTTCGGCCAAACGATAGTGCTCCCAGATCACGTCCCGTTGTTCGCGTAACGTGGGCGGAGGCGGCAAGGGCAGGCCGGCGGCCAGCGCGCGGGCCTGCTGGAAGATCCACGGATTCCCGATCGCACCGCGGGCGACCGTCACGCCATCCAGGCCCGTCTGCCGGAGCATGTCCAGGCAGGCCTGAGCCGAGAACAGATCGCCGCTGCCGAGGATGATCTTCGCGCCGGCCTGACGCTTGACAGCGGCCAGGAACTCCCAGGCACTGGGACCGACATACCGTTGCTGGACCGTGCGGGCGTGGACAGTCACCGCGGCGACTCCCAACGCCAAGGCGCCGTCCAGGATCGTGAAGAACTTGTCCCGAGCCTCCGCGCTGCCGTCGATGCCTCGCCGCATTTTCACGGTCACCGGGATGTGGCTAGGCACCGCCTCGCGTGTCCGGCGGACAATCTCCAAGGCCACTTCCGGCTGGCTGAGATGAAATCCGCCGCGGCAGCGTCCCAACACCTTCTTGACCGGGCAACCGAAGTTGATGTCGATCACATCGAAGCCAGCTTCGACCAATTTCTTCGCACCGGCTGCGAATTGCTCCGGTGCAGCGCCCATCAGTTGTCCGCCGACCGGATGGTCGTGGTCGCTCAGGTGGAGGAAATGCCGCGTGCGTTTGCGTTGCTTCAACAGCAGCAAGAATTCGTCCAGTAGCACTTCGCCCAGGGCATAGGCCGCCCCCAAACGCCGCGCGATCTGCCGCATCGGGCCGTCGCTGTAACCGGCTAACGCCGCTTGCACCACCGGAAAGCCGATGTGCACGTTGCCGATCTTAAGTTCGGGAAGGTTTGAAGGCATGGGTTCTCGGCCACGATCGTAAGGTTGCCAATTGCTGCCAGTGCCGTCAACGGTCGGGGTGGCTGGTGGCATCGCTGCGATCTACCCCAGCCACCCTTCAGCTAGCAGTTGGCATTGGTTCGTTTAACCCGGAGCCAACGGCGACGGCGTACGCATTCGCCGTCGACACCTGCAAGCGGGTATCCGGCTCCAGGTTAAACCCGTCTTCCGCGACCCGGAGAATCTTCAACCCGCTCTGCCGCGCGCTCCCCGCCGCAAGCTGCCCTCCTGCGTCGCTCATGATACAGAGCCGGTGACGGCAGCTTGCTCTGGGTCGCGGTTAAACGATAGCGGTGTAGCATAATGCGCGCGATAGCACCAGGGCCCACGATTTTCTCTCGTTCTGGCACGGGCCGTGCTCTGCCTCACGTCCGACGGATTTCTTTAGCCGAAGTGCGGAGAAGTCCGGGAATTGCACTTGTAAGATTTTCAAGTTCCGGGCAAATTGCTGCAATACCACTTCGCCACTCTTGCCACTCGAATCCAGGGAGGGAAACGATGGCCAGTCTGCTGCTGTTTACGCTGCTCACGATCTCTTCGAGTCCCGGTCAGCCGGTGTTGCTTGACTTCTACTCGGAGTCCTGCGCCCCTTGCCGTTTGATGGAGCCTACGGTGCGACGACTGGCTGCGGATGGCTACGCCGTCCGTCAAGTCGACATCGGACGCGAGCCGGACTTGGCCCGTCAGTTCCGCGTGGACCAAGTGCCCACATTCATCCTGGTGGCGAACGACCGCGAGATTGGGCGAGCGGTCGGCACGGTCAGCTATGAACGCCTGCGAAGCCTGTACGAAGCCGTTCCGGCGGTTGGTGCCCAGGCGGCCAACCCGCCACCGCAGAATCCGGTGCAGAATCCGGCCTCCGTTGCCGGACCAGCGGCTGCCTCGCCGCCGGGCGGCCTCAATCTTCAGACCCGAGCACTCTACGCCACCGTTCGGCTACGGGTCGAAGATGCCAGCGGCCAATCCTACGGTACGGGCACGATCATCGACCGACATGCCGACGCGCAGGGCGAAGAAGCCCTGGTCATGACCTGTGCCCATCTGTTTCGTGATTCCAAAGGGCAGGGCCCGATCAACGTCGATCTTGTCGCCCCGGGTGCCAAGAATCCCGTTAAGGGACAGCTGATCAGCTACGACTTGAAGCAGGATGTGGCCCTCGTCAGCATCCGCCCGGGCATCCAGGTCAGCCCGGTCGTGGTAGCGCCCGCGGGTTACGAAGTCCGCACCGGAGATCGCGTGTTCAGCATCGGTTGCGACCGCGGCGGCGATCCCAGCGTGCATGACAGCCGCGTGACCGCCTTGAATAAGTACGTGGCACCGCCGAACATCGAGGTGGCCGGTGCGCCGGTTATCGGCCGCAGTGGCGGCGGACTGTTTTCGGCCAACGGCCAATTGATCGGTGTCTGCAATCTGGCCGATCCCAAAGACAACGAAGGGATCTACGCGGCCTTGCCGTTGCTACACCAGAATCTGGACAAAGTCGGCCTGAGCGGAGTCTATCGGCAGGCTGCTCCGCAAGTGGCGACGACGCGTGGACCGACCCCGGCGCCGAACTCCGAACAACTGGCCGCCGACGAGCCGCCGCCCATGCCCGACCGCATGCCGCGCGCACCGCGGGACAACCTGGCCGTGCCACCCGCGCCCGCGGCGACCGGGCCGTCGACGCCCCCCTGGAATGCAGTATCCGGCGTGGGAATGGAAGACACGGAGATCATTTGCATCGTCCGCTCGAAGACCAATCCCAACTCGCGTAACGAGGTCTGGGTTGTCGACCGACCGCCGCGCGAGTTGTTGGACCGGCTAGCAAAGGAATCCAAGTCCACGTCTCGCAACGGGCGTGACCCGGTCGTGCTGCAGGCCGCCCGGAGCGATAGTCCCTTGGGATCCGCGGCCCCGCAGCGTTGGTCCGACACAGGCAATCGCACCCCCATCGTCCGTGGCCAAGCGTATTAGCACCAAACGGTTTTCGGGGTTGTCGGTGTCAAGAATGGGGTATTGCGGTTTCGCATAGACGGACCGGCGGCTGGGGTCAGACGTACAGATTTCAGTTTTCGCGGGCAGTAGGCTTTCC
>JAPLNJ010000953.1 GCA_026692885.1 Planctomycetota bacterium | reverse complement strand
TTTGGAAACCGGCCGACGGCTGTTGAAGGAGTGGTATGCGAGCCACGGGCTAACGCTGGGTGCGAAATACATCGTGGAACGAGCATCAGGAAATTATTGATTCCGAGGCCTTGGCTGAAGGGAACTCCCATGACCACACGCTTCCTGCTTCTGACCGCTGCCCTGTGGTCGTTGGTCGGCGGTGTACTCCCCGCGGCCGACGCGCCGCGCAAGCCGAACGTCATCGTGTTCCTCGTGGACGACATGGGGTGGATGGACTGCGGCGCTTATGGCTCGACGTATTATGAGACGCCCCGCATCGACCGGTTCGCCGCGCAGGCCATGCGGTTCACCGACGCCTACGCCCAACCGCTGTGCTCGCCGACCCGCGCAAGTCTGCTCACCGGCAAGTACTCGGCCCGGCATGGCATCACCAGCGCCACGGGGCATCTGCCGCCGCAACCCGCGGGGCACCCGTTCTTGCCGACCACCGCCGGGCCGAACCAGCCGACGCTCGTCCCAGAGAGCAAGAACTTCATGGAACCGTCCGAGTACACGTTGGCCGAGGCTTTGCGCGACGCGGGCTATCGCACCGCCCACATCGGCAAGTGGCACCTCGGCCTCACGCGGCCCCACTGGCCGGAGCAGCAGGGCTTCGACGTGGCGTTCCACTGCCATCCTGATCCGGGTCCCCCGGGCGGCTACTTCTCCCCCTATGACGTAAAGCCCGATGGCGAACCGCGCGGCAAGTCGCGCGTCGGCACCATCACCGACGGCCCGCCGGAGGAGTACATTGTGGACCGGCTAGCGGCCGAGGCGGTCAAGTTCATCGAGGCCAACCGCGACCGGCCGTTCTTCCTGAATCTCTGGAATTACGGCGTCCACGGCCCGTGGGGCCACAAGGTGGAGTACACCCAGCGGTTCGCGTCCAAGAAAGACCCCCGCGGGGTGCAGGGCAATTCGATCATGGCGTCGATGCTGCAGAGCGTCGATGAGTGTTTCGGCCGTGTCCTCGACACGCTCGACCGGCTGGGCCTCTTGGAGAACACGATCATCGTGTTCAACTCCGACAACGGCGGCAACACGCACAGCAACACCGATGAAGACGGCAAAGCCCTTAAGCGCAAGGGCGACGATCCGTTGCTGCTCGACTGGCGCAAGTGGGCCGGCTCGCAGGCGCCGACCGTCAACGCGCCGTTGCGGGACGGCAAAGGCACGCTCTACGAAGGCGGCACGCGCGTGCCGCTGATCTGGTCCTGGACCGGCCACATCCGACCCGGCGCTACCAGCGACGCCGTGGTCGGCCACATTGATCTCTATCCCACGCTGCTCGACCTGCTCGACCTGCCGCGACCAGCACAACAGAAGCTGGACGGCGTCAGCTATGCCGCCGTCCTGAAGGGGACCGGCAGGCTCGACCGCCAAGCGTTCTTCAACTACTTTCCGCACGGCCGCAGTCCCGGTCGAGCGGGCGGCATCTGGGTGCGCAGCGGCGATTGGAAGCTCATCCGCTGGTTCGGCCTGCCCGCGGGCGACGAGAACCTTTACGAATTGTACAACCTGCGCGAGGACCTGAGCGAAACACAGAACGTCGCCGCCGTGCAGCTCGCGCGGGTCCAGGAACTCGCTGCCCTGATCGACGGTTTCCTCACCGATACGGAAGCCATGTATCCGCGCCCCAACCCGGCGTATCAGCTGAAGGCCGCGAAACCCCGGGCCACGCCCACGCCCGAAGATCCGCTCGAAGGCTGGAAGGCGCGGCAGTGCGAGGCGGTTGTCAAAGCGGGCGTCCTCGCGGTGACCAGCCAAGGCAAACCGGGCACCGCGTTTCTCGGACACGGCACGGGCAAGCTGGAGGGTCCCGCGGTGCTGAAGTTCCGCGCGCGGACGAGCGTAGGCGGCGCCGGTAGAATCGAATCGCGTCCCGACAATGCGGACGACTCGACCGCCAGATCCTTCGCCTTCCACCTTCCGTCCGGCGATTGGCGCGAAGTGAGCGTGGAGATCGCCGCGTCCGGCCCGCTGGGCGTCATTCGCCTCTACCTGCCCGCCACGGAAAAACCGGTGGAAGTGGATTGGATCGAACTGCGCGGCAAGGCCGCCGACGCCAGACTCCAACGCTGGGAATTCAACGGAGATTGACGATCATGAAACGGATGAAACGAAAGAACTCATGAAGACTCCGCTCAACCTCACCGCGTTCCCGCGGCTATTACTCTGCGTCGTGCTGCTGACTGCGTGGGCGGCCGCGCTGTCGGCGGCCGATGCCGCGCAGGCCAAGCTGAACATTCTCTTCATCACCGCGGACGACATGAACCATGATTCGGCGGGCTGCTACGGCTGCCCAATCAAGGATCTGACGCCCAACCTGGACCGCCTCGCCGCGGAAGGGATGCGGTTCCATCCTAGCGAACAGGCCATCACCGTGACGATGCTCGCGGCGGCGAACAACAAGCGCTTGGATCGCAAGGTAATCCGAGCCCGAGGTGCCGGCGAAATCGAAGTGACCTTCACGGTTCCCGCCGAACAATCCGGTCGAGCAATTAAGTTCGCCGCCTTCGTGGGAGAAGCCTTCGGCCAGACCCCACAGTACATTCGGAGTGCCCCGCTGACCGTGAAGTAAGGCGCCCATGGGATAGGCTTCCAGCGTGTCTTGTTAGCCCGACAGGCTGGAAGCCTATCCCACGCTTCACGCGCGGAATGCTCCCTCCCTTGAACCCGCATCAAGCCAAAGGACCCATCATGAGACGCACCGCCCTATGCTTCACCTTCCTGCTGCTGGCTCTGCCCGCCGCACTTCACGCCGCCGAACTGAAACTCGCGGCGATCTTCTCAGACCACATGGTGCTCCAGCGCGAAAGACCGGTGCCCGTCTGGGGCTGGACCGAGCCGAGCGAGCCAATCACCGTCGAGTTCGCCGGTCAGAAGAAGACCACTGTCGCCGATGCCGATGGCAAGTGGTTTGTCAAACTCGATCCGCTGCCCGCCTGCGCCGAGCCGCGCACGCTGGTCGTCCAATCCAAGATCTCCAAGCACAAAGCCGAAATCTCCGACGTTCTCGTGGGCGAGGTCTGGCTCGGCTCCGGCCAGTCGAACATGGCTTTTCTCGTCA
>JAPLNJ010000952.1 GCA_026692885.1 Planctomycetota bacterium | reverse complement strand
GCGGTTTGGTCGAGGCCGGATAGGTGGTCATGTGACCACAAGGGGTTATCTTTCGGCCGGTCCCAAGCGGTCGAGGAATTCCCGGACCGCGTGACGCAGTTCCGGCTCTGCGATCAGCAGCACATCATTGTGATCGGCGTTCGGCAACTCGACGAACCGCTTCGCCACACCCGTCGCCGACGTGGCCGGCGCCGCGGAGAACAGCCGACGACCGAGGGCCAACGGGATGATCGTGTCCCGCGCGCCGTGGAACTGCAAAATCGGGCACCGGACGCCAGGCATCCGGTCGGTTGACGGGTAGCGATCGATCAAGGCCCAACGTACCGGCACCCAGGGATAATGGTAGGCTCCGGCATCGACCAGCGATGAAAACGTCGAACGCAGGATCAGTCCTCCGGGCAGTGCATCACCGGCGCTGAGCTCGGCGGCCAGACGGACGGCCACACCGCCGCCCAAAGATTCACCCGCGAGCAACACCCGCGGTGAAGCGACGCCGCGCGTCTCGGTCGTATACTTCCACGCCGCCCGTGCGTCGGCGGCCAGCCGCTCCTCGCTGGGCGAACCGGGATTCTCGCCATAGCCGCGGTAATCGAAAATGAACACGTGGCAGCCCAGCTGCGTAAACGTCTCGCACTCCAACGTGCGGTAGCCGCGGTGGCCTGCGTTGCCGGAGAAGTACAGCACCACCCAGCCACCTGCCGCCAATTCGCGGTCGCAAGCCCGTGGGTCGGCCGCGATCCGTCCCTCGGGCAGCACATGCCAGCCCCGCAGTTCCAGATCATCGTCCGTCCGCAACGTGATGGTCTGCACGCGCCCCGTCGGCAACCCCGCCGCCTGAGGCTCCAGACGGGCTTCGCGAGTTGGCAGATAGATCAGGTGACGTTGCAGCAGAGCCAGCATCAGGACAAAACCCAGATAGGTGATCAAGGCGGCGATCGTACAGCGCCGCAGCGTAGCTTGCCAGCGCGGACGTTTCGGCGTAGGTGTGGTCAAGGACAAAGTTAGAATTCCCGCTCCTCCTCATCGAACAGGACGCGCACCGCGGGCGTGTCCAGATCATCAAACTGGCCGCGGCGTACGGCCCAGATGAAGGCCGTGACGGCAGCCACGGCCAACAGGATCGCCACCGGCAGCAGCACGTAGATCACACTCATGATCGGCCTCGGAAGGTACGCGCGGCACTGGCCAACGCAAGCACCGTGAAGGAACTGATCGGCATCAGGATCGCCGCCGCCAACGGACTGATCCGCCCGGTCATCGCCAACGCAGCAGCGATGGCATTGTAGCACAGGGAGGCGACTAGCGCGAGGTGGATCGTGCGCAGCGTGGTACGGGCAGCGCGAATCAGGTCCACAATGGGGGTCAGGCCGGGGGAATTCAGATACACGTCCGCCGCCGCCAGACTGGCTTCGGCCCCGCCGTGTACCGCGATGCCCACGCTGGCGGCCGACAACGCGGCCGCGTCGTTGACACCGTCCCCGACCATCACCACGACGCCGGATTGCGCGAGCTGCTGCACATAAGCCACCTTCTCCTCGGGCGTCGCGCCGCCGATCGCAGCACCGTCCGGGATCTCAAGTTGGCGGGCGACGGCCGTCACCACGTCGGGATGGTCGCCCGACAGGATCCTGACGGACCAGCCAAGCCGCTGTAATGCCCGCAGCGCGTCCGCCGCATCCTCACGCAGCGCATCCGCCAAGCCCGCAACTGCGACACAGCGACCGTCGGCGGCCACGAACACTGGCGTGGCACCGGACAAAATACACCGAGATTCCGCCTGTTCCAACTCCGGGGAGACGGTCGTGCCGAGCGCCCGTACAAACTTGGGCGAGCCGACCGAGATGCGTCGACCCGCGACGGTGCCGACCACGCCGCCGCCCAGCGTCTGCTGAACGTCGGCCGCTCCGGAGTCAAACGCGAAAGCTGGACCTGCGCCGCGAGGCCACTGTGCCTCCGTGGTGAAGACGGCCTCCGTGGTGAAGACGGCGACCAGAGCCCGGGCAAGCGGGTGCGCCGAATGGGTTTCGACGGCCACAACCAGCGGCT
>JAPLNJ010000951.1 GCA_026692885.1 Planctomycetota bacterium | reverse complement strand
ACATGCCTCGTCAAACGATAGCAGGGCAATGTCCCGCCGAAAATCTCGGATCTTGCCCGAGATGACGGTCGGATCGTCTTGCTTGTAGGCCCAGGTGTACAGATCCGAGAGCGTGAACGTCGAAATCCAAAGTCGCCCGGCATGTTGCATGAATCGGTGGAATAGCCCACCGGGCCGTCGCAGGTACGTCGAGCAGATGTCGCTGTCTAGCAAGAAGCTCATTCGGGCACCTCACGGAAACGGGCCGTCTTGCGCTCTGCTAGAATCTGTTCCATGTCTTGGTCGAGGCCAGGGATGTCGGCCAGCGCGCCGGCGCAGCGTCGCAGTCCGTCGCCCCATTGCCGAGATTCCACCACGGCAGGAACCGTCTGCAGGGTAAGTTCCACCTCCTGGCCATCAGGAATACCGAGCGGCTGGTACAATTCGATCGTCGTGCCGTGGACTTTACCGCGTATCACTTGGCTCATCAACGTGTCTCCCAACGGACCGTGCCAAATCCAGGATCACCCTGATGTAACCGAACGACTTGAGCACGGACAGCCGACCAGCAGCGGTACCACATGTGTCTGCCAATAGCTCCGGCGGCCAATGCGAGACTTGTCCACGTTCGCCAGGGCAAGCCAGGCGGCGGAACGACGCTGGCTCTCCTGGACATCGAAGCCCGTGTAATCGTCGTCCACGAACAGCCACTTGTGATGGTAGATGTAGGGATCCAGCGGAACCGGTCGTCGCTGCGCCGTCCCGTCGGCACGGATGATCACCACGCCCTCGACGTTCGGCTCCGGCTCGACGTCAAACCCTGGACAGCAGATGAACGACACCGCCTGCGTGCGGCGGTTGTACTTCACTACGTCGTACGCAGAATCCTCCGGCAACCAGCGTTTGGCCCAGGCGACGATTGGCCCCAAGCGATTCTCGTACTGGCGATGCACGTAGACCGCCCCGCCGATTTCCTTGCCGACGCCAAACTGCCGTGAACGCTGCGGCAGGATCAGCTCCGGCGCGCTGTCCGGGCCATCCCGCTCCGGGGAGGACTGATCATTTTTCGCTGCCGGTGTTGGCACTTCATCCGCCATCGCGAGGTCGGTTGCGTTGCCCGAAAGGCACGTTTCCAACGTGCCCGCCACGTTGGAAACATGCCCCACTTCAGGCCGCCGTCGGCGTTTGTGGCCCGGCTTCCACAACAGCCGGTAGCCACGCAGTTGCAGGCCGGCCTGCTCGAATTGGAGCTCCCACTGTCGCTGCGTCCACAAATCTGTCAGACCGTCCAGCAACCCGTGCGATTCTTCCTGCTCGGTGAACCGAGTGAATTTCTCGTGTCCCGGATAATCCGGGCCGACCAGCAACTCCTTACGGTCCAGGACCAGCGGGTCCTCCTTGCCGCTGTGGTCTCGGCAGTCCAACTCGCGACTCCGCAACGACAGTTTGACCGTCCGCTGGATCGCGGGATGTGGAACGGCGTCGAAGTCCGGACACGCCAGATAGGAGACCTTGCCGGAGAAACGGTGCAGTTTGACCACGTTGGCG
>JAPLNJ010000950.1 GCA_026692885.1 Planctomycetota bacterium | reverse complement strand
CCGACTGCATGAAACCTATGGCAGACGATGTCGTGAAAAATCGAGGAGAACGAACGATGTGAGTCATTAGCCTGGGCGGAATTGGTTTTTGTTTGCGCACTCTGTGTGTCGCCGCCAGGGCCGCCGCCGCTGAGCCGGTTTTTCAAGCCGGCTTTGCCGAACGGGACATCACTCTCACGGTCGGCATGAAAACGCTGGGCGGGGACGGGAACGCATCCATCGAGTCGCTGCATGGCCCGTGTGAGGTCCGCGCGGCCGTGTTTGGGTCGGGCCCGTCGCGCGTGGCGATCGTCGGGATCGACGCCCTGTTCATTCGCCGCCTGACCGTGCTGGCGGCGCGGCGCGACGCGAGATCCAGGAGAAATGCTGAATTGCTCGGGAAGCGGTCCTGATCGCGTGCTCCCATACACATGCCGCCGGGCCGATCGGGTTCCATCGGCTGGGTGAGTTCGATGAGGCCACGCCCTTGGTGTAGGTGCAAGAGCCCAATGCCGACCAACCCGCCAGGCTCCAGCCCCAAGGCTTCGGTCAAGCCTAGCTCAGGCGAAGTGCTCGCAGGACTACGTTAAACAGGTTTGTCGTTGGTCCTGTTCCGGGCCGGGACATCTGGCATAACCTGGGCGTGTATCGGCTGCGCCCCTAAGCCGCACGGCGCAGCGGCTCGGCGCGAGTGTCGTCGCTTGAACTGTCCCTGCTGGTCGGGCGGTTGCATCAAGGGCGACGGGGGGTCAAGATTCCTATCAGTTCCTATCTGTCCGTCAAGAAAGGAAGTCACCTTGGTGCGAACGCCGACACTGTTGATACCGTTTCTGTTGTTCCTTCCGCATGTAGCTGCGCCCGCGGCAGTCATCGAGCCGCAGGGACGTGACACGCAGGCCATCGCCGCCGCGATCCAACAATCCCAGCCCGGAGATACGGTTCGGCTGCCGGAGGGCACGTTCGAGCTGGCCGAGCCGCTTCGTGTCACGTCGCACCGCAAGCTCATCGGGGCCGGGCAGGACAAGACGCGGCTGGTGTTCACCGGGAGCAAGCCGGGCGTGCTGATCAGCCTGCAGGGTTGCGAAGCTGTGGAACTCGCCCACCTGACGCTGGACGGCCAAAATAACCCGCTCGTCCATCAGGGAATCGTGGGCGAAGACGGGCGGCGGCTGTGGCTGCACCATCTGACCATCCGCAACCTGAAGGCGAAAACCTGGGGACCACACGGCATCCTCTTCTCTGGCCAGAACCCCAGCCTGGAGCGCGGTGTGACCGACAGCCGGATCACCCACTGCCACCTCGAAAACATCGGCTTGGATGCCGAATATGGCGGCGGCATCCGACTGGCCTGGGGCTCCGATCGGAATCATGTCACCGACAACGTGATTCACGGCACGGGCCGAGGCGGGATCTTTGGTGATCACTCGTCGGAACTCGTCATCCGCAACAACCGAGTCAGCGGCTCTGGCGGCGAAGGGCTGGGGATCGAGATCTGGGGCGGTTGCCCGCGATCGCTGATCGAGGACAACGTGGTAGATCATTGGCTCAGCGTGGACCAGGGGTCTCAATCGGCCGTGCGCAGGAACACGATCGGCACCGCTGACGGCACGCTCAAGGGCTACGGCATCGAGATCATCGCACGCGATGTGATCGTGACCGACAACGTGGTCCTGCGCGGCGCCCACATCGGCCTGTCCGTCTCCAATCAGTCCGTCAAGAACAACGTCTTCTGGGGCTACAACACGATCCGTGACTGCGTGCAATTCGGGGCGCAGCACCAGGGCGAAACGGGCGGGATCGCGCATCATTATTTCTATCGCTGCACCTTTGAGAAGACGGTCCGTGGTAACGCGCTCGCCCGCTACCCCAACGACAGCGGCCACGGGTTTCGGACCAACGGCCAATGCCGGGGGCTGGTCTTCGAGGACTGCACGTTCCGAGACAACGGCGGCTACGGTGTGCAACTGGGCGGCCCGAACGTCGACGCCTTGCAGTTCCGCCGCTGTGAGATAATCGGCAACGGCCTGGACGCCGTCACGCGTCCCGCGGCGTACAGCGCCCTGGAGTTCAGCGACTGCCAGGTGCGGGGCAACCAGCGGGACCAGCTCCCGGATGCCAAACCGTTTTCCTCGGCAGCGCCGGTGGCCGAGTTCCAGATACCGGAAGGAATCCAGGCCGGTAAACCGGCGCAGTTCCGCTGTACCTCACGGGCGTCCGTAGGGACGCTCGTCGATCGGCTGTGGGATTTCGGGCACGGCATCGCCGAGGTCGCGGCGGAACCGACGAAGACCTTTGACCAACCCGGCAAGTACCGCGTGACGCTCATCGTCTGGGACGGCGCGGGCCGCGGCGGACGGACCGAGAAACTGATCGAGGTCGGACGGGGTTTCCCGGTAGAAGGGTTGAAACCCAGATCGAGAAGCCTGGCTGAAGCCGGCTCCTGGAAGTGCTGTGGGCAGCGGCACCCACCAGCTAAAGCTGGTGGCAGACAGGGTGTCGGCTGAAGCCGACAACCGGACGACCAAGGCGGCCAACGGAACCGGAGCCACTTTCCGTTGCCATTCGCCGCGAGTTACGGCCCAACCGGGAAGCTATTTCGGTCCGCGTTGTCACCCACATAGCACGGTTCTCCAGAGCCGTGCGGGATACGTTCGGTCGCGTCTTGACGCTTTGAATCCCACGGATGTGAACCTTTTTGCAGTCAGCCAACGGCTAGAAATACAAGCACGACGCGCCAGCGAGTGCGTCCGTGGCGGCGTGGCAAGCGAGAATCCGACCCACTCGCTGGCGCGTCGTGCTTGTATCATACCGGCCTTCCGGCCCATCCAAAAGTGTTCACAGCAGTGCGCTTTGAATCCGGTCAGAGATCGTGAGCGGTTTGACTAGTCGAAGTCGAACTGCACGGCTCTGGAGAGCCATGCTACGACTGCTCGCTCTTGCCTGCTTGGCTCAGCCTCGGAACCCGACCGGACTACGGCCACGCGGAACCCGCCGCTCTGGATCCGGCTCGCGGGAAAGCCCCTGACGCGGAACGCCGACCGGCAGTACCCGCCGAAGTTGAGCCAGCCGCCGCCACGCAGGACCCGGATCGAGGCCTCTCCCGGCGGAGAGACATCTGGATTACGTCCGCCCGATAACGTACCCGTGTACCAATCGCGACACCATTCCCAGACGTTTCCATGCATGTCGTACAACCCCCACGCATTCGCGTTGTAGCTGCCCACCACTGCCGTCTTCTCAAGATTCGGTCCCTTCGCCGCGCCGTTATATGGGTACTCGCCATTGAAGTTCGCCTGTGTGCTGCTCAGGCTACTTCCGAATGCTGTGGCGGTCGTCGTCCCTGCCCGGCAGGCATATTCCCACTGAGCTTCTGTTGGCAACCGGTACTCCCAGCCGGCAGGCAGGCGCCCCGCACTCCGTTCCGAATCCGTTAGTTCCCGGCAGAACTCCGTCGCCTCGTTGTGATTCACGTAGTACATCGGATACCGCGCCCCTGCACCGTACAAGTCGGAAGCACCGGCTTTCGTCTTTTGATCGGTGATCGTGGTCACCATCAACGACTGCCATTCCCCCTGCGTGACCTCGTGCTGCGCCATCCAGAACCCGCGCGTCAACTTCACCGTGACTGGACCTTCACCACCTATCCGATCCGGCTCACTCGCGGGACATCCCATCATGAAGGTCCCCGCAGGACACCAGCGGAATTTCATCTGGAGGTCATTTCCCTCCCACAACTCACCGGCGACATTGCCATCCGCTAGGTCTTTCGCCCGAGCGGAACTCGCCCAGGTTATCGCCACTAGACACAGACCAATCACGAGCAATCGCATACGGCACCTGACCCAATGTTACGAAAGGTTTCCAACGTCAACGACGCGTGCCAACGTGCCAGTTTTCGGCTCTCAGTTTGAAGGCCACATTGGAAACACTGCCGGACCAAGTTGCAAGCGTGGAGCCGATCACTCGCAGAAAATAGATCGGCGGATGCGTGGCGGGCAAGCCGGCGTGGAAAGGGGGGACAGGTCTGGCGTGTTCAGTTTATTTGATTTTGCCTGTTGTTTGATCTTGCCTGAAACTGGTGTTTTCCCGAATACCTGATTCTGTTTCTGTTTGGCTGGCTTCGCGGAGTGATTACGAAATCAAGGATGACCGCGTGGCCCCTGGGGCTACCCCTGATCGTGATCCACAGGTTTCCGCCCCAAAGGGGCAGCCACAAATCAGCCCAGGGCAGAGCGGAGCGGCGTAGCCGCGTAGCGCCGCCCTGGGTGATGAGAGGATGGAGAACACCAGCCCTGAAGGGGCGAAACAAGCCTTGGCGCATCTGACGAGCGATGCTAGCACCAAACGATAGTTTGGCCCTTGCGCGCAAAGCATGAGACT
>JAPLNJ010000949.1 GCA_026692885.1 Planctomycetota bacterium | reverse complement strand
TCCGCGGTATATCTCGGGCACCGTGAAGAATCCGCAAGACGTCGACGCCCCCGTCAGACGGACGATAGAAAATGACGTAGTTGCCGATGGGGAAAGAGCGAACGTCCGCTGCCAAATCGGGTCGCGATTCGCCAGCCAATGGATGCTGTGCAAGAAACTTCAACTCCTCGTCAATCTTGTCCAGAAACCGGAGGGCCACTGATCTGCTGCGGCTTTGCTCGGCAATGTGGCGACCGATCGACAGAGCGTCGGCCTTGGCCCGTGGTGTTCGCACGATGCGCGGCATCAGGCCCCCGCCTCGTCAGCGTCCAGTTGTGCGACCAGTTCCGCCTTGATGCCGTCAACCTCCCAAGGCTCGCCTTGGCCAACGTCGAGTTCTGCCAGCGCAGCCTGGATGTCGTCACGCAGCGACTGATGACGCTCAATAGCTTGCTCATGAGAAGTCGGGCGACGAGTCGCGGTTCGCTGCTGGCCCGCAGCATTTCTTGTACTTCTTACCGCTGCCGCAGGGACAGGGATCGTTTCTGCCGACGCGATCTGACGGGCGGGTCAACCGATCCGGCTGACTGCTCACAACGGGATCGTTTCTGTCGACGCGATCTGCCGAACGGGTCAACCGATCCCGCCGCCTGTTCGCCGCGGGCGCGCTGCGACCGGCAATCTCCTTGATTTTGTCGTAACGCCAGCAGAGTCCCTCCCGATCATCACCGTACTCCTGCTGCCACACAGCCAAAGCGGCCTCGGCTTCGGAACGCGACTCGGCAAACACTTCCTGCACCGTGGCTTGGCCATCCAAACGGACCTTCGCGTTGAATTGCTCCTCCAATTTCCACCGTTCCGCGTCACCGGGGACGGGCTGGTATCGCAGGAACGACAAATACACCTCTCGGCACGGACACGCCGGGTTAGGGCAATAATGTTCGATGACCTCGTATTCCGCGTCGCCGCATGCGACGAAGTGCTCGCCCACCGGGCAGACCCACTTTTTGTCGTCCATTGGCGCAATGAGATCTCGGAACCTGATCAGCTTGCGATCTTGGATCGTTCTGGGATCGATACGGCACTCACTCATCCGCTTGAGAATCCGTTGCCGCTCGCCAAACCAAGCCTGCAACTCCTCACGCTCGGCAGGGGAATAATCCCGTAAGAATTCGGAGACCACCGCCGCCAGCTGCGGCGGCCTTGGCGGCGGGTTCGTCTCCTGCCACGTAGGCACATCCACGCGAATCACAACCGGCGCCAGATGTTCTGAAGGCCAGCGGGCATCCGGCATCTCGCTCAACTCGAACGTGACCTGGGTGCAAGAGCAATTGACGCGACTGCACTGGAAGACCCGGAGCCAGAAAGTGCCAGGGTGTGCCGAGAACGAAATCTGTTGCGGTGTCACAAGAGTCTCCGTACTGACGTGGCGGCGGACGGTAAAGTCGCAGAAATAGGTGTCGTCTTTCGCTTCGCGAAAGAACGCCCTTTCGCGGAGCGAAAGGCGACAATGCGACAGTTATTGATGCGCCGCTCCTAAGGTTATCAAAGAAGGCACAACCCCCGAAGGACTTTGCGCCACGTGGGGACAATACAAGCCTATGGCAGGATGCCGGAACGCGTCAATCCATGTTCTGTTTGCAGCAGGGGCCACGGATACCAAGGATATTCCAGTCTTTACTCCATCCGTGTGATCCGTGTAATCCGTGGTCGCCTGTCTTTTCCTTCCCCGTCAGGCTGGAAAGCGTTGACCTACTTGAATCACGATCCCTTGGTTGCACCGGGCCCGCCATTGCCTATACTTAGCGGCACCGATACGTTTTCCTTCCTTTCAGGAGCCTGATCCATGAGCACGCCCAACCGCCACTCCGTCGACCAGCCCGCCTCGCGTCGTGATTTCCTGAAGACCTCCGCAGCCTTGGCCGCCGTCGGCAGCCTGTCCCTGTCCCGCAGCGCTCATGCCGCTGGCAGCGATGAAATCAAGATCGCCTTGATCGGCTGCGGCGGACGCGGTACCGGCGCTGCCGCCAACGCGTTGGCCACCACCGCCAACGTCAAACTGGTGGCGTTGCACGATGCGTTTCCGGAACGCGTAACCGCCGCCTACAACGCGCTGAATCGGCAATTCGCTGCGCGGGTCGACGTACCCGACGCCCGCAGATTCTCCGGCCTGGACGGCTACCTGCAGGCCCTGAACGCCAACGTCGACCTGGTCCTGCTCTGCACGCCGCCGGGCTTCCGTCCGCAGCAGTTCGAGGCCGCGGTCAAGGCCGGCAAACATGTGTTCATGGAAAAACCGGTCGCCGTCGATGGGCCGGGGGTGCGCCAGGTCCTGGCGGCCAACGAAGAGGCTAAGAAGAAGGGCCTGGCCGTCGCCGTCGGCCATCACTTGCGACACGAAGACAAACATCGCGAAGTCGTCAAGCGGATCCATGACGGTGCGATCGGCCCGGTCAAATTCCTGCGGGCCTACTTCAACACGGGCAGCCTCTGGGTGCGGCCGCGGAAGCCGGGTCAGACGGAGATGCAATTCCAGGTGAGCAACTGGTACTATTACAACTGGCTCAGCGGCGACCACATCGTCGAGCAGCACGTCCACGACTTGGACGCCTGCAACTGGATCATGCAGGGGCATCCGGTCGAAGCCCAAGGGTTGGGTGGACGCCAAGTCCGCAAAGGTCCGAACTTCGGCGAAATCTTCGACCACCATGCCGTCGAGTTCACTTATCCGGACGGCACAAAGATGTTCAGCTACTGCCGCCAGATCGACAACTGCTGGGGCAGTTTCTCGCAGCATGCCCACGGGACCAAAGGCGTGGTGAACATTGATGGCCACGGCACTAGCGAATTGCGGGTCGACGGTCAGGAGCCGCTGCGCTGGAAACGCGAGAAGGACGGGCACCAGGTCGAGATGGACGACCTGTTCGCCGCGCTCCTGGCCGGCCAGCCGTATAACGAAGGCGAACACGGGGCGCACAGCACGATGACCGCCATTCTGGGACGCATGGCCACCGCGTCGGGGCAAATCGTCCGCTGGGACGACGCCATCAAGTCCGAGCTGAACCTGCTGCCCCCGAAGCTGACCTGGGACGCCCAGCCGTTGGTGCTGCCAGACCAGAACGGCGAATACGCCTGCGCGATGCCCGGCAAGACGAAGGCCTGGTGAGGGGAAGGACGAAGGCGAGGGGTGACGGAGTCCAGGCAAGCGACGCGCCCCTCACCCCCGGCCTGGGCCGCGCAAAATTGTATCCCAGAGAGTCCTTGCCATGGTGAGATCTGGTCCGGCTTTTGTTCCAGCTTGGCATGTCGGGTCCCCATTCGGGCTTGCCCCGAATGGCACGAGGTTAAGCCTAA
>JAPLNJ010000948.1 GCA_026692885.1 Planctomycetota bacterium | reverse complement strand
ATCTGATCGAACGGGGCGAGGAGTTCCGAGCGGTCACGCCGATCGTGGAGCGGCCGTTGTTCCTGAACCTGCCGGAGCTGGACGCCGAGACGCTGGAGCGCGATGGCGGCTTCTTCGGCTGGGTGTTGCGGCTGGTCCAGCAGCGGAAGTCGCGGGCCGGCGAGTTCCAGGAGTTGGTGGAGCGAGTGGGGGCCCATTTGGAAACGATGCCACCCGCAGAACGTCAGCGGTGGCGCGAGCTGCTTTACTACCTCGGGGCGATGATCTGTCATGACCGTCCCGAGAGCGAACATGCCAAGTTGCAAGAAGTACTTGAACAATCGATGCAGAACGAAGAACTTCGTCGGGAGGTAGTTGAGATGGGAAAATCAATGGCGGACGTGTTGATGGAAAGAGGAGAACAGAAGGGCCGCGCTCAGGGCCGAACGGAAGGCCGAACGGAAGGCGAACAGAAGGGCCGAACGGAGGGCCGAACGGAGGGCCGAACGGAGGGCCGAACGGAAGCCGCGATTGAAACCCGGCAGCAAACGCTGGTCCGACAGCTGCGCAAGCGGTTCGGCGACGTCCCCCGCGGCGTCGTGCGTGCGGTCGAGTCCACCACCGACGTGGCCCGGCTCGACGACTGGCTGGACCGGTTCGCGACGGCCAGCACGCTGGACGAACTGGGAATCCCGGCAGCGAAGTGAGTTTCTTCGGCTCTTGGACCCTTGAGCTTTTGGAATCGGCCACGGGCTCGCCGTCGGGAGAAACTCGACATGCGAAAGACACGACATGCGAAAGACACGGAGGGGAGAAGACGCCATTGGACGGTGCCACTTGGCTGCTGGGAATGATGCGTAATCGATGGTGTTGGAACGAGTCAGGCCCCTGTCCAAGGGGCTACGTCCCCGTGTTTATCTGCCGATTCCACTACAAACATTCGTCCTAGAGCGAAACAATTTGTACCCCGACGCACCCGTTTATTTTCCGCAGTCAAGACCAACTTGGGCGCGGCCGAGGCTGTGCCCACCGCAGGAGCTTGTGCCTGGTGGGCACAGCCCACCCTACACCTTGTGCAAGCATCGTCGGCCGATTTGATTCTTTCACAGCGCCGACAGTGCCATTCGTGGCTACCACCTTTTGTGGAACAAACTCGGGCCTGCGTCGCGACACTGTTTTGCGCGGGCCAGCCGCAGGGCGACGTGATCGAGAAGCAGACACAGAGGCCGCCTGAGTCCCTGTTGTCTTTCTACAACCTGCTGGGGGTTCGGTGCCGCGATCCTGCGCAAAACCCGCAAAAAAGAGGGAAGTTGCGGATTTCGCACTTTCCTTTCGCCGGCCCATGCCCTACATTCGCAAGAATCATACTGGTAACTCCAGAAATGACGGGCAGGGTGCTTCCTGCGACAGGCGTGAATCTGGAGAGACGCCAGGAAGGACGAAGGGCGTCGTGATCCCGCAGACCAAGCCCTACGCTCAGGCTCAGAGATGCCAGCCAAGGCGACCAAGCGGTAGTCTTGATCAATACTGCCCACTGCCCACTGACCACTGACGCGGACGGACCGGGAGGTCCATCCTACAACGGACCCCAAGGAGATTGCCAGGAATCGCCCGCAACGCAACCCACGCTCGGAACGAACTCGCGTACGTCGACACAGGGGCGCCCGCCGATTACTTTTTGAGGCTCTTGAAGACCTCCGTTTATTGGCCGCCGTCCCCACCTTGATCGACATCGTCACGGGGGCCGGAGGTGCTTCTCCCATCAATCTGACGAACGTGAACGGGACCCTGTTTTTCATGGCCAACGACGGCACCAACGGGAAGGAACTCTGGAAGAGCGACGGCACCAGCGCCGGCACCGCCTTGGTCAGGGATATCGCCGCGGGGGCCGGAAGTTCTTCTCCCAGCAATCTGACGAACGTGAACGGGACCCTGTTTTTCAGTGCCGACAACGGCAGCAACGGGCCGGAACTCTGGAAGAGCGACGGCACCACCGCCGATACCGCCTTGGTCATGGATATCAAAGCGGTTGACAGTTCCTATCCCCACTATCTGACGAACGTGAACGGGACCCTGTTTTTCGTGGCCAACGACGGCAGCCACGGGTCTGAACTCTGGGAGAGCGACGGGACCACCGCCGG
>JAPLNJ010000947.1 GCA_026692885.1 Planctomycetota bacterium | reverse complement strand
GGGGAATAGAGGTGGTGGGGGCCGCTGTTAGTGACCAAACCCTTTTTCCACTGGGGCAAGCCCAGTGGGGAAAGTGGCGGAATAACAACGACTTATGCTTAACCTCGTACCATTCGGGGCAAGCCCGGATGGGGGCGGAACGAAAACAGGACCATCCGTTGGACGCCCGACTCCCCAAGTTTGCGTGCCTCACCCCCGACCCCTCTTCCCGGAGTACCGGGGCGAGGGGAGATTGTCGTGGACGTCGACCACTACGGCAGCGTGAGCAGCAGCGACTGGAGCGCCGTCGTCATCGCCGCTTGGTAGTTCTGCCTGTCTCGGACGTGGAAGATGTACCGCTCCTTGGCCGTCGCGTCGCTGGTCCACTCGGTGACGCCATTGGGTGCACACGTGATCCTGATCGGATCGAAGCTGAACACGGCGTCGGCTGCCTCGCCGCGAGGCAGGATCTTGCCGTCGCGCGCGACGGTCAGCCCCACGGCGTGCAAGAAACCGGCCGTGCACCACATGTTCCGGAACTGGGCACCTTGTTGCGCAAGCAACGGGGCTTCTTTCGGTCCGATCAGATACTGCAGCCAGTTCCACGGCGGTCCGCTGACGACGCCTCCGTGTTTGTACATTAGCCCAAAGTAGTTCTGCACCCGATCGGACAAGTGCGGCAGCACGTCGGCTTGGCGAAATTGGTAGAACGTGCCGTATTCCGCCACGCGAAACTCGCCCGCGTCTTCGAAGCACGGCATCCAGTACACGGGACAGGGCAACTGGAAGATCGCTGCGTAGCTGGCCGGATCGAGGGCCACGTTGTACTCCAACCGGGCCGCCTTGGCTTTGTCGGGCGTACCCGAACCGGCGTTCAAGTAGATCCCAGCGCACTTGGTCGCGAACAACTGCGGCTCCAGCTTGCCCGCCAGGGCCACATCGCGAGTGGAACCGAGAATGCTGATCACCACCGGTTGCGGCGAACGCCGGAGGATGTCCAACAGCGTTCGAATCCCGCGCAGATCCGCCTGGGCCGCAGCAGTTCCCGCGTCCTCCGGGGCGATCACTCGCGGCGATCCGACCAGCACGGGAGCGAGCAGGCCCGTCAGGTAATTCATTTGGGCCACCGCCATCACATCGGGGTCGCGTGGCGGACCGGGCGGAGGAAAATCGATCAAGACCCCTTTCAGTTCGGCGCGCCCTTGGTACGCCAACGCGTAGGCACACGCCAAATCCCAGTGGTCATCCGGATCGTTATGCGGCCGGAACAGATCGGTCACGTGCAGCATCGGGACCGCTGCGGTTGGTGCCTCCACCCGTTCGCCGCGGGTTGGGTTCTGGGCCAGCGCGGCGGTTACCGATGCGGCGGCCACGGTCGTGAGAAATCGTCTGCGAGCCGATTGAAACATGGGGTCGTTCCTCTCCCCTCGCCCCTGTACTCAGAGGGGAGAGGGTAGCCGTTGGTGAAGATTGCGGTGAATACGATGTACGCGAGATGCGAGTATCATAGCTCCAATCGGTTTTTCCAGGGGTCGGCATTCGGCCTTGATCCTCACCGTGCGAAATGCTTGCAGTGTCGTGATCGCCCCCGAGCAGCTCCCGACGTTAGCCG
>JAPLNJ010000946.1 GCA_026692885.1 Planctomycetota bacterium | reverse complement strand
TTCGGTCATGCCCGGCGGTGGGACAAACTTGGAGATCGTCACGCGATGTTCGCCGGCAATGGCGCCATGCAGAGTTGTCTTTCCTGACACTTGCGTCATCAATTGGAAACGTCCCTGCGCGTCGGTCGTACCAAAGGCAATCTCCCCGGCAGCCAGCTTCCCTGCTTTGGAGACAAACATCACCGTAGCTCCTGCCAGCGGTTTTCCTTGGTGGGTCACGGTGCCCTTGACGGGGAGGACTGGGGGCAGGTTTCCCTGGGGACACCCAGGCAGCGTCGTGAGCACCAGGCCGACCAGAGCGATTCTGGTCACACGAGGAGATCTTGGGCGTGTCGTCATGCTGTCTTCCTTATCGCTTCGCGAGACGTGCAGGGGCGGTCTTTAAGATTCTGGTCGAAGGCCGAAAGCCCACCTACTCACCCTTCCCGACAGGCGAGCCAGGACTGCTCGCGCTCAAGCATCCGGTCAGTCGGTGGGCGGTTGAGGACGCGGCGAGTACTGGTTCACCACTGGGGGATTGCCTCGCCACCGCTGATCGTCCCCAGGGCACCCCAGACACCGTACGGGCTGGGACCGCTCCCGACTTCAGGCGAGGTGAGGTTACCCGTATCGATCGAATCGCTGGCGAATTTCACCGAAGCATCCGCCAACAACGCCAGCACCCCGCCGGGATGGTAACCGCTGGCGCTGATCAGCGCCCAACTGTCGCCCCAGTTATCGGCCAGGCACGTCGGGCTGTTCGGTGGTAGCACGGTATTGAAGCCTACGAACGGTGCCTGCCCGCCATGCCACAGCGCTCCCAAGGTCCTGCCGGCCTGGACGGTTACGCCGGGGAGATACTGGAGGCCCGCCGCCTTGGTGAGACAGGTCCCGGGATTGGTATTTGTCCCGCCCACGTTGTTCGCCCCCAAGCCCCGGACATCCGACGCGTTCACGGCATTTGCTTTTTCCGCCATCAGCAGCGTATTGCTGGTCCCATCCGTGATGTCGGCGAAGCGGGTGGCCGACTTATACCCAAAAGCCCCGCGGCTGTTGGTGGCGGCGTGGTTGTTGGCAATCATGTCACCCAGACACAGGGCGTAGTTGCGCCGGCCGAGCGCTGCGGCGTTGTAGGCAATCCCCGGAGGGCAGGACGGGCAGCGGAAGACCGCAACGTCCGCGCACCAGGGCGGATAGTAGAAGAAATCCCGTGGGGCGCCGAATGCTCGCGTCGCGGTGCCACCAGGAGAGGAGGGATTAGAGATCTCCTCCCACAGCCAGTTCTGTTCCAAGAAGGGCAGCAGACTGACCAATCCACTAATCGTCTCCTCGTTGCCGATGGGGTTGGTACTGCGGGTGCCTCCGTTGGACGGACCCCGCATCCAAAACAGGGCCTTATAGGTGTCGTGGTAGTTCTGCATGGCGACGCCGATCTGCTTCAGGTTGTTCCCGCATTGCGAACGTCGCGATGCCTCCCGAGCCGCCTGAATCGCGGGCAACAACAAGGCCACCAGGATGCCGATGATCCTACGTTCCGCAAGTCGTCGTTCTGATATCTTCGGGGTTTTCCGGGGGCGGATTAGAGGCCGTAGTCGGTGGGTGAGAGGCCGAGCAAGCGGATGATTTGGCGATGCAGAGGGCTGAGGTTCGTGATTAGGCACTGC
>JAPLNJ010000945.1 GCA_026692885.1 Planctomycetota bacterium | reverse complement strand
AAAAACCGTCTAGTCCTAGCACCAAACGGTTTTGACGGTGGGAGTGGCAAGAATGAGGTTTAACGTTGTCGCCTGGACGGGGCTTGCCGCGAGGGCTCAGACGTACAGAATTCAAAATTGGCGGACAAACCACTCTGACTTGGCAAAGTCGCCAAACCGCCAATTTTGAATTCTGTACGTCTGAGCCCTGTCTGGGGCCCGGCACTGCGGAACCGTAAAACCTCATTCTTTACGCGTCAGGACCAAGAAGCCGTTTAGTCCTAGTGCGTCCTCGAGGCCAAAATCTTGGGCTGTGAGCGGCAAGGCGCTAGCCGCCGGTGGCGTGCGGAACCGGCGGCTAGCGCCTTGGCGCTCACGCATCGCGCCCCCAACTCGGGGCGAAAACCTGGGAGTACGACCAGAGCGTTGTCCCGCGCTGTCGTATGCGCCCCTGCGGGGCAAGAAGCGAAACAGGCTCTCGCCCTTGCCATCGTGCAAATTTCCCATGTCAACCCCAACTTTGCCTCGCCCTAGCAGTCGGCTACACTGCGCTCGAATTGGCGTCATGGACGCGGGCCGAGACGCTGCTTGCGGACGCTGCTTCGAACGCCCAGAATTAAGCTCGCGTGGAACGTAACGACGCGAGCCAAACAGCCGACGAACCAAACCTTGACCAGCGGGAACACGACCGATGACCGACAACTTGCGGAAAGCGATGGAACTCGCCCTGACTTTGCTCGTGACCGCCACCGGTGTCAGCGCCGAGCTGGCGAGCGAGAGCGCCACCAATACCGCCGCGGCGGAACGGATGCGGCGGTACAACGTGGTTTGGAACAGTCCGTCGCAGGACGCCACCGGCGTGATGCCGATCGGCAATGGCGACATCGCCGCCGGGGTGTATGCGGTTGAGGATGGCGACTTGTACCTGCTCCTGGCGAAGAATGACGCGTTCAACTTCCAGGGCGATATCTTCAAGACGGGGCGAGTGCGGGTCTCGCTCGAACCGAATCCGTTCCAACCAGGCCGGCCCTTCCGGCAGACGCTGGATTTGCCGACCGGCTCGATCCGAATCGAGGCCGACGGTGTGAACCTGCGGATTTGGGCGGACGCCCAGCGGCCGATCTATCACGTCGAGATCACCGCGCCGGCGGACATCGCCGTCACCGCTAGGCCGGAGTTCTGGGACCGCTTGGATGGCACCAAGGATGCTTGCCTGGAGCGAGACGGGAGAATCCTGTGGTACTTCGCGGTCGGCGACAAGAGCGTCTATCCCGACGACCTGAAGTTCTATCAGGTCGAGCACATGGCGGCGCAGCACCCCGACCCCTACCGCTACAATACCTTCGGCCACATGTTGGAAAGCCCGGCTCTGACGCTGCGGGACGGCGCGCTGTCGGGCAAGGGAAAGGCTTTCGACATCCGCATCCACGCTTGTGCCAGGCAGACGCCCGAGGTCACCACCTGGCTGGAAACGATCGAGCGTCAGGCGGCGCAGCCCGTGGACTTAAAGCAGGACTGGGAAGGGCATCGCGTCTGGTGGGCAAGCTTTTGGGGGCGGAGTTGGATCGTCGCCTCCGACAATACCCTGCCGGCGGAATGCCGCGAGCAGTTCCACGGCGAAGCTTCGCCCTCAGGCAGCCGGGAAGAAGAGGACGGCGCTGCGCTGGCCGCGCAGAGCTACAACGTGTTCCGTTTCCTGATGGCCTGCCAGAGCCGTGGGCGGATACAGGCCAAGTTCAACGGCGGCCTGTTCACCCAGCAACTGCGGGTGAGAAGCGACAAGGGCCGGCCCGGCGCGGTGCGACAAGAGGACGGCACATGGCTCACGCACGAGGACGACCGCCTCTGGGGACGCCGCTTCACGTACCAGAACCAGCGGTTGCTCTACTGGCCGCTGCTGGCCAGCGGCGACTTCGATTTGATGCAGCCCTTCTTCGACTACTACGCGAACCTACTTGAGATGCGCAAGGCCATCACGAAGGCCTGGTTCGGACACGACGGCGCGTATTTCCGCGAGAACATCGAACCCACCGGCGGCGAGCGGGACTGCGATCACGGTGGCCGCCCACCCAAGACCAAGCCGGGCGAACCCTACGAGGGCTGGTATCACGACTACTATTTCACATCCGGCTTGGAGACGCTGGTGATGCTGGCCGAGTACGTCAAGTACACCGGCGATGAGGCGTTTCGCGACCGGGTACTCGTGCCCTTTGCTCGTGAGATTCTCCTGTTCTTCGATCAGCACTATCCGCGCGGAGCGGACGGCAAGCTCCGTCTGGAACCCGCGCAGGTCCTGGAGACTTTCTGGATCGCGGTCAACCCGGCGCCGGACGTGGCCGGATTGCGGTTCGCCCTGGACGAGTTGCTGGCCATGAAGGCCGGGACGGCGGAAGACCAGGCGCGCTGGAAGAAGTTCCACGGCGAGATCCCGCAGGTTTCGCTGCAGACCATCGACGGGCGTCAAGCCATTGCACCCGCGGAGAAATGGGAAAAGAAGAGTAACGCCGAAAACGGGGAGCTGTACCCGGTGTTTCCCTTCCGCTGTTTCGGCCTGGGACTCGGGTCGGGGGACATCGTGGCCTGGACGATGAAGCATCGATCGTGCCAAGACGCGTTCGGCAATGCTTGCTGGACCCAGGATCAAATCCACTGGGCCTATGCCGGCCGGGCGGCCGAGGCACGCGACGGTTTGGTGCGACGTTTCCGCATCGCATCGCCGATCTGCCGCTTCCCCCTCTATGGGCGCGAGGGGCCGGATTCCTGCCCGGACTTCGATCATTTCGGTTCCGGCGCCACGGCGCTGCAGCGCATGTTGGTGCAGGAAGCCGGCACCAAGATCTTGCTCCTGCCGGCGTGGCCGGCCGATTGGGAGGCGGATTTCAAGTTGCACCTGGCGGGCGGGGCGGTGCTCGCCGGAACCGTGAAAGACGGCAAACTGCTGGCCTGGGATATCCAGCCAGCCGCGCGCCGGGGAGACGTCGTGGTGTGCCAACCGCAAAGCGTCCCGGTATCCCCGTGCGTTCCGCCCAACTCGCATCCACTCCGCGCCGGTTCGGACCAGCAAGGTCAGAACCGGTTCCGCGGCCAGATCGGGCGTGTGACGATGTTCTGCGGCAAAGTGCCGCCGCAAATGATTCAGGCGTTGGCAGCCCGTGACCGCTCGAAGCCCGTCGAGTCGAAGCAGGTCGTCGGCTGCTGGCTGAATCCGAATCCGGGCGACCCGCTGCCGACGCAGGCCGAAGATTTTGCCGGTGCGGTTTCCTTCGTGGCTTGGATTCTGCCTGCCGAGGGCGAGTCCGGGCGAGTGCTCGACAAGCTCACCGCCGGCCGAGGCGACGGATTCCT
>JAPLNJ010000944.1 GCA_026692885.1 Planctomycetota bacterium | reverse complement strand
CCAACTGCCGGTCTACCAGACGCTCCATGTCGGTCTTGAAGTTGGGCCATTCGCACAACATCAGGCTGAGGCGGTGGTCCACGCAGAAGTCAATCCACTGCTCGTACATCTCGATGGGCACGGCGGCCAGCTTGTAGAACTTCTGCAACTCTTCCGGCCGCAACAGGAAGCAAGACTCCAGGTGCTGCTGTTTGGGCACGGTGAAGTTCCACACCCGAACGTCCAGGGGCACCGACTGGGTCTGCCCATCGGCCAGCCGCACGGTGACGGTGCCGCGATATAGCCCAGGTTTGGCTTCGACAGGAACTTGCACGTTGATCCACAACGGCTGCACTTGGCCGGAGGGCACGTCAAACTTTGCCGGCGGCAAGAGCGGATCGGGCCACGAGCCGACTTTGCGGACGGGGTAATTGGGCTGTTCGGTTTCCACGTAGCCGACGACGTTCCACGCTACGTTCGTCTTGGGGATCAAGCCGCCAGCCTCCCCGGTCAAGTCGCTGACATCCAAGGTCGCCGAGCGGACGCCCTCCTTGTCGGCCACCACGACAAGCTGGATACCTTCCACCTCATTCCTGGCGGCCTCGATAGTCAGTCGGGTGGCCGGCGGCCGGTTCCACGGTTCGTCCCGAAAGACTTTCTCCATTGTGTCGGCACTGCCCAGCACCGGCGGAGCCGCGACCGTCCGGCCCCCGTAGGTCAGGACGGCCATGAACACAACCACCGCAACCCGCATCGCTACGTTCTGCCTTGCGAAACCCATCGTCTCCTCCCCTATTCCAGGACGTTCTTCCACGTCTCGCGTTCATCCTGATGTTGATCCAAGATGCCTAGCGTTGTCAGCATGGCCGCCCGTACCGGTGGGCGGTGTCCACCTCTTCCACCGTCTCGTCCACCACCACGCCGTTCACTTGGTGGACGGTCCAGGTCGCCGTCCAGTATAAAGGACACCGCTGGCTGGCACGACCAGCCAGCGACTGTGCCCTGATTGCTGACGACCAGCCTCCGCCATTGGGAATGAAGCCATGAACCGAATCCTGCCGCTGCCCGTCGTGGTCCTGCTTCTTTATGCCGGCCAACTCTCTTATGCCCTGGAGCCAGCCAATCCGCAAACCAACGCCAAGGCAAGGGCGATCCTCAACTACCTGGAGAAGCTCCCGCAGCAAACCGAGAAGCGGCTGGTCTCTGGCCAATTCACCGACTTCGGCCCGGGGGCGAAACTGACTTGCTGCCAGGATGCGTTCGACAAGACCGGGCACTGGCCAGCCATGATCGGCCTGGACTACGCCGATTTCGGCAAGGGCAGCGTAGAAACCAAGACGGTGAACCGCTTGGCGATCGACTACAGCCGCAAGGGCGGGCTGGTGACGATCAGTGCTCATCTCTACAACCCCGCCAATCCGCGGGGCGGCGGACTCCGCGACCAAGGCGTCGATCTGGAGTCGATCATCACGCCGGGCAGCGAGACCTACACGCGGTGGATGCAGGAACTCGACGCTCTGGCCGAGGGACTCAAGGAATTGCAGGATGCCGATGTCGTGGTCCAGTGGCGGCCGTTTCACGAGATGAACGGTGGCTGGTTCTGGTGGGGTGCCAAGGAGTCGGCCGTATTCATCCGCGTCTGGCAGCTACTCGCCCAACCACGGCTCGAAGACGGCCGCGTACTACGCGGGCGACCAGTACGTGGACGTGATCGGCCTCGACGCCTACACCGACTTCGTCGATCCGCAGCACATCAAGGGCTACGAGGAGATCATCCGGCTGCCCAAGCCGTTCGGCTTCACCGAATTCGGTCCACACGGTCCGCAGAAGCCGCCCGGCACTTACGACTACCTGAAGTTCATCGACGGCGTGCAGCAGGACTTCCCCAAGGCGGCCTTCTTCCTCGCTTGGCACGCAAACTGGGGGCTGGGGAGGAACCAGAACACGAAGCAACTCTTGGAGCACCCGTGGGTTGTCAATCGCGAGGATCTGCCGCCAGAGTTCGCAGCGGGCAACAAGTAGTTTTCCTGGGAGGATACAGCATGTTTTGTCTGAACGCCGTACTTTTCTGCGGGGCAATCGCGATCGGAGCCGACGTACCGGCGGACTTTGCTCTTCCGCCGTCGCCGGGCAACCACCTCACGACCGGAACGGATGTGGCAACCGGCCCAACGTTTCGTTCCAAGTCGCCGCTGGTCGCCACAAGCTACTTCTACTGGTACGACGCCGAGAGCAAGGCCCACGTACTGAACGGCGACGGCACGGATGCCTTGACGGATCATCCCCCGACGCTGGCGGGCTTCAGCTACAAGAGCGTCGACTGGCATGCCCAGCAACTGATCGACATGATTGCAGCGGGCATCGACGTGCTCTTGCCGGTGTACTGGGGCACGCCATTGAGCAAGCAGCACTGGAGCGACGAGGGGCTGCCCGCGTTTGTCGCGGCCCGAGAGCGGCTCATCAGCGACGGCAAGAACCCGCCAGCGATCGGCATGTTCTACGACACGAGCACCTTGCAGTACAACGAAGGCGGCTATCACGTCGACTTGACGACCGCTTCCGGCCACCTGTGGTTCTACGGCACCATCCGCAACTTCTGGAGCCAGATCCCGCCCCAACACCGGGCCAGGATCGACGGCAAGCCGCTGGTGTTCCTGTACGCCTCGGCGTTCGCCCGGCATGTGGACGAGAAACTCTTCCCGGCGGTCCGGGCGATGTTTCAGCGTGACTTCGGCACGGACTTGTTCCTGGTCAAGATGCACGGCTGGCCGGGTGAGGCCGACAGCGAGTACCAATGGGGCGGAGCTCTGGCACCGCAGTTCTTGGACACGGCGGGCCTGGGTCCGGGCTACGACCACTCGGCGGTGCCTGGACGGACGCCACTGGTCCGCAAGCGGGAAGACGGCCAATTCTACCGGCGGGCCTGGTAAAGATTGCTGACCAGAGAGGTCAACAACCGGCCGTGGCTGGTGCATG
>JAPLNJ010000943.1 GCA_026692885.1 Planctomycetota bacterium | reverse complement strand
ACCGAAGGTAACCGCGGCCACAGAAACCCAAAAACTAAAACTACTTCAACTCGAATGCCAAGACCAAGCCGCGTAAAATCCTTAACGGCGTTGCCCCTCACCCCCGGCCCTTCTCCCCGGAGTATCGGGTCGAGGGGAGATGATCGACGGGGACAGGGGGCGGATCGGCGTTCCGCACGCTACGGGCCGCAAAGCCCGGCGTAGATTTCTCCGTGAAGCCGGTCGCAGTACGCACCAAGAGTAACACGTCCAGCTGGTGCTCTTCGGCGAAGCGGTAGGCCTCGTCCGGACCCATGATCATCAGGGCGGTGGCCAGGGCATCTGCGAGCATGCAATGGTCGGCCAGGACCGACACCGATGCGAGGGGATGCGTGACCGGGCGCCCGGTCCGCGGGTCGATTTCGTGCGAATAACGCTGCCCCTCGGCTGCGAAGAAATTGCGGTAGTCGCCGGATGTCGCCAGCGATCGGTCGTTCAATTCCACCACGTGGCCGATGGCTCGCTCGCCGTCCAGCGGCTGCTCGATTCCGATCCGCCACCACGAGCCGTCGGGACGGTGGCCGCTCGCACGCACCTCGCCGCCGATTTCCACCAGGTAATCGGCAAGGTGGTGACGGTCGCAGACCTGGGCGACTTGGTCCACGGCAAAGCCCTTGGCAATGGCGGACAAATCCACGTAGACGCCGGGCCGCAACTTCCGCAGGGCGGGTGGCGTCTGACGCGTCTGCAGATACTGCTGGCCCACCCGTTCTCGCGCTGCCGCAATCTGTTCGTCGGTGGGGACCACGTCCCGACGAGCCTGCGGCCCAAAGCCCCACAGATTGACCAGCGGCCCCACGGTCACATCGAACAGGCCGCCGGTCTGCTGCCCGATCTCCAAAGCGGTCGTCACGACCAAGGCCGTGTCGGCGGAGACCGGGAACCACTCCGACTGCTCGCACCGATTGAAGCGGGAGAGTTCGGAATCCGCGCGGTACGTGGACATCTGCCGCTCGATCGTCTCCAGACACCGATCCACTTCGCGCTGCAAATCGGCGACCATCAGACCGGGCGGTAGTTCGGCCAGCTTGATGTGATACGAGGTCCCCATCGTCGCACCCGAAAAGGCCAATTCCGGTGTCGCCGGGGGGCGGTGGCACCCGGCCAGAACCAATACGAGAAGGACGAGCGTCTGGTAACTGCTAGCAGTGAACGCAGGCGTAACGGTTTGCGGGGTCGGGTGAAGTCTAGCGACTCTCGGACCCGATAAAGCCGTATTGGCGTGGTGTGCTTTGTTGCGCAGCTGCTTCAAAGCTCCCCCGCGGTCAACGCCGTGGGCGCTGCGTGCGAGAAAGGACTCTCGGCGAGCACAGCTAGCAGCCAGTGATTCAAGGAAAGAACGCCAAGCCCCCATCGCTCACCTGCCTTTGCACCCCAGTCGCGACCAGATCACGAATCCACGGACGGAGAACACGTACTATGACATCTCCCCTGAGACTCTTCCAAGGCTTGCTGGCGAAGATTTCTCGTAGAACCCAGACCCGTCGCCGTCACCGACAGCGGCGTTTGCTGCTAGAGCCGCTGGAGCACCGAGCCCTGCTGGCTGCGAACTTCGGAGCGATCGCTGGCACCGTGTTCATAGACAAGACAGGGAACGGTTTCACCCCAGCGGACGATATCGTCGTTCCGGGCGTCACGGTAAACCTGTATAAGGGCAGTGTCAGTACTCCGCCTTACGCTTCGCAATCCACGGACGCCTTGGGAAAGTACATCTTCCAGGATCTGGCGGCGGACACGTACTTGGTGCAACAACAGCCGGGAATGGGATTGGTACCCCCAGCTGTGCAGACCGTCACGATTAGTGCTCCCGATGTGACCGATGCCGAGAATCCCAACGCGACCGTCGGGACGTTGATTGGGGATGTGATTGACTCGTTTGATATCGGAGCGATTGACCTCCCGCAGTCGGTCGTGGACGGCCCCGATGTCACTCATGGCGTGTTCTCGGGAGCCCCTACCGTCGCGATCGGCAATGCGCGGAAGCTTTACGTTAACTGGGTGCATGGGCTGGGAGAAATCGCGCTCTACGTCAATAGGTACGGTCTTTCTCCCGTTCTCACTTTCTCCACGGACCCCGAAGTGAACGGCGACCGGAAGGTCACATGGGACGGAAGAATCGATGGAAACTTTGACCCGACCGGATTGGGAGGCGTCGACTTGACCGCGGACGACCAGTGGGCCTTCCGACTAGCTCTTGGCGCCGACCACGACTGCAAGATCATACTCACGGTGTACACCGATGGAAATGACTACTCGTCCAGGCAAGTCTCTATTCCGGGGACAAGTACGGGGACCGTTTCGCAAGTACCAGTGCCGTTTCCCACCAGCGCTAGTTTGAACAGTTGGCTCCCGGCCCCGACTGGTTCCGGGGCCAACTTCAAGAACGTCGGCGCGATCACCTTGGAAATCACCACCGACATTGACGCTCTCGACGGCCAGATCAATGACTTTGGCAGACTCCGTGCCATGACTGCCAATCTAGCAAATCTCCAGTCCGACCTGGTGATCACGAAGACCGACAGCTCGCTGACCTACACGCCGGGCGGCCTCTTGACCTACATGATCACCGTCACCAACAGCGGGCCCAGCGACGTGGTCGGCGCGACCGTGGCCGATACGATCCCGGCGACGCTGACCGGCGTGACCTGGACCTCTAGCATCGTGGGCGCCGCCAGCGTCACCAGCGGCGGCACTGGTTCGGGCAACAGCCTGGCCGCCACGGTCAACGTGTCGGCGGGTGCCGGTAACTCGGTCGTATTCAACGTCACGGGCACGGCCCTTGCCTCGGCCATCGGGAACCTGGACAATACGGCCACGGTGCAACCGCCGCCGGGGACGATCGACCCCACGCCGGACAACAACACCGCCATGGACAGGGACACCGCGACGCCGCAGAACGACGTGGGCGTGACCAAGGTGGACAGCAAGGGCGGGTCGTCGATCACCCCCAGCACCGGCACGGTGGTGCCGGGCACCAGCTTCATCTACACCATCACCGTCAGCAACGCCGGACCAAGCACGGCCACCAACGTGACGGTCAGCGACCCAGTGCCCAGCGGCCTGACGTCGTTCGTCTGGAGCGGCAACGGCAGAAC
>JAPLNJ010000942.1 GCA_026692885.1 Planctomycetota bacterium | reverse complement strand
ACGCTGCGTGGCTACGGCGAAGACGGGGAGCAGCTGTTTTTCGTCATGGAAGTGGTGGACGGCCCAAGTTTGGATGCGGCGCTTCGCGATGGTCGGCGATTCAGCTGGCTGGAGGTCGTGGACCTGACCACCCAGATCTGCGCCGCTCTGAAGCATGCCCACGACAACGGCGTGATCCACCGCGACCTGAAGCCTGCCAACCTGCTGCTGTCTCCGGACGGGAAGGTAAAATTGACGGATTTCGGCATCGCCAAGTGCTTCGGGAACAGCGGTTTGACCATGGCCGGCAGCCTGGTCGGCACTCCGGATTACATGTCGCCCGAACAGGCCGAAGGGCAACCAGTCACACCCCGGAGCGACCTGTACAGCCTGGGCTGCGTGATGTATGCGTTGTTCACAGGTAAACCACCGTTTTTCGGCGCGTCGGTCACCCAAGTCATCGACTCCGTACGTTTCCGGGAACCCACGTCGTTGCGTCTGGTGGCCCCGCAGGTACCGGAAGCCTTAAGCGACATCGTGGCCCAATTGCTGCGGAAGAATCCGGAGGAGCGTATCGCCACCCCGCAGTCGCTGTCCAATCTGTTGCAGGCCATGCGACATGCCTTGTCCCTCGAAAATACGTCCGTGAAGCCGCCGCCCGCTCCGTCGGCGAGCGACGGCGAAGCGACCGTCCGACGGGACCTCGGCCGCAAAGCGTCGGGGCATACCGCGGCCGCCGACGTGACGAGTGAGCGGCCGACCATGGATTATAGGCCCGACGAAGCCGCGCGCGGCGGCACCCCGCCGACGATCTCGCAAGGCTCCGGCGCCGAGCCCCTGCCGACGCAGGAATCTACCGCCAGCGACGCCTCCGCCGACTTCGAAATCGCCGCCGCAATCCCACGCCAGGACCACTTTACAACCGTCTCGGAGGAGGACTGGAAACGACACGTGGGGACCGCGAGCGCCGAGAGGTGGAGTGGCCGCGAATGGCTGACCGTCGCGAGCTTGGCTCTGGGTGTGATCGCGATTATCGTCCTCTTCGTGGTCGTTTTGCGGCCTCCGTCCCCCGATCGACTCTACACGCGAATTCAACAGTTGTCGCAACAAGCCGAGCCTGCTGACGACTACGACACGGTCCTGCAGGACTTCCTGGCGAGGTATCCGGACGACGCGCGGGCTGCGGAGGTGACGGCGTTGCGCGAGAACTACCTGTGTGCAAGGCTGCGTCAGGATCTGCTGCACAAACTCCGCAGCTTGACGGAGTTGGAGAAGTTGTACCTCAAAGGCATGGTCATGGCGGACGAACAACAATCTGCCGAGGCCCTGGAGTGCTTCCAACAGATCGTCGACGCCTGCCAAGCCACGGCTTTCAATCGGATGGACAGGGTCCTTCTCGACCGGGCGCAGACGATGCTGAAGAAGATACCGTCCCCGCAACCGGCGCCGAACGTTGATCCGGCCGAGTAAGAAAAATGCCGTGCCGGTTACCGCACTCGCGAAGCTGTGGTGCTTTGTAGCATGCTCTCCAGAGCCGTGCAGCCTCGTCCTAAGATCCAGTGAAAATGTACACGGCTCTGGAGAGCCATGCTACGAAAAATCGGGAAACTCACCGCACTCCCAGTGTGGCGAGTTTCTGGCGGTAGTTGCGACTGATCTCGAACGGGTCGAGTTTCTCACCGGGGTGCCGGTGCTGACGCCAGGCGTCCTGGATCAGGCAGACCACTTCCGGGGTGAGACTCTCGGCGCCGCGGGCAAAGTCGAAGTCCCGGGTGAGACGCAGGATCGCGGACGCTTGCTCACCCAATTCGACTCGCCCCCGGTTGATGTCTTCGGTCGGGATGGACTGGTAGTTCGGCTGCAGGACAGCGTTCTTCTCGGCCACGTGGAAGGCGCCGAAGACGTGGGCGAGCTCATGGATCAGAATCGTCTTGTCGCGATTCGGATGGACGTACTGCTGGCTGCAAACCATCAGGTGCTGGCCGAAAGGCGAGGCGTGCCCCACTTGGCTCGTACGCTGGATCCCCGAACTGCTCGTGAAGTACTCGCCAAAGCCCAGGAAAGCCACCACCAGATCCGCGTCAGCCGGAGCGACCCGGAACAGGGTCTCCTCACGCCCTTCCAGATTGTGGCTCAACGCCTCGTAGTCCCAGGCCTGAATTTCGGTGATCACGAAACGCACGCCGAATCGCGATTCGTAGTAGTCGGAGACGAACGAGAGGGCGTCCCGGATCCTCCCTCGCCAATCTGATACCGACCGGCGATACGCCACGTCCGCGAGGACTCGGACGCGCACCTCTCGCACCGACGATGTTCGGCTGCCCTGCTCAGCGGCGACGGTCGTCGATCCTTCCGCACGCGGGACAAGTTGTGCCGGACCCTTCTCCGAAGCGTCTTGCTGCGGATCGTGAGGGGCAGGGGCCAACCGATCCGGGAGCACCGGCCGCCGCGTTTCCACGCGACGCAACAACTCGCCGCGCCGGGCGTCGTGGAGCCGGTAGGTCTGGTTGGGCTGCAGCGTCTGAAACCGCGGCTTGTCGGTCCAGTAACTGACCTCCAACGGCACCGCCGTGGTAAACTGTTGGCGTTGGTGGGGTCCGATCACGTGCGGAGGACTCCAGGGACGGCCTGCCCCGGAGCGGACGCTGAAGGAGATGTCCTCCTGACCGCCGTTCTCGATCGTGATCGTCTCAGCTACGGCTGCCGCGCACCCGAGGGACAGGCCGATGGCCGCCCAAACACCACCGCAGAACGTCCTCATGGGGCATTCCTGGGCATCATCGAAG
Organism: Planctomycetota bacterium; assembly: GCA_026692885.1. The sequence continues at coordinate 434 of JAPLNJ010000942.1, read as the reverse complement.
GCCCCGCCGCCAGAATGCAGACGCCGATAATCAACAGGCCGATTCCGGCCACAATCCAAGTGATGCTCTGGCGGCTGGCGTGCTTCCACTCGCCAGTGCGAAAGCCATGTATGTTGCCCACGATGATGGCGAACGACATGAACATAGGATAGCCGACCGGCACACCCAGATCCCCGACATTGATCCACCCCAGCCCGAAAAAGAAGATCGCCGCATCGTGGAGCACCGCCATCACGGTGGCCAGCCGCAACACCAATCCCGCACCCGGTTTGGCCAAATGGCTCCAAGTCTTGTTTCTTGTGAGCTGGACGACGCAGTACAGGCAGCTCGACACGGCCCCACCCCAGAGAATCATGGCGGTCACGGCCCAGGCAGCCGCCCAATCCGGGTTATGGCTGCTGTGGGCTTCGACCCCGATGGTTTTGGCGTAGCCC
>JAPLNJ010000941.1 GCA_026692885.1 Planctomycetota bacterium | reverse complement strand
GCAGCGCGGCCCCGCCCATAATGAAGACCAGCACGAACAGGTAGTACAGCCCTTCCCGGCCGATGGTGACGACGCGACGTTGGAACACGTGGATTCTTCCTCCCTCCGAGAAAGGCAAACTCTCCGCCGGGCATAGCCAGCCGCCTGGCCCAACGGATTATATCGCCCACGGTTGGCAGCGACACTAGCCCAACGCGCAAGCGACGGCGGCAACGACAGCGTTCTGCCAGGAATCTGGGGTCGAACCGCCCTCGTTGGCACGAGGTTAGGGACTGCTGGAGCGATTTCCCGCCACGACGGAGCTTGTCCACACTGCTGTGGACATCTTCGCGCCTCTCTCGTTCCCACGCTCCGCGTGGGAACGCAAGTGTCTTGACGCTCCGCGTCGTCTGGCCAAGGACGCAGAGCGTCCGTAGCTTGCGTTCCGACGCAGAGCGTCGGAACGAGAAACGGAGGCAGGCTCCGCGGTGGGAGGACGGGCGATCCGTGACGGAAAACCCGTACCGCAACGCCTAATCTCCTGCCATTCCTCGCTGGCGCGGCGGGCTTGTGTGGATACCTTGTTACCGTCCGCTCGCTCTTTTTTCTCCCCCGCGGCACGTAACCACAGCGGACCCCGCTTTCTCCCGCCGCCCTGCCCGGGTAGCATGAAGGCCATGGACAATCTTCTGGCCCACTTCCACGGCTGTCGCGTGGCCGCCTTCGAGAGCCGCCGAGCGGAAGAGCTCGCGCGCCTGATTGAAAAACACGGCGGGGTCCCGCATGTCAGCCCCGCGCTGCGCGAGGTGCCCCTCGCAGACAATCGCGTGGCCATCGATTTTGCGCACCACCTGATCACCGGCGGAGTCGGCGTCGTGATTTTCCTGACCGGCGGCGGCTTCCGGCAATTGCTGGCGGTCGTGCAGAAACATCTCCCGCGACAACGCTTTCTGGATTCCCTGTCCGACATTAGCTCCATCGCCCGGGGGCCGAAATCGGCGGCGGCCATGCAGGAGGTGGGTCTGACGCCGACCTACCGTGTGCCGAAGCCACACACCTGGCGAGAAGTTCTGCAAACCATCGATCAAGACGTACCCGTCGCCAATCACACGGTGGCCGTGCAGGAGTCCGGCCAACCGAACGTCAGCCTGATCGCCGGGCTGGAAGCTCGCGGCGCGCGTGTCATGCAGATTCCCGTGTACCGCTGGGACTTGCCGGAAGACACGCAACCGCTGGTGGACAACCTGCGCGCCCTGGCCGACGGTCGCCGAGACGTGCTGCTGTTCACGTCCGCGCACCAAGTGACCAACGTGCTGCGGATGGCGGAGACGCTGGGGCTGACGGAGCAGATCCACCAACGGCTGAGCCAGGTCGCCGTGGCCTCGGTCGGGCCGGCTACCAGCCAGATGCTGCGCGAGTGCCGATGGCCCGTGGATCTGCAGGCGGAACATCCCCAGCTGGGGCCGTTGGTGGCCGCCGCGGCCGAACGCAGTCAAACCCTACTCACTCACAAACGAAGTGGAACCATCATGCTGTCCGCTCCTGACACCCACCCGCTCAATCCGCATGCTCCGTGGTACGACAGCCCGTTCATGAAAGCCTGCCGCCGCGAGCCGTGCCCCGTGACGCCAATTTGGCTGATGCGGCAGGCCGGTCGCTACATGGCCGAATATCGGCAGGTCCGGGCCCGGACATCGTTCCTGGAACTCTGCAAGAATCCCGCCCTGTGCAGCGAGGTCATGTGCACCGCGGTCCAACGACTGGGCGTGGACGCAGCCATCATTTTCTCCGACCTGCTGCCGATCCTGGAACCGCTGGGCCTGGACCTGGAGTTTGCCCACGGCGAAGGCCCCGTGATCCACAATCCGGTGCGCGAAGCGGCCGACGTGGACCGTGTGTTGGAGTTGGATAGCCTTGAGCAATTGGGCTTCGTCATGGAAACCGTCCGGCAAACGCGACAGGATCTGCCGGAGGACCTTCCGCTGATCGGCTTTGCCGGCGCGCCGTTCACTCTGGCCAGCTACATCATCGAAGGCGGGTCCAGTCGGAACTACCTGCACACGAAAACCTTGATGCTGTGCGACCCCGGCGCCTGGCGAGCTTTGATGGAGCGTCTGGCCCGCGCGATCACCCGTTACCTGAACGGTCAGATTGACGCCGGTGCCCAGTGTGTCCAGCTGTTCGATTCTTGGGTCGGCTGCCTCAGCCCGGACGACTACCGGCGTGGCGTGTTGCCGTACATGCGGCAGATCATCGCTGGCCTCACGCCCGGCGTGCCCGTGATCAACTTCGGCACCGGGAATCCGGCCCTGTTGCCGCTGCTGGCGGAGGCCGGCGGCGCGGTGATCGGGATTGACTGGCGGGTACGACTGGACGACGCCTGGCGGACCGTCGGCCATGACCGGGCGGTGCAGGGGAATCTCGATCCGTGCGTGCTGCTGGCGGGCCGCGACGAGATCCGCCGCCGCGTCCAGGAGGTCCTGGACCAAGCCGGCGGGCGTCCCGGCCATATTTTCAACCTAGGCCACGGCGTGCTGCAGCAGACGCCCGTGGAGCACGCCATCGCGCTGGTCGAGGCCGTGCACGAGCTGGGGAGCGCGAAGTAAAGCATGTTCACCGCGACCAACGAGAAGACTTATTCGCTGGACGGCCGACAAATGCTGCTCTGGGAAGAGTTGGGCACTGGCGCGCCGACGCTGATCGCGTTTGCCCGGCTGTGCAGCGACGCCCTGGCGGCGAACCGCCAGAGTCCTACGGAGGAGTTGGCCGTGGAAGCCCGAGCGATCCTGTTTGCCGCGCGGCAGCGGGGGGCGATCGAGATCAAGGGCGTGAACGACGCCTTTGACTCCTCGGAGCGATTTCTGGCGATCTGTGTCGAGTTGGACGCCGAGCGGCAACTGGTATGCCGGCGCCGGGAAGAACCCGAACTGACGATTCGGTTCCTGGACGCCTTCCGGCAACTCTGCGTGTCCGGCTTGGTAATGCACCACCTGTTCCGCGAGTTCTCGCTGACCCGCGCCGGCTTCGAGCTGGCCCGCACGATCTCGCGGCAGGAAGTGCAGATTCTGGAACGGTTGGCCGAAGAACAGGTGCTCGGCGACTTATGAACACTGGCCGATACTCTGACCCACTACATCCCTCGTCAAGCATTTGCTGGAGGCAAGCACTGCCAACTGCCAACTGCCGACCGCCAACTGACAACTGACAACTGACAACTGACAGACCTGGGATCGTTGCCGAGACTCGGCCGATCCCGCCACGGGAATTTGCCTAGGTCGGTCACAACTCTGCCAACCTGGCAGGCGACTCAAGTCTTTGAAGTTGCGCATTTCGGTTCCGACGACTGCCCCACCGACCCCGCGTCGAATGGTACGAGGTTAAGCGTAAGTCGTTGTCATTCCGCCACTTTCCCCACTGGGCCTGCCCCAGTGGAAAAAGGGTTTGGTCACTAATAGCGGTCCCACCTTATTCCCCTTCGCCGCATTCACCGCCGCCTGCGGCGGCGGTGAATGCGGCGAAGGAAA
>JAPLNJ010000940.1 GCA_026692885.1 Planctomycetota bacterium | reverse complement strand
GTTTCATGCAGTCGGCCTTTCACGGTGTGCGTGGTCCGCTTGCCGATGGCGGGTTGGAATTGAGCGTCACGTCCGGTCGTTGATCGATTTGCTCGTGTCCGGCGTCGGACGGCTGGCATAGAGTGCAACCAGCCGCGCGATCAGGACGACGACATAAAACATGCCAATCGTGGCTTCCAGCATGGCCAACATCCGCGCCGCATTCGACACCGGGATGATGTCCCCATAGTAGTTCGTGAGCGTCCCAAAGCTGAAATACAACGCCTCGCAGCCAATCATGCTGCGGTCAGCGCCGATCGTGAACACGAACGAGTGGGGATTCAAGACCGCGGTCAGCTCGTAGGCGAAGCCCCAAATCAGGCCCAGAAGGAGGTAGGTCGCCACGGCGGCGCACAAGACTTCGGAGTTGACCCAGGGGGCCCGAAGAATGAACCGCAGGAGATGCACCGCCACGAACGCGATGAACATCGCGGCCGTCGCCATGCGGAACACCCCGGGCGTCACGTCTGGACGGAAGTGATGCACCCAGGTGGCGATCACCGGCGGGGTCACCAAGACGACGGCCCAGATCAGCGTGCGGCGCTTGCCGCCCACGGCCATGACGGCCGAGAGCAGTACCACGGTCAACAGGACCGCTTCGAGCATTTCGGCGTAGGGTAATTGGCTGAGGAAAGGCGCCGCCACGATCCACGCTGCCAACGCCACCAGGAAGTGTGCGACCGACAGCCGACGGACGCCCTCGCGCGCCGGCGTGCGACGTTCGATGGTCATGGATTCCCTCACGATGTCCGCCTCAGCTTACGGCGCAGGTTGCGGGAGCCGGATCAACGCGACCTGACGCGACTGCCCGTCACCGAGATGCACCAGGATGGACGTCTCATCCTTGGTCAGGTTGCCGATGCCAGCCTCGTACACCGGGGCTTGATGACCGCCGATAGTCCAGGCGGCACGCTGGGTCGCCTTGTCTACAGAACCGGAGATACTCTCGACTTGGTCGGTCTGAACATTGTGGTAGTTCCCCCGGATGATCCCCTGCTGGTCGACGGCGAGTTGAAAGACATAGTCGGAGTTGGTCGCGTTGCCCTCGACCATCGCGAAGACCCCCAGTGGCAGCCACTTGGTGTCCTGGACGGGCTGGGCCGCCTGCCCGGTAGCGGCGAGCTGGCTCGCCTGGCTCGCGTATTCTTGCGACGTGCCCACCGCATCACCGTTGACATACACGGTATTGGTCTGGGCCACAACATTACCGCCGTAGTCGTAGGGAATGGGTTCTGCGGCCAATCCGAGCCCGCGAGCCACTGCGCCGTAACCTGGGTGCGTGTAGAGTGAGCTAGAAACGACGTTTGTGGGAGCCCATGCGTTGGGATAGCCACCTAACATCGCGGCGGTATAAGGGCGATGCCCGACTGCGGCTTCGCGATAAGTCGTTCCCTGCGCCGCGAGCGCCGCAGAGGAAGCATAGTAAGTGCCGTACGGTCGCGCGGCGCCGTAGGCCCCCGGCACACCCGCAGCGCCCGCACCTGCGCCGGGTCGGACGCCAACCCCGCTGGCCGGTCCACCGGCGCCACCCGCACCTGCGCCCGGCAGCACACCCACGCCGCTGGCCTGTCCACCGGCGCCACCTGTGCCGGGCCGCGCCCCAACCCCACTGGCCGGTCCACCGGCGCCGCCCGCACCTGCGCCTGGTCGGACGCCGGCTCCACTAGCTGGTCCACCAACGCCACCTGCACCGGCGCCGGGCCGTGCGCCAGCACCACTGGCCGGTCGGCCAGCCGATGCAGCACCGTGTGGACTGGCGTTTTCGTGGCTGTACGGGCCGTTGGCTGTGGTACTGTGGTGAGTTCCACCAGCGCTACTACCTGCCGAAAGGCCACCGCCGAAGCCACCCGCCTGCTGCGCACCACCATGCTGCGGACTGCTGCCATGTTGCGGGCTGCTACTGTGTTGCGAACTGCTACTGTGTTGCGAGCTGCTACTGTGTTGCGGGCTGCCGCCATGCGGTGCACCGCCGTGTTGGGCGCTGCCACCCCCGCCGCCTCGACTCGCACCGCCCCCGCCCCCGCCGCCTCGGGCGCTGACTGGCGATTCCAATAGGACGAGCGAAAGGACGGCGATTGCGGCTGACAGATACTTGAGTTGCATGATGTGTTACTCCAGACTTCGTGATTTGAGGAAGAGAATTCGCACCTGGCGTACCCGCTCGCTTTACTTATCGTGCTTGATTCGTGTGACTTTGACGGGGGCCAAGTCCGCGAGATCCTCGTCGTCGAGTGTGCGCTCGACGGATTGCCATGTGAAGGTGTCCTCATTCACCCGGCGGAGGACGTTCGTCTCCGTCAGGCCGCGGCCATCGGCCAGAGTCCCATCGGCGTTGAGGACCCAGTGGTCGCCATCGCGCGACCAGTCGGCTTCGCCGACGCCGCCATCGGCTTCGAACGTCCAGGAGTGGAGCAGGCCCGTCGCGGGGTCCACGCCAATCACTTGGTTGCCGCTGAGCGTGAGGTTCTCTTCCTTGATCATGAACTGCACTTGGATGAACTTCTTGCCGGGAGCCCAAGCGTACCGCGTCTGGATTTCAGCGCCCTCGCCGCGGGTCGATTTCCACTGGCCGATGAGCCATCCGAGGTCCTCGATCGAGACCTTGTCCTCGGCCGATGATTCACTCAGGAGTGCCAGCTGCCAGCCCTCACTCTCACGTACAACCAGCGCGCTGTAGCGGGCGTTTGTGGCGGGGTTCGCCGGCCCGCGGCGGACGGTGACCGTCCCTTCTTCGATCGCCGAATCGGTGGACAGGAATCGCAACGATTCGGGCCGTACCTCGGCCGTCACTTCGGGTGTCTTCGAGAACAACTCCGCAAAAGTGCGTTCCATGGTTTCTCGGCCCCGCAGTTTCGCGCCTTGAACGTTCTGGAACTCGCCCTCGGTCGTAAAGTGCCCGGCGAGCGTTTTCGCGTCTCGAGCCTCGAAGGTCCTGGCGAACGAGTCGATGGTTTTGCGAATGGCCGCGCGATCCTCCGTCCGAGCGTCCGGGGGGGCGGATGGCTGCTGCGACTTGGGCTCGCTACCGGCCGCGTTGTGGGCGGCGTGCGCGAGCAGGATGGTACAGCAAACGAGGCCTGCTCCGATTCGTCGAGTAGGCATAATATGGTCTCCTTCGGTAGGTCTGGTTTGTATTCCCTGTTGCTCTTCTCTTTCGATCTGAAGAGTGTCACAATATTCAACCGTTGAAGGCGACTTCAACGCCCCTCACAGAACCGTACTTGTGAATTTCCCACATCCGGCTCTTCAGGTAAGCTCACCGCACGGGCGACAGCGTGTACAGGTTATGGACAATGCGCGG
>JAPLNJ010000939.1 GCA_026692885.1 Planctomycetota bacterium | reverse complement strand
TAGGAATTGGCGGGACTGCTCTCACCGACTTACGTCGGGAGCTTCTCGGACGGAACCAGCCAGTAGTGACGGCATTTCGCAGTGTTACGATCAACGCCGTCCCGATACTCAACCCCCCCCCTAATCCCCCCTTGGTAAAGTGGGGGAAAGATACGTCGCCACCAGCCTTGAGCGAAGTCAGTCGGCTATGCGGATTGGCGGAATTGAATCTCGCGGAGACGCTGGTAGATATCGCATCGCCGGATCAGTTCGTCGTGGGTTCCCAAATCGATGATTCGGCCGCCCTCCATGACCATAATTCGATCGGCCAGTTCGAGCGTCGACAGCCGATGGGTGATGATGATTGCCGTGCGATTGCAGACGAAGTGTTCCAAAGCTTTGTGGATCAGTTGCTCGCTTTCGACGTCAATTTGGCTGGTCGCTTCGTCCAGGATCAGGATGTCCGGATTGCGGAGGATGGCCCGCGCCAGCGAGAGCCGTTGGCGTTGGCCGCCGGAAAGCCGGTTCCCTCCGGGGCCGACGATGGTGTCGTAGCCGCGTTCCAGCTTGTCCTCAATGAAACGGTGGGCGTGAGCCTGATTGGCGGCCTCGATCACTTCTTCCCGCGAGGCGCTCAGCGAACCGTAGCGGATGTTGTTGAAGACCGTATCGTCGAACAGCAGGGTCTGCTGAGTCACCACGCCGACCAGTCGCCGCAGATCGCGTACGCGTACGTCCCGCAGGTCGACGCCATCCAATCGCACGACCCCCGAGACCGGATCATGGAATCGCGGCAGCATGTTGACCAAGGTGGTCTTGCCGCACCCGTTCGACCCCACGATGCACAACGTCTCGCCAAACGGGATCGTCAAATCGATATCGCGCAACACCGGTTGGTCGGGGTGATAGTGGAAGTTGACCTGATCGAAGATCAGTCGGTGATGGGGTCTGGGAAGGGGACGCGGTTGGGGCGGATCCGAGATTTTCGGCTGGCGATCCAAGGCCGGATAAAGACGATCGGCAGCGGCAATCCCGCCCTGGATTCCACTGAATACGTCCGACAATTTGCGGGCCGGATCGCTGGCGCCTACGAGCAGGCCGAAGAAGCACATGATGGCTGCCACGCTGAGCGGCCGATCGCACATCCGGATGCCCCCGATGTGCGTTTCCTGGTTCAACACTAGGTAGGCACCGGCAATCAGGGCGATGAACACGACACCCATGCCCAGGATTTCGGTGACCGGCTTCGCCAGCGAGTCGTAGAAGACGATTCTCATGGCCTTGCGCAGGCATTCCTTGGAGATTCTGTGGAAGCGGTGACGTTCGTACTTCTCCATCGTGAACGCCTTGACCGTCTGCATGCCGCTGAATGCTTCCGACAGTACCCCCATCAATTGCGTATTCTCTTCCATCGCGCGCTGATTGGCCCGCTTGAGGGAGCCGGCCAAGGACCGGATCAGCAGCGCAGCCAGGGGGGTCAACAGCAGAGAGAACAGCAGGAGCCGCCAGCAAATGAAGCTGGCGCCGGCCAGGCAGACCAAGCCTTTTAGCGGCTCGCGGAGCGCCCGTCCGTACAGACAGCTCAGACCCTGCATAATGTACCCCAGGTCGATGTTGAACCGGGCCAGCAGAGTCCCGGTACGCTGCTCGCCGAATTCGCTCAAGTCCATCCGCAAACTATGGTGGTACAACTCCTTGCGTAAATCGAACGCGACCATCTGAATCAGCCGCTCAACGAGCATCGCGTTACCGAACATGAAGAAGTTCTTGACGACCGTAGCCACCATCAAGATCGCGACGATGACGATAATTGTCTGGAACGCATCGGCGGGCACGTAGCGATTGATTTGAGGTTGCAGCCAGCGCGCCGTCGCCAGCGCGGTTTGCTCGGCCGTAAAACGCGCCTGTTTGAGATCGATGTCACAAGCGATCTGTCGTCGCTCGGCCTCCGGCGCCGTGGTCAGCGATGTTTGCAGTTGTTGGATCTGTTGCTCCAACTCGGCCGACTTCGCCGCCGCCTTGGCCACGCTCTGCTCTGCCCATTCCTGGAGCGTCTTGCCCTGGAAGGCAACTTCCACGATCGGGTACAACGCCCCAATATTACCTCCCCAGAACACGGCCACCATGCACGAACAGGCGATCAGGCCGAGCAGTGTTAGACGATAACGAAATGTGAGACGCAGGGCTCGGGAAAAATTTTTCATCGACGATCCGTGTCTGGAAATCGAGCGATCCGTGGGACGATGACCAAAGAGCTCCGCGGCAGACCTCCGAAGTCTTTCCCAGCGGGCCAGGAGCAGTGTAACCTGTACGCGGCTGGCAGTGCAATGTCGTCTTGCAAGACGTCGCCTTGCAAGACACTGCGTTTCAGACGGAACGGCCTTGCCAGGGGTTGCCCCCTTTGAAGCGGGCAGATCCGGCGTTAAGTTCTAACGATCAAGACCCCAATCACGAGGAGCTGCGAGTCCATGAAAGCTGCCTATATCGAACAGCCTGGTCCCCCAGAAAACATTATTTTTGGCGATCTGCCGAAACCCACACCGCAGGCCGCGGAAGTGCTCGTCAAGGTCTCGGCCGTGTCGGTCAATCCGATTGACACCTACATTCGCAATGGGGCCAACTACTGGCCGCTGCCACAGCCCTTCATCGTGGGTTGCGACTTGGCGGGCGTCGTGGAGTCCCTGGGACCGAACGCGACCCGGTTCCGAGTGGGCGATCGGGTGTGGGGCACCAATCAGGGATTGATGGGGCGCCAGGGAACGTTCGCAGAATATTGCGCAGTGGACGAAGGCTGGTTGTACCCGACGCCCGCGAGCGTGTCCGACGAGACCGTGGCCGCCTCGGCTTTAGTCGGGGTCACCGCACATCTGGGCTTGTTTCGAGCCGCCAGGGTGCAACCCGGCGAGACGCTGTTCGTCAACGGCGGGAGTGGCGGGGTAGGTTCGCTGGTGGTGCAGTTGGCCAAGGCCGCCGGCGTTCGCGTGCTGGCGACTGTGGGCAGCGAGGAAAAAGCCGCCGCCTGCCGCGACTTAGGCGCTGACGTGGCCGTGAACTACAAGACCGAGAACGTTGCCGCAGCGGTCGCCGAGTTCGCGCCCCAGGGCGTCAATGTGTACTGGGAGACCCGCCGCGAGCCGGACTTTGAAATGTGCGTGGGCTATCTGGCCGAGCGGGGCCGCATGATCTTGATGGCTGGCCGCGATGCGCGCCCGCCGTTTCCGGTGGGACCGTTCTATGTCAAGGAGTGCTCGTTGCACGGAATCGTGATGTTCAAGGCGTCGCCCGAAGAACTGCGGGTGTGCGCGACAGACCTGAACCGCTGGTTGGCCGAAGGCCGTCTGCAATCACACATCGGCAAGATCCTGCCGCTCTCGGAGACCGCCGCCGCGCATCGACTACAGGAAGACAACACGCTACGCTTGGCCGGGACACTGGCGGGCAAGATCGTGCTCAAGCCGTAGGTCTCGCCAGCAGGTCTTCGATGCCGTCCACCCTGGGCACCACGACGATGCCACTGTCGGTTACCGTCAAGCCGCGCGCGCGATCTTGGTCCGGGTCGTCGCCGATCGTCGTGTGCGCCGGAATCTTGACGCCCTTCTCAATAATCGCCCGCTGAACCTTCGCGTAACGGCCAATTTCGACGCCTTCGAAAAGGATGGAATCCGAGACCCGCGAGTAACTGTGGATGTGCACTTTGGGTCCCAGAATGCTGTGTTTGACCTGGCCGCCTGACAGGATGCAACCGGGACAGATGATGCTGTCCAGGGCGTGGCCGATGCGGTCAGGATCTTCGCCGCCGCTAAATACGAACTTGGGCGGCGGTAGCACACGCTGATAGGTATGGATCGGCCACTTTTCGTCGTACATATTCAGATCGGGCACTACCGCCACCAAATCCATGTTCGCCGCATAGTAAGCGTCCAGGGTCCCCACGTCGCGCCAGTAGGCGTCGTCTTCCCCCCCGCTACCGAGGAACGGAAAGGCGAACACGCGGTGCGTGCGGATGATGGACGGAATGATATCTCGGCCAAAATCGTGCATGCTGTCCGGCAGGTTGGCATCCTGCAACAACTGTTCGAACAAGAACTGGGCCTTGAACACGTAGATCCCCATCGACGCCAAGCAGTACTCCGGATCGCCAGGAATCGGCTGGGGATCGCGCGGTTTCTCCGCAAAGCCCACGACCCGCCGGTCGGCGTTGATCTCCATCACCCCGAACTGCCCGGCGGTCTGGCGTGCGACCCGCAGCACGCCGATCGTCAGGTCCGCATTGAGCCGAATGTGATAATTGACCATCTCGCGGTAGTTCATCTTATAGATGTGATCACCAGCCAGAATCACGATGAACTCGGGATGCTCCTTTTCAATCGTATAGATGTTCTGATAGACGGCGTCGGCGGTGCCCTGATACCAGTGCTCGTAGACCCGCTGCTGGGGCGGTACCACGTCGATGAACTCGCCCAAGTCGGGGCAGAAGAAGCGGCGCCAGCCGAGGTTGATGTGACGATCCAGGCTGATCGACTTGAACTGCGTGAGGACCAGCATCTTCCGCAGGCCGCTGTTCAGACAGTTCGACAGCGTGAAGTCGATGATGCGAAAGCTGCCGCCAAACGGCACAGCGGGCTTCGCGCGGTCGCGCGTCAGCGGCTCCAGACGCTCGCCGCGGCCGCCCGCCAAGATCACCGCCAACGTATCCGGCATCATCAGACCTCCAGGGGGTTAGCTCCGACTACGGAACGGCCGAAAAACAGGTTCGGCATGTGCTCCTCCTCCCCTCACCCCAACCCTCTCCCCGGAGTGCCGGGGCGAGGGAGTTATGTTTCGGCCGCTCCTAACGCCATCAGACTCGCAGTTTATCCACTTCGCACATGTTGCTAAAGGGATGGATCACACCAACGCTGCATCCATAACTCCAGAATTAGCAAGGCCCACAGTCGATAGCAGTGGTTGGCCTCTCCCCGCTCGTGTTGCTCGACCAGCTGACGCACCCGCTCCGGTCGGAAGAAACCACGCTGACCAGCCGTGGTTCCCAGTAAGACGTCGTGGGTCAGGTCGCGGAGCTCGTTGCGGAACCAGTGCTCCAGCGGCACGCCAAAACCCATTTTGCGGCGAGTCCAGATCACGCGTGGCAGCAAGTGCCCGAACGCCGCCCGCAGCAGTCGCTTGCCCTGACCACCGCGATACTTCAGGCCGATGGGCAAGGAGGCCGCCAACTCGACGACGCGATAGTCCAGGAAAGGCTGACGGCACTCCAGGGCATGGGCCATCGAGGCCACATCCACCTTGGTCATCAAGTCGCACGGCAAGTACGTAACCAGATCGGTCAAGCTCATGGCGGTGACCGGATCCCGGTCACGAACGCGATCCCAGGCCGCTTGCAGGAAGAGCAGCGGATCACGATCGGGCAACCGTTCCAAGAATTCATCGGCGTACAGAGAGCCCCGCGCCGCCTCGTTGAAGATCCCGATCCAATCCAGGTAGCGTCGTAGCGGAGGCGTGTGCAACACCTCGCAGAATCGTTTGAAACGCCGCAGCGTTGATTTCTGGCGAGTCGAGGACGGCAGCCGCTGCCAGAGGTGGGAACCAAACATCCAACGCAGCGGCCACAGGCGGTCCAACGTGGCGCTCAGCGCCACCGCCTTGTAGCGCGGATAGCCGGCGAATAACTCGTCACCCCCGTCCCCCGACAAGGCGACGGTAACGTGCTGGCGAGTCAGCTGGGACACGTACCAGGTGGGGATTGCCGAGCTGTCCGCAAACGGCTCGTCGTAATGCCAGACCAACTGCGGCAGGATGGCCATGCCGTCGGGCGTCACCTGAAACTCGTGGTGGTCGGTTTTCAAGTGGGTCGCGACCAAGCGGGCATAGCGAGTCTCGTCATACTCGGGCACGGGAAACCCGATCGAGAACGTCTTCATCGGCTGCGCGAGTTTCTGCTGAGCGATGGCCACCACGAGCGACGAATCCACGCCGCCGGAGAGGAAGGCGCCCAGGGGCACTTCGCTCTGCAGACGCAGTTCGACCGCCGACTCGAACACGTCGCGCAGACGCTCGATCGCTTCGGCCTCAGGCAGCGGCCGCTCGACCTGGAAATCGGGCTGCCAGTAAGGTTGGACCTGCAGGGTCTCATCGCTGTAGACGGCCACGTGCCCGGGCGGCAGCTTGTGGATGCCGCGAAAAATAGTGCGCGGATGGGGCACATACTGGTAGGTTAGGTATTCGTCGATCGCGCCGGGATCGATCTCCCGGGGCATGCCGGGGATCTCCAGCAGGCTCTTCAGTTCGCTGGCAAAGGATAGTCGCCCCGGCTCGTGCCGATAAACCAGCGGCTTCTTGCCCAAACGGTCGCGGCCCAGCACCAGTCGCCGCTGCCGCGCATCCCAGATCGCGACCGCGAACATGCCGTTCAGATGCCGGAAGCAAGCGGGGCCTTCGTCCTCGTAGAGATGGACGATCGTCTCGGTATCGCTGCGCGTCTGGAAGCGGTGACCGGCCCCTTCCAAGCGATGCCGCAGTTCGGAGAAGTTGTAGATTTCCCCGTTGAAGACGATCCACACGCTGCCGTCTTCGTTCGCCAGCGGCTGGCGGCCGCCCGCCACGTCGATGATCGACAGCCGCCGAAACCCCAGGGCGACGCCGGGCATGGCCTCGTACGGCGTACGCAGCCGGAAGTCGCTGAAATAGGAACCGCCATCGTCGGGACCACGATGGCGGAGCACTTCTGTCATGCGGGCCAGCACCGGCGGCTCAATCGCCAATTGCGGATCGGTCCAAACTGCGCCGGTGATGCCACACACGTTCGCCGATCCCTGGATATTAGTGCGTCTCGATCTTCAATTCCTCGACGTCGACCTGTTGCTGCATTTCGTGGTCCAACCGCTGCTGTCGCGATTGTGCCCGGGCGCCCCAGATTCCCGCCGAGATCAGGCAGACCGCCAGACAACCCGTCCAGGCCAACATGTTCACCTGGAGACTCCACTCCTTCACCTTGATCCAGCCATAGACGAAGGCCACGAGCGGCCCGCCCATTAAAGTCGTCAAGAACAAGACAATGCAGGCAATGGCGATAGCCGTCTGCTGTCGCTTGAACATCTCCACGAGGACGACAACGAAGAAGACCATCGTGGCGAGGCCGGACACCATGGCGAGAACTGCAAACGTAATGTCCATGGCCCCCATGCTGACGTCTCCGACGCTGGTCTCGGCCGCCCCAATGCGCGGACTTTCCTGGCATTCGCCACCGCAAACACCCGCGGAATTGTAATCGCGCAGACGCCGGAATGCAAACGCGACTAACGGTTGACCCTAATGGAACCTCACTGGATTCGGCCTGGGCGTCGGTGAAACACCGCCCCTCAGACGCCAGCCGTACCTAAGTAGCTGCGGATGGACCTTGATACCGGGCGCTGCCGAAGGCCAAGATCGGCAGGAAGACGAAACCCAACAGCCAGAGGCCGAGGCCGAATAGGACGTCCTTGCCAAACGACTTGGCCAAATCGTTCCCCACCACCACCGTCGCCCAAAGTTGGAAGCACGGGGTCAAGAGCAGCAGAATCCACCAAGTCGGCCGGCCGCATATTTCCAGTAGCACGATCACGTTGTAGATGGGGATGATTGCCGCCCAACCAGGCTTGCCCGCCTTGCCGAAGATCACCCACAACGAAGCGATCATCACTGCCATGACGGCCGTGACGCCCAGCCCAACGAGCGTCAAGACGATGAGGACGATCTCGCCACCTGCCGCCTTGTCTTGCCGCGCCGCGTCGTTGTTGTCTTGCCGCGCTGTTTCGGCCTTCACCTGGTCGTCCTCATTGAAGTCGAACTCGACGTTCATCCCAGGGGTTCTTGGGGAATTCTGAGCACCAACAAATCCCGGGAACGCGAGGCCCAGGATGACCAGTAGTATCGTGACTGCCGAAACCAAGAGAACTGTACGCTTCATCGCCAACACCCCTTCCTGGCCAAGTGAACACATGACCGGATCATGACTGCGGGCCATGTTAACCTCAAGATTGTAAGGTAGCGTCAAGGAGTTTGTAAATCCGCCACGCTCAAGGGCAGCGGCAACACCGGCATCCCGTTGCAGCCAAGTCGGCGTTCACGGGCTCTTGCGTACCCTAGTTTAAGTCCTCCGAGTCGCGTTCGTTGCCCGCCTGCGCCTAGGCCGCTCCAAAGTTGATCTCGCGGGGCAAACGCAATCGGTGAGGACAAGCAGCGGTCTCTCGCGGACCAAATTTATTGCATCGCCAAACGCGTCTCACCCCCGACGCGGACGCGGTCGCGGTCGTTGTCATCCCATGAAATTCGAAGACGTCTTGTCTGCCGATTGTCCAAGGATT
>JAPLNJ010000938.1 GCA_026692885.1 Planctomycetota bacterium | reverse complement strand
CGAACTCGGTGGCGATCGGGGATTTCGACGGCGATGGGCGTGCGGACTTGGCCGTGGCTAACAAATGGAGCGACACCGTGGGGGTGCTGCTCGGTCAGGTCGGCGGGACCTTCGCGGCCGCCGCCACGTACAGCTCCGGCGGCAGTCATCCCGTTTCGGTGGCGATTGGGGATGTCAATGGCGATGGGCGAGCGGATCTGGCCGTGGCCAATGCGAGCACGGACACGGTGGGGGTGCTGCTGGGTCAGGCGAGCCGAACGTTCGGCGCGGCCGCCACGTACAGCTCCGGGGGCAGCGGGCCGACCTCGGTGGCGATCGGGGATTTCGACGGCGACGGGCGTGCGGACTTGGCCGTGGCTAACGAATGGAGCGGCACCGTGGGGGTGCTGCTCGGTCAGGTCGGCGGGACGTTCGGCGCGGCCGCCACGTACAGCTCCGGGGGCAACGCGCCCCAGTCGGTGGTCATTGGGGATCTGAACGGCGATGGGCGTGCGGATCTGGCCGCGGCCAACGTGAGTAGTGACACCGTTGGGGTACTGCTTGGTCAGGAGTGGGGTACGTTTGCGGCGGTTGCCACGTACACCTCCGGCGGCAGTAGCCCCATAGCGGTGGCGATCGGAGATCTCGACGGCGACGGGCGAGCCGACTTGGCCGTGGCCAACCTGGGCGACACCGTGGGGGTGCTGCTGGGTCAAGCGGGCGGGGCGTTCGCCGCGGCCGTCACGTACAGCTCCGGCGGGGACGTGGCTGCTTCGATGGCGATCGGCGATCTCAATGGCGACGGGCGTGCGGACCTGGCCGTGGTCAACCTTCGCAGCAACACCGTGGGGGTGCTGCTGGGTCAGGTGGGCGGAACATTCGCAGCGGCCACCACGTACAGCTCCGGGGGCAACTCGCCCCAGTCGGTGGCGATCGGGGATCTCGACGGCGACGGGCGCGCGGACTTGGCCGTGGCTAACGGAGAGAGCGACACCGTGGGGGTGCTGTTGGCTCAGGCGGACGGAACGTTTGCGGCAGCAACCACGTACAGTTCCGGCGGCATCGCTCCCGAACGCGTGGCGATCGGGGATCTGAACGGGGACGGACGTGCAGACCTGGCTGTGGTCAACCACTTAAGCGGGACCGTGGGGATACTGCTTGGTCAGGCGGGGGGGAAGTTCGCGGCGCCCGCCACGTACAGCGCTAGCGGCAGCCGGTCGCTGGCGATCGGGGACTTGAACGGCGACGGGCGCGCGGACTTGGCGGTGGCCAACGCGAATGGCACCGTGGAGGTGCTGCTGAGTCAGGCGGGCGGAACGTTGGCCTCGCCCGCCACGTACGGTTCCGGTTCCGGTGACGACATCCCCTATTCGGTGGCGATCGGGGATCTCAACGGCGACGGGCTCGCGGACCTCGCTGCGGTTAACGAACTGAGCGGCAGCGTGGGCGTGCTGCTGGGTCCGCCGGGCGCGCTAGCCTTGCCCCTGTTCTTGCCCTTGTTCTCGTCCAACTCACGTTTGTTCGACGTGCAGCTGGGAGGGTTCATGGCGGGGCAATTGGTCCACGGGAGCCAAGGGGCCTTTGACGGTCTGAACCGGCTCCAGGTGGACGGCGTCGATTACGCGCCGCCCGCCCTGCCCCCCAATTTGCAGAACAGCGCACGCACGCTCGTGCTGCCGCCGCAAACGATCGCCGGCTTGACGGTCTCCCGCGAAATCACGGTCCCCGACACGGGCAGCGAGGATTTTGCCCGGACCGTCGACGTGTTTGAGAATTCGAGCGGCAGCTCGATCACTACCACGGTGCGACTGGTCGGGAATCTGGGCTCCGATGCAGCCACGACCGTGTTCAACACCTCCGATGGCGATACCACGCTCGAACCCAGCGACCAATGGATCGGCACGGACGACGGCGACGGGACCGGCACGCCGGCGATCATCCACTACCTTCACGGCTCGGGCAGCAACTTGCAGCCGACTTCCGTCGTTCGCACGGGGGACAACATCGAGTGGACGTACCAGCTGACGGTGCCGACCGGCGCGACCGTGCGGTTGGCCCATTTCACGATTCTGGCCGACACTCGTGCGGCGGCGGAAACGGCGGCCCGCGTGCTGGTCACGCCCACGGGTTTCGGCGGGCAAGCGGCGGCGTTCCTGGGCCAAACGGAATTGGACTCGCTTGCCAACTTCGACTTCGCGCCCCTGGCGGACATTGTGGACGTGAGTCCCGACCCGCGGGATACGGCGGTCAGCGCGGTAGATATCCTGTTCAGCGTGGCGGTCAGCGGCTTCGATCTGGCCGACCTGCAACTCACGCGGGATGGGAGCAGTAACCTGCTCACGGCGGCGCAGACGCTGACCACGAGTGACAGCATCACTTGGACATTGGGCAACCTGACTGGTCTCACGGATACCGTCGGCAGCTACGTGCTGGGGTTGACTGCCGCCAACTCGGGCATTCGGGACGCCGTGGGCAACGCCTTGACGACGGATGCCAGCGATGCATGGACGATGGACACCACGGCGTTGCGGCCGGTGATCACTGGCACGACGCCGTCGTTTGCGACCAGCGGGACGCTGGGCGAGGGAACGATGTCGCTCCAGATCAGCTTCAGCGAGCCGGTGGTGGGCGCCGACCTGCCGGCCAATTACCAATTGCAGAGTCTTGGCCCCGATGCGCTCCTGGGCACGGCTGACGACACACTCGTCGCGATTTCCGTCTCGTACGCTGACACCACGGCCGTGCTGAACTTCTCGCCCTTGCCGGCCAGCGTCTACCGACTGACGGTCCATGCTACGATCACCGACACCGCCGGGAATCCCCTGGACGGTGACGCGAACGGGACCGCCGGGGGCGACTGGATGTCCGACTTTGTGGTGATCCCAACAGGAGGAGACTTGTTTTGCTCGACGCCGACCTACAGCTCCGGGGGCGGATATCCTGTGTCGGTGGCGGTCGGAGATCTGAATGGGGACGGGCGGGCGGACTTGGCCATCGCAAACAATGACAGCAACACCGTGGGGGTACTGCTGAGTCAGGCGGGCGGGACCTTCGCGGCGGCGACGACGTACGGCTCCGGCGGCAACGCTCCCCGGTCCGTGGCGATCAGGGATTTGAATGGGGACGGACGGGTGGACTTGGCCGTGGCCAACAGTGACAGCAACACCGTGGGGGTGCTGTTGGGCCAGGTGGGCGGGACGTTGGCGGCGGCAGCGACCTACAGCTCCGGCGGCAACTATCCCATTTCGGTGGCGATCGGGGATCTGAACGGGGACGGGCGGGAGGACCTGGCCGTCGCCAACTTGGGCGACACAGTAGGGATCCTGCTGGGGCAGGCGGACGGGACGTTCGCGGCGGCGACGACTTACAACTGCGGCAACCATCCAGTGTCGGTGGCGATCGGCGACCTGAACGGGGACGGGCGCGCGGACTTGGCCGTGGCCAACATGGGCAGCAACAACGTGGGGGTGCTGTTTGGGCAGGCGGGCGGGAACTTCGCGGCGACGGCAACGTAC
Source organism: Planctomycetota bacterium (assembly GCA_026692885.1). Next base: position 8,771 of record JAPLNJ010000938.1, on the reverse strand, counting down.
AGCTTCGGCGTCATCTATCCCGTGTCGGTAGCGATCGGGGATCTCAACGGTGACGGGCGGGCGGACCTGGCGGTGGTCAACATGATTAGCAATTTCTTGGAGGTGTTGCTGCGCCAGGCGGGCGGGACGTTTGCGGCGACGGCGACGTACGACTCCGGCGGCAGCGATCCCATTTCGGTGGCAATCGGGGATCTGAACGGGGATGGGCGGGCGGACTTGGCCGTAGCCAATTATGACGGCAACAACGTAGTGGTGCTGGAGAATACGGCGGCGTTTGCCCAATTCTCGTCGCACGGCCTGCTGTTCGATGTCCAGACGGGCGGGGTGATGGCCGGACAGCTGGTCAATGGCAGCCACGACGCCTTCGATGGGCTGAATCGGCTCCAAGTGGGTGCGGTGGACTATGCGCCCACGTCCCAGCAATTGAACGCGCAAGACGACATGCGAACGCTGATCCTTCCGGCGCAGACCATCGGTGGCCTGAGCGTCCACCGAGAGATTACCGTGCCCAATGTGGGCGGCGAAGATTTCGCACGCACCGTGGAGGTGTTTCAGAATTCCACCGCCAGCCCTATTTCCACCACGGTTCGCATCACGGGGAACCTGGGATCCGACAACGCTACGACGGTCTGGGCGACATCCGACGGCGATACCGCTGTCGAGACCACGGACCAGTGGATCGGTACGGTTGACGCGGACGGCACCGGCGCCCCGGCGATCATCAACTACATCCACGGACCGGCAGGCTTGCAGCCGACGTTGGTGCGGCTCAGCGGTAATCGAGGCGACAATATCGAGTGGACTTACAGCCTGACCGTGCTGGCCGGCCAGACGGTGCGTCTGACGCACTTCACCATCTTGGCAGACACTCGCGCCGCAGCCATGGCTGCGGCTGATGCCCTGGTGACCGCTACCGACTTCGGCGGGCAAGCGGCGGCTTACTTGACGCCTGCGGAATTGGCATCGCTGGCGAATTTCCAGTTCCCTCAATCGCTCCTGGCCAAAGGCATCCCAGGAACAGAAGTGAGCGGAAAAATCGCTGGACAGGGCGAAGACGTGCTCACGGTCGAGACACTCGAAGCAGTCAAGGAACAGAGCTTGGCGCGTTGGGCCGCGGCGGGCCTGGACAGCAACGGGTTGAGTTTGTTGAAGCAAGTTCAGTTCCAAATCGTTGAGCTGCCGGACTTCATCCTGGGGTTGGAGTCCCCGCAGGTCATTTGGCTAGACCAAGACGCGGTCGGCTTCGGCTGGTTTGTCGACCAATCGTCGGCGGATGACGTGGAATTCTCCAAACGGAGTGGAGGGATAGGGATAGGGTTAGACGCTACGGCAGCCAGCCCAGCCGAGGGCGGCGTCGATCTGCTGACGGTCATCACGCATGAACTCGGTCATGTGCTCGGCTTAGGCCACATAGACGACTTGGACGATCTGATGCAGGATGTGCTGGGAGCGGGGACACGCCGCTTGCCTTCCGCAAGCGATGTTGACTTATTCTTCGCCCAGAAGGAGATTCGACCAGACCCATGATCACCACCGCCGTCTTCGACACCAAGCCTTACGACCGCGAGCAACTGGAACGTAGTTCGGCGCACAGCGGCATCGAGTGGCGTTTCCTGGAGTTCCGCCTCACCAAGGATACTGCAGCCACCGCCCAGGGCGCCCAGGCCGTCTGCGTCTTCGTCAATGACCAGCTGGACCAGCCCTGCCTGGAGGCGTTGGCGGCCCAGGGCGTGAAGCTCGTAGCCCTGCGCTGCACCGGGTTCAACAACCTGGATCTCGCTGCCGCCAAGAATCTGAAGCTCGCCGTCACACGCGTCCCGGTCTACTCGCCGTACGCGGTGGCCGAGCACGCCGTCGCGCTGCTGCTGAGCCTGAATCGCAAGATTCATCGCGCCTTCAACCGGGTGCGAGAGTTGAACTTTTCGCTGAACGGTTTGGTCGGCTTCGACCTGCATGGCAAGACCGCCGGCATCGTGGGCACGGGCAAAATCGGGCGCATCGTCGCCCAGATCCTGCGCGGATTCGGCATGCAGGTCCTGGCCTACGATCCGTTCCCGAATCAGGACTGGGCCGCCCAGCAAGGCGTCGAGTATGTGGACGCATTCTTGCTTGCGGGGCGCAGTGATATCATCTCTCTCCACGTTCCCCTGACGCCGGAGACTAAGTACATCATCCGTCGCGAAACCATCGACCTGATGAAGCCCGGCGCGATCATCATCAACGTCAGCCGGGGCGCATTGATTGACAGCACGGCCCTGATTGAGGCGCTCAAGTCCGGGCGGCTCGGCGGCGTGGCGTTGGATGTTTACGAGGAGGAGGAAGGCATTTTTTTCGAGGACCTCTCTGGCCAGATATTGCAGGACGACGAACTGGCGCGGCTGCTCACGTTCCCCAACGTGCTCATCACCGCGCACCAGGCGTTCCTGACGCGCGAGGCGTTGTCCGACATCGCGTGCACCACCGTGGCCAATCTCACAGCACTGGCCGCAGGCCGGCCGTTCGTGGAAGGCTCGGTGTTGACATAAGCGTTGAAAGGCTGGAGTGCCCCCTGACGCCTGCCCCCCCCGCTTCTACAGCCCCACCACATGCAGGGTCTTGCCTTCGAAGACCATGCTCCGCCAGGTCAGCTTAGCGTCCCAGCTAACGGCCTGATCGCGGTCGAAGACCACCATCCAGCCTTCTGCCAAACCGAGACGGTCGAGATAGCCGAACATCTGCGAATGCGAGGCACCGGGCCGGTACTGCTCCTTCATCTTCAGTTCGAGCGCGTAGCGGTTCCCCTGCCAGCAGACCAGCAGGTCGAGCCGCTGGCGGCCGAGCGCGTACTCACGCACGAGCAGGCCACCGCCGTTGATCACGCGCTGCAGGAACGCCTGCAAGATGATGTGGGGCGCGGCCTCGAAGTAGTCGTAACGAGCTTGCCACATCTCGCTGTTCTCACGCCAAAACTGCTGGAAAGCCTGCAGCATCCCGGTCATATCCAGAGCAGATCAAGGGATTGATGTGTGGTCGTCGCCGTGGTAGGCTGCGCAGGCGTGACAGAAGCAAGAAGGTGAAGCCATGACAATTCATCAAAAGGTCCTGTTCGTCGACGCCAGTACCGGCTTCTACCGGGTCGCCCGTTACCCCTTGGGTGACTTCTTTGGGCTCGTGGACTTGGGGCTGCACTTGGCGGGTAAGTTCAACAGCTTGAACCTTGGTGTGGGCCTGCTGGCGGGTTCGATTCTGCCCGGGTCGAACCGGCTGATTGTGTCTGGCTTCTCGACCTGTTGGGGCGGATTCTACGTGTCCAGCATGGGTGGGGCCGGGTTGGTGTTCGACAACCTGGGTATCAACATGGTATCCCTGGTGGGCAGGGCTCCCACACCTTCGATTCTTTATCTTAACCGAACGCACGGCGAGGAGATCGAGGTCCGCCTTGAAACGGTTGACATCCGGCAGGTCTGGCGCGACGGGCGCGGCGGTGTGTATTCCCTACTGGATCACGTCTTCGATCGATTCGGCAGCGACTACCAGACCGACCCCCGGATCCTGGCCGTGGGTCCGGCGGCTGAGGCCACGGATTTTGGGGCCGTGGCTTCCGTGCCCATTACGAAGGGGCAACTGAGCGCGATCGATACCTGGGCTGGCCGCGGCGGCTTCGGGAGCAAGATGCTCCAGCAGCACGGGATTGCGGCCGTCATTTACGGAGGCACGTTCGTCGACGAAGACTTTCGCGACCGGAAAGTGGCCGACCAATGGTTTCAGGAGAAGTACAACCAGCGGCTTCTTGCCAAGGACATGGAGGCTACGGTCAAGTACCGCTACGATCCGAAGTTCGAGACCGGCGGGACCTTCGGCGTGAATTACGCTACCATCGGCGGCCGCGTCCTGGCGTTCAACTACCGTACCATCTACATGCCGGAATCCGAACGTCGGGATCTGCACCAGAAGTTCATCGTCGACCATTATCTGCGTCAGTTCAACGAGGAGACCATCGCCACCAAGCAGAACCACAATTGCGGCGAACCGTGCCCAGCCGTGTGCAAGAAGACTCGCGACGAGTTCAAGAAGGACTACGAGCCCTACCAGACCATGGGTCCGCTCTGCGGCATTTTTGATCAGCGGGCTGCCGAGCGTCTGAATCACCACGCCGATAGTTACGGCTTCGACGGGATCTCCGTGGGCGGCGTGCTCTCGTGGCTACTGGAATGTCTGGATCAGGGCCTCGCCGAGCCCGAGGAACTGGGCGTGCAAGGCCGGCCAGCATTTTCGCCGTCGGGCTTTCGTGTCGAGTCCGACTCGATGCACAATGCCGAGTTGGGCATGGCACTCTTGGACGCGATCATCCAGAAACGCGGCCGCCTGGACCTGACCGAGGGAGCCCGCAAGGTCGCCCGGCGCTGGGCGCGTGAGAAGGGAAAACAAGTGCTGGACGCTTTCGTCTTCGTGGGCTTTGGGCGCAAGGGCTGGATGGTTCCCAACCAGTATTGGACGCCCGGCGCCATCTCGCCGATGCCGATCATGGGCAAGTACTACATGTATTACGGCAACGATTTCGTACCACCACGCAGTCTGGGGCATCTGAATGCCGAGCGATTCCGCGGCGAGTTGGTCATGGACAACCTGGGCATGTGCCGGTTCCATCGGCTGTGGGCCGAGGAGATGTTGCCCGAAATCGTCGGCACGCTGTTCGGTGTGAAGGAACAGTATTTGGCTCGAACCGCGGTTACGGCCAGCCGCATCAACAGTCGGAATTCGTCCATCTTCTGGGAATCTGAGCGTAACGTTGATTTCCTGCATACGTTCCTACAACGCAAGCGGGAAGTCGATGGTGACGGCCGCCCAGAACTCCTCACGTGGCTCGACAAGTTCCAGCGCGACAAGCACGAGGCGGCGCTTGAGTTCTGGTACGAAATCCATAAGGGGACACATGAGTCTTTGCGGGAGTTCTAAGCGGCTGTAAAGAAACAACTTGGCGAATCGGCGGTAGGACGGATTGGCACTTCGGTCCGAAACATCGGGCCGAAGTGCCAATCCGTCCTACGGTCAAACAACGGACTTGTTCTTTTCCAGCCGCTAAGCGGGGCCAACGCCGATGGTTCGCTCCCTGGCTGCGGGCCGTATTCTGGCTAGTGAGTTGCATCCTAGGACGTGGCAAACTTCATGTAACGAGAGCTTGCGGCGTGTGTTTAAGCCTTGAGCGATCCTCAAAGGATGCCGTCAAACGACGCGACCCCGTCCACCACTTTGCAGACGTGCACGGCGTGGCCGTCGGCGTGGGACGGGCGGCTGCGCGGGTAACCCTGCGTCACGGCGGCTCGCACCGAGGCGACGCTATCGGCGGCCACCAGCGCCCCGGAGGCACCCTTGTCACCACCGCCGAGCATCCGCTCGCCGTACACGCCCGGCACGGCCCGCACGATGTCGCACATGGTTTCCAACTCAGGGCCGGAAATCTTGTAGTCGTCGCGCAGGCCGAGGCCGTCCTCGCGGAACAGCGCGCCGACCGTCACGATGTCGCCCGCCTTCCAGGCGTCGAGCATGCGGTAGAACCGCTGCTGAGCGCTATAGATGTACTTCAGGCGGTCGCATAGATCCGGTTGCGACTCGCCAAACCGATCCAGCATCCGTTGGTACAACTCCGGAGTCCGCACGTCGGCCAAACAGGAGATGCCGAACTCCGGTGCGGCCAACGCGGCCAGCTGCTCACACTCCGTGCGGCGGGTCTTGTACGTGGACTTCTCCAGCCCCGGCCGTAGCGTGCCGGTATCCAGGCTGATGATGCGGAAATCCGCCGCGCAGGCACCGAGCGGAAGATGCGCAATCGTGCGGGCCTGGGGATTGTAGTACGCGCCCCGGCCTGCCTTGGCAAAGTAGATCATGATCTGATCCAGCTTGCCGCAGGGCGAGCCGATGTATTGGTTCTCGACCGCCTGCGCCAAGTCCACGATCTTCAACCCGTCGGTCTCCACAATTCCGTTGACGTCGAAGAAGGCGAGGATCAGGTTGAGCGTGAGCGACGCCGAGCGGGACATGCCGCCGCCAGGGATGTTGCCCAGCAGGACCGCGTCGAACCCTTGTGTCAGCCGGTAACCGGCTTGGTGCAGGATGTAGTCGACGCCCAAGGGAAAGCGTGCCCAGTGGTCGTAGTACTTCTCCGTGCGCGGCGGCGGCACTTCGCCCAGCTGGAAGGCCACCACACCCGCGTCGGCAAAGTTGCGGCTGAACAGCCGGACGCGACGCGTCCCGTTCGGCCGGAAGGCCATCCAGATGAACCGATCGATACCCACGCCGAACAACTCGGTGCCGTTGTAGTCGCCGTGCTCGACGCCCAAGCAGAACCGCGAAGAGGTGCGGCGGATGCAGCCACCCGCAATCTGCAGGCGTTGCTGGGCAGCGAGTTGAACCAGTTCATCACGTACTTGGAGGTCGTCTTGGTCGGGGCGTGTCACGGTGCGGTTGAATCCTTCTTCTCCGGCCGGGCGGCCCGGCGTGCAAAGTACAGCATGACACCGCCAAAGGCTGACAAGACTAGTCCCCACCAGAAGTTCACGTTGTAGCCCAGCGAGAGCTTATACAGCTCGGCGTCCGACCAGGTCAACAGGCCATATCCGGCGAGAATGACACCGATGATGGTAAACATCAAGCCCATGGGGATGCGGATGTCGAGTTGCATCGATCGCTCCTTGCCTTAACCCTTGAGTGGGTGCGTGCAGCGGGAGGCTCGCCCCCGCGCACCGGTGCTCAAGCTACCAGAAGATTACGTTCTACCAGAAGATTACGTTCAGGATGGCGGTCGCCGCCAGCACGAGGCAGCCCAGTAGCGCCGGTTGTTTGTACCACGGCACCCCGTGCTCTTTCACGCGCGGCGTCAAGGAATACACGAGTCCCCGCAGCTCGTTATCTGTCTTGTTCCGCGCTGTGACTAACGAGACGACGATGGTCGTCAGAAAGCAAGCGGTCCAGGCGTAGATCGCGGCCCAGAAGTTTTGGGCCATGTCCACGGGATACCGGTGCAGCACGTGGTCGGCGCCGACCAGCCAGCCACCCTTGACGCCGGCAGCGACGGCGTCGGCGGGCAGGGTCAGACCATGGTGCAAGGCCGCAGCCAAGGTGCCAGCCAACAAGCCGAAAAACGCGCCGTGGCCGGTAGCCCGCCGCCAGAACATGCCCAACAGGAAGGTGGCGAACAGCGGCGCGTTGACGAAGCCGAACACCAGCTGCAGCATGTCCATGATGTTATTGAAAGCACTGGCGACATAGGCGCAGGCGACACTGATTAGGATGCCGACGACCGTAATGATGTGGCCCATGCGCAGATAGTGCTGATCGGATTGCCCCGGCCGGATATAGCTCTGGTACAGGTCATAGGTCCAGACCGTATTGAACGCCGTCACGTTGCCGGCCATGCCCGACATGAACGACGCCATCAGGGCCGTAATCCCGACGCCGAGGAGGCCGGACGGACAGAACTTGGCCAGCATGGCGGGAACAGTCATGTTGTAGTCCAGGCCCTTGGTCGGATCGTTGTCGACGAAAGGCAGAAACCGGTCGCCGCCGTCATACAGCGCGATGGCGATCATGCCCGGCAGAATCACCAGCGCCGGAAACAGCATCTTGGGCACGGCGGCAATCAACGGGGTGCGGCGTGCGGCGGACATCGAATCCGCAGCCATCGCCCGCTGGACGACCAGGAAGTCGGTACACCAGTATCCGAACGACAACACGAATCCTAAGCCCATCACCATGCCGAACCACTCCACGCCCATCGGATTATCCGCCCCCGATCCCATGTGCGACCAGGATTGCGTCCAGGCGCCCTCCGCAAACACCTTGCCCGCCGGATTAGCCGGACTGGTCGCTACCGCGTTGAGTTTCGTCACCAGCGCATCCCAGCCGCCCACGCTCTCCAAGCCCAACCACACCAGCGGCAGAAAACCAAACACGATCATGAAGAACTGCAGCACCTCGTTATAGATCGCGGAGGTCAGCCCGCCGAGGAAGATGTAGCCGAGCACGATCAGCGCCGAAGCGGCAATACACAGGTGGTAGTTGAAGCCCAAAATGTGCGACAGCAGCAGGGCCAGGGCATGCATCGAAATGCCGGACGAGAAGACCGTCATCACGGCGAAGGAGACGGCATTGAAGGCCCGTGTCTTCTCGTCGAACCGCAGCTTCAGGTACTCTGGCACCGAGCGTGCCTTAGAGCCGTAGTAGAAGGGCATCATGAAGATGCCCACGAACACCATGGCAGGAATCGCGCCGACCCAGTAAAAATGGCTGGTCATGATGCCGTACTTGGCTCCAGACGCCGCCATGCCGATAACTTCCTGAGCGCCCAGGTTGGCCGAGATGAACGCCAGACCGCAAATCCAAGCCGGAATGGCGCGGCCCGACAGGAAGAAGTCGGTGCTGGTCTTCATGTGCCGCTTCAGCGCCCAGCCGATCCCCAACACGAACACGAAATAGACAGCCAGGATTAGATAGTCCACGGCAGCCAGATGGAGAGTCGGCATGAGTTACTCCTCGGTTCCTATACCAGATGCAAGTTCCCGCTAAGATACAATCTCCGAACGCGCTTCGTCTACACGCCTAGCCCGGAGCTGACAAAAAAAATGGGACGCAGCATGTCGGTGTCAAGAATGGGGTTTTACGGTTTCGAGTACGCCCCCACCGAAGATCGCGTCGGTGAACGTCGGTCGCGGGCCTTGATCGTAACGGTGTGAAATGCAGTCACTGCTAGCTGCTTCTGTTCGAGAAGCTCCCGACGTGAGTCGGTGGGAGTGCTC
>JAPLNJ010000937.1 GCA_026692885.1 Planctomycetota bacterium | reverse complement strand
ACGGTGAAGAATTCGAACGGTTCCATGACTACGACACCGTATCGCCGAAGAAGATGCTCTGGTGTTTGAGGCCTTGACGCGGTTGGGCCATCGCGTCGGCCATGGCGGTTTTCCAACGCAGGTAGTGTTGCGTCTGTTGATGCTTCACGAACCCTTCCAGGCTGTGATACGCCTCGTACAGCAGAAATCGATTCGGATCGTCCTCGGCCTGCAAGACATCGAACCGGGCGTTCTCCGGTTCGCGCCGGGTGTTTCTGGCGTTATCCAACGTGGCCTTCACAAACGCATCTACACAATCGGGTTTTACGTGAACGGTGACAGCGACGACGTACATAGTGTGCTCCTTTCGCAGTAGCGACGTAGCGTAAACGGCCAGGCTTACCGAGACAAGCGGTGAGGGATCAGAATCAACTGGTCAAGACGCCGAGTTTTTCGTATCCTTGCTCACAAGCACAAGGAGCAGAGACAGCATGAACAGATACTTGATCGCTTGCGTGATTTCGGGGTTTTGTGGCGCCTTGGTGGCCGTCGCACTCACCGCCCGTCCTGTCGAGCCGCGGTTGGCGGCCCAGGACCGCACCGCCGTTCCGCTTGACTTAGGTGTCACGGACGAGTACACGCCGGAGGAACGGGTCAACATCGCGGTTTACGAGAAAGTCAATCGCAGCGTGGTGAATATCACGACCCGCATCCCGCGTGCGGAGTGGTTCATCGCCCTGGAACCTGCCGAGGGTGCCGGCTCCGGATCCGTACTGGACCAGGACGGCCACATTCTGACAAATTACCACGTGATCGAAGGGGCTCAGGACGCCCGCGTCACCCTGTCCAACGGCGAAAGCTACGATGCCAGCCTAAAGGGGGCGGATCCGGTGTTCGACATTGCGGTGCTGCACATCAAAGCCCCGCGTGAATCCTTGTTCCCGGTCGAATTCGCCGATTCGTCAAATCTGCGGGTGGGCCAGAAAGCCTTCGCAATCGGAAACCCGTTCGGCTTGGAACGGACCATGACGGTCGGCATTATCTCGAGTCTCAATCGGTCGCTGCCATCGCGGAGCGGGCGAACGATGAAGTCGATCATCCAGATCGACGCCGCACTGAATCAGGGCAACTCCGGCGGACCTTTGTTGGACAGTCACGGCCGCTTGATCGGGATGAACACCGCCATCGCCAGTCCGACCGGGGCCAACACGGGCGTAGGATTCGCCATCCCGGTCAACATCATCGGGCGGGTGGTGCCGCAGTTGATCGAAAAGGGACGCGTCATCCGGCCGGACATCGGCATCACGCGAGTCTATCAGACGGAGCAGGGCTTGGTCATCGCCACGCTGGCCGAAGGCGGTCCGGCCGAGCGTGCCGGTGTGCGGGGCTTCCGGGTGGTCCGTCAGCAGAAACGCAAGGGACCGTTCAGCTACGAGGAAACCCGTATCGATCGCAACTACGCCGACATGATCGTGGCGGTCGACGGCCAGCGGGTCAAGAAAGCGGATGACTTGCTGTCCGCCATTGAAAGAAAGCGGCCGGGCGAAGAGGTGCTCTTGACGGTGGTCCGAGAGGGCCGTGAAGTCAACGTGGGCGTCGTCTTGGGAGCCGGAGAATAGCTCTCGGCGACCGGCGGTCCGCCTCGATCGATTGGCGTGGGGCCACTCACGAGGCTTTCAGCTTCGCAGCTTCGGCTTCGAGCTTGGCGATCTCCTTCTGCAGACGCTCGATCTCGCCGGGTTCGTCCGGTTGCTTCTTGACCCCGGCCAACTGCTGCCGCAAGGTCTGCAGGTGCTGGTGGATCGTGTCGAGTCTTTTCTTAGCTTTCTTATCCATGCCTGCTGTCCAGCCCGAATCTCTTGCGGACCCTAAGACTTGAAAACGGCCAGCGCGTCGTTGACCGAACTCCGGATATCGAAAGGCAGCCGACAAATCGCGATCACCTCTTGGATTTCCGGCTTGAGACTGCACAGAACAAGTTTGCCGCTCTTCCCCTTGACCTTCCTGTCCAGGACGATCAGCTTGCTCAATGCCGCGCTGGAGAGGAACTGCACCGCCTGGAAGTCGAGTACCAGGGAGGTAAGGCCATCCTGTTCGACCAGAGCTGACAACTCGTCGCCCAGTTCTCGGATGTTGGCCGCGTCCAGAATCTTACGATCCACGAACGTGACGACGGTGACGCCATTGACGAGCTGCGTCTGGATTCGCCGTTGAACGCCCATTGCAGGAGACCCTTCTTGGGACCGATAGGCAGAACTTGCGGAGCATCTTCCCCCAAACAACCAGTAGCCGCTCGCGAACCCTAAGACTTGAAAGCGGCCAGCGCATCGTCGACCGAATCCCGGATATCGAACAGCTGGTTCAGCCGGGTGATCACGAACACTTCTTGGATTTCCGGTTTAAGATTGCACAACCTGAGTTTGCCACTCTTCCCCTTGGACTTCTTATCCAGGATGATCAGCTTGTTCAAGGCCGCGCTAGAGAGGAACTCCACCGTCTGAAAGTCGAGTACCAGGGCGGTGAGGCCATCCTGTTCGACCAGAGCGAATAATTCGTCGCCCAGTTCCTGGATGTTGGCCGCGTCCAGAATCTTACGATCCACGAACGTGACGACGGTAATGCTATTGACGAGTTGTGTCTGAATTCGCCGTTGAACGCCCATTGCATGAAACCCTTCTTGGGACCGGTAGGCTGAATCTGCGGATCATCTTCCCACCACAAACAACTAGTAGCGGGGGTGGGAGTCGAACCCACGACACGCGGATTATGATTCCGCTGCTCTAGACCAACTGAGCTACCCCGCCAATCGGCAGTGGTTAGTATCACATCCGCACCTCCCCCTGACAAGTCCCCAACTTCTCGCGACGTCAACAAAAACAAGGCCGTCCGAAATCGTAGGCCGTCTCACCTTAGGCGTCCGACGCACCTTCTTCAGCAATGCTCGTACTCGTGTCGGTTGGCGACGAAAGTGAGTGTGGGCAGAGTTCGAAAAGCTTACCTAACTGCGTCTCAATCGTGGGCCATGCCCCAGCCATGCACGTAATCGGCAGAGACGTGCGAAACTGCGGCCGACCTTGGCACTTATAACAATACCCGTCGCCGCTTGCTGACCCGGACGGGAATGAGCAGAATAATGAGGCTTCACCCAGGGTGTGGTGATCCACCACCGGTTATCTGCTGGAAGTTTGTTCCGTGGTTGTGGCAGTACCGAGTTTGATTCTATGAGCGACTCGACAAGCGTGTTAACAGGCATACCGGATTAGTCATGTAGGCCGGAACGAGGTCGCGCAAGACTATGCCGGAACGGCGCAACCGACGCTCGCCGGAAGAACCCGCTTGGTGCAGACGCCACGCGCCGGAAGCGACCAAAGTTCCGGCAATGCTTCCGGTTGCTTGTTCCGGCCTACAGGAGTATGACTAATCCGGGGTAAATGCTACTGCTGTGAACATCTTGCGGTTGTCCAAGTCCTCAATTCTTCTCGTTCCTACGCTCTGCGTCGGAACGCAAGCCACGGACGCTCTGCGTCCTTGGGCAGACGACGCAGAGCGTCAAAACACTTGCGTTCCCACGCGGAGCGTGGGAACGAGAGAATCGTAGAGTGGGCCAAGTACTCGCGGCCCACCGTCGCAAGCAAGGCCGTTTCCGTGGAATTGGTGGGCCGCGAGTACTTGGCCCTACGACTTCGAGGAACAGACCGATGAACCTGTGGTTGATCTTACGTGTGGCCTTCCGGGCCCTGGCCAAGAACAAGATGCGGGCCGCACTGACCGTGCTGGGCATCGTGATCGGCGTCGCCGCCGTCATCTTGCTCGTCTCCGTCAGCCAGTCCGCGGGCGAGATGGTCCAACAACAGTTTGCTACGATCGGGACCAACATGGTCTTCGTGGTGCCCGGGGTGCAACAGGGCGGCGGGGTGCGGCGGGGCGCGGGGAGTAAGGTCACGCTGACCTCGATCGACGTGGACGCCATCGCGACCGAGTGCTCCGCCTGCCTGGCCTCGACGCCAATCGTCGTCGCGCGCGGACAGGTGGTGGTCGGCAACCAAAACTGGTTCCCCAACGAAATCTCCGGCGTCAACCCGTCGTATCTGATCGTGCGCAACTGGCAAGTCGACAAGGGTGGTTTTTTTACCGACCGAGAAGTCCGTGGTGCGGCCAAGGTCTGTGTCATCGGCCGGACTATCGCCGACAATCTGTTCTCTGGCACCAGTCCGCTGGGACAGACGCTCCGCATCAAGAACATCCCGTTCCAGGTCATCGGCGTGTTGGAGAAGAAAGGTTCGAACTTAGGCGGTTCGGACCAGGACAATGTGATATTTGTTCCGTTCACCACCGTGAAGAAACGCCTGAGCGGGTCGGCCTTCAACAACGTGGATGCCGCTCTAGTCTCGGCCCGCTCGGCCGGTCGCATGGACGAATTGGTGGAAGAGATCAAGTCGCTGATGCGTCAGCGGCACCACTTGCGGAAGGGTGACGCGGACGATTTCGCCGTCCACAACACGGCCGAGATTGCCAAGGTCCTACAGATCGTCTCCACCGTCATGACCATGTTATTGGGTTCCGTGGCCAGCGTGTCGCTGTTGGTGGGCGGAGTGGGCATCATGAACATCATGTTGGTGTCGGTCACGGAACGGACTCGCGAGATCGGCATCCGCTTGGCTGTCGGCGCGCGATCGCGTGACATCCTGCGGCAGTTCCTGCTGGAAGCGATCCTGCTCTCGACGCTGGGCGGGGCACTGGGCGTCGCCATCGGCATCGCCGCTGCCATGGGGATCACTTACGGCATCAACGCCTTCATGGAAGGCGTGCAATGGCCTGTGATGATCTCGCTCTGGGCGATTCTCGTCGCCTTGGGCTTCTCCGGGGCTGTCGGCATGTTCTTCGGTTACTACCCCGCGCGCAAGGCCAGCCGACTCGACCCGATCGAATCGTTGCGGTACGAGTAACCTGCGAAGTGGCTACTGCACGTTCAACAGTTCCACCACGAAGTGGAGCGTCGCCTTGGGGGGCACTGCCGAGCCAGCTCCGCGATCGCCATAAGCCAAACCGGGCGGAATCTCTAATTCAAGCATGCCACCTTGACCGACCAACTGCATGCCCTCCGTCCAGCCCTTGATCACGCCGTTGAGCGGGAAGGAAATCGATTGGCCACGGTTGTAGGAACTGTCAAAGACCGTGCCGTTATTGAGCCAACCATGGTAATGCACTTTGACCGTATCTGTCGCCGTGGGCTGGGCTCCTGTTCCCTTGCGCAGGATGCGATATTTCAGGCCGGACTTCGTCGTCTGAAACGCCTTGGGCGCGTCGTCGTCGATCTTCCCAGCGGTCTTGGGGAGTTTTGGAAAAGCAACATCGTCAAGTCTGTCAGCGCTCAAAGCAACCTCCGCAATCAAAAGTACAAAACTGCACAAGGTGACACTGCCCCAACCACGAGTCTGCATGCAACCGCTCCGTGAAAACGTGTGCCTTCACCGCCGGGGCGATGAACCGAAAACGCCAGGTAAGGCGTCGCGTCAAAATAAGTTGACGAATTTCAAAGTAGTAGGCACACTCCGTGTGCCGTAAAACGCGGACGGCACACGGAGTGTGCCTGCTACAAAATGATCAACTTATTTTGACGCGGCGCCTAACGACAGAATTCTACCGAGCACCAATAGATCGAACAAGGTGCCTGGACATGCCTGGACGCGTTCCGTGTTTGCCGGTGACGTTAATGCCGTGAGTGGCTTGAGCAGACGATTCTCGCCCCCCCCTTCAACGCGGGCAGCCAATCCGAAACTGCCCACCGCCAAATCGCCATCGACAGCCATTCCAATGCCAGCTGCCACGTCGGCAATCGGTTCTCGGCGCAGACGTCTCCGCGATGCAGGTTGGCTGGTCTGCAGCCGTGGGGATGGCTGCTTCCGGCTCAGGCTTATCCGCCTGGGGGCGAGCTCTGTCACTTGGGCTCCTGGCGCTGTCCGCCGTGTCGCTGGCCGCTTCTTCAGCCCCTACCGCCAAGGCTGCCGGCCACACGGGAACCAGCAGGGCGCTGAACACCGCCCAGCTGGCAGCCGTCTTGACTACGAGCCGCCACGTCGAACAGTCGCGACTGTCTGCTTCCGTGGTTACTTGCTCTGTCGGTCGTTGTCCTGCCATCGTACATCCCTCTTCCAGAAAGACTGTTTCCTGACGACACCGTTACAACGGTCATTGTGTCGCAGAGGACCCGATCCGTCCAGAATTTTTGTGGTCTCGCTATCGCGTGTGTGCCCGCCTCCAGCCTTTGAAGTTGCGCATTTGCCTGGTCCCCACCGGCCCCGTGCCGAATGGTACGAGGTTAAGGACAGCAGGAGCGATTTCCCGCCACGACGGGGCTTTTCCCGAATGGCACGAGGTTAAGCGTAACCTCCAATCCCCACTGGGCTTGCCCCAGTGGACAAGAGGTTTGAAAACCAAGGCCGCGTACCGCAACCACATCCCGTCCCCTTCGCCGCATTCACCGCCGCCGCAGGCGGCGGTGAATGCGGCGAAGGGGAATAGAGGTGGTGGGGGCCGCTGTTAGTGACCAAACCCTTTTTCCACTGGGGCAAGCCCAGTGGGGAAACTGGCGGAATAACAGCGACTTACGCTTAACCTCGTACCATTCGACCCCG
>JAPLNJ010000936.1 GCA_026692885.1 Planctomycetota bacterium | reverse complement strand
GCCCGCCGCTGCCGCCGGACGACCCTGAATCGCACAAGTTGATGCATCGGGTCGACGGCAAGAAAGGCTACAAGCACTGGCATGACTGGGGCGACACGAAGGACCTGCAGAATCCGCTTTGGCAAGCGTACTTGCCGCTGGATGAACACGGGGTCCTCGTGCTGGACGACCGCATGTCGGTGAAACTGGCCCTGCTGCATTCGCCGGACTACCAGCGGCTGTTGGAGCAGTTGTATCTCTCGGCGTTGGACGTGAGTTTTGAGCGTTTTCGCTTTGACACGCAATTCTTCGGCGGTTACGCCGTCGATTCCGCCGTCGAGGGTTCGACCAGAAACGACCGAGGCGAGTATCAGCAGGTGTTGGCGATGGCGACCCACAACGGCCCGCCTGTGGAGAGCGATGTGGTCCGCAACGGAGGTATCGGCTTGAAGGCAAATCGGCTCTTCACCACGGGCTCCACGTTGGTGGTGGACTTCGCTAACTCGGTGATGTGGCAGTTTTCCGGTTCCGGTTCCGAATTCGCGACCACGACGCTGCTGGACTTCAGCCTCGTGCAGCCTCTCCTGCGCGGCGCCGGCCGGAATCGCGTCATGGAACGTTTGACGCTGACCGAACGGACGCTGCTGGCCAATGTCCGCCAGATGGAACGTTATCGCCAGGGCTTCTACGTGCAGATCATGACCGGACGCGATCCCGGCACGGGTCCGTCCCGACGCGGTGGCGTGTTTGGGGCGGGCTTGGAAGGTTTCACCGGTGTCGGCTCCGGATTTGGGGGGCTGGCTGGCGGCGGGACAGGGGGCGGTGGCGTGATTTCGGGCGGTGGCACCGGCGCCGGCCAGGCGGGTGGCTTCCTGGGCCTGCTTCAGGGACAGCAAGAGATCTTCAATCAGGAGGACAACCTGAACGACTTGCGGTGGAACTACCTCCAACTCCTCTTCACGTTGCAGGAGTTGCTGAGAACGAAACCTTACCAGAACAGCGACGTGGTGCGGCAACGTCTGCAGGTGGCCCAGGCCAGGCAAGCCATCCTGAATGCCGAAAGCCGGCTCGTCAATGCCGATGCCAACTACCTGGTCCTCCTGGATCGTTTCAAGCTCCTGCTCGGACTGCCCCCTCAGATTTGCGTGAAGATCGACCGGGGGATGTTGGAACGTGTGAATCTGATCGACCCCGCCATCCGCCCGATCCGCAAGCAACTGAGCGAACTGCAGACGAAAGTCGGCGACAAGATCCTCGCGATCTTGCCCCAGGGCGACGAACCGATGATGACCTGGAGCGAGAAACGGGCCGACGGTCTACGCGAGTTGAAGGATTTGCTGAACGAAGTCGAGCAGACCCGTCGTCAGCTCATGGATGGCGAGGAGGCCCAGATTCGCCGGGTGCGCGTGGATGGCCTGAAGCTGGGGGGCCAGTTGAACGACACCTTGAAACAGGCGATTGAGCGAGGTGCTTCCAACGGCCAAGCCGGGGCCGAGGTAACCGCCCTGGGCCGCGACCTGGCACTGCTGACAGGCCTGCGTCTGGCGATTGAACGCGACGAGGACTGGGCGCCGGAACTACGGCACTGGAAGCAGGTCCAAGACGCCGTGGCGAATGTCGAACGACTGCAGCAACAACTCACCAAAGGCACCGACCTTGACTTGTCGTGGATGCGAACGGATGCGAATCCCGTCACCCGCGATCTGTACCAGCGTTATCGCGTTCGTGTGCAGACGTTGAGCGACACCCCGCTGGAACAGCGGCCGCCGCTCCTGCAGCAATTGCGCACCGCGGTGACGGCGGACACGCAACCGCTGATGACCGAGTCTCAGCAACTGCGGGCCAACAACGGCTGGCCGGTCCAGTTGGATGCGTGGCGCACGGTGTCGGACGAGAGCGAGGCCGAGGGTCAGACTCAGGCCGTGGAAATCCGACGTTTTCGACGGCTGTTCGCGCAATTCGCGGAAGCGTTGGCCGACGCCCCGGAGCAGTTCAACGCGTTGCCTGGTCAGATGCGCACATACCAGGATCGCATCGACGCCTTAGTTCAAGAGGGGCCTACGCTGACGCCGCAGGCGTTGACGGATCGCTTCCGTCAGGAGATCTCGCCGGCCATCCCCCAGAGACTTGGCGACCTGGCTAACCAGGTTCTGGACCTGTCGCTGGTTCAAGCTCGTCTGCGTACCGAGACGGTGGCTTTGGTGCCGGTGGACTTGCACCCGGACGCCGCGTTGGAGATCGCCCGTGCCAACCGGTTGGACTGGATGAATGCACGGGCGTCCTTGGTCGACACCTGGCGGTTGATCCAGTTCAACGCCAATAGCCTGAAGAGCGGATTGGACGTGGTGTTCAGTGGCGACATCAAGAACAGCGGCAACAACCCGCTGAACCTCGACCCCGCCACCGGCCGCCTGCGAGTGGGGCTGGCGTTTGACGCTCCGCTGACCCGCCTGGCCGAACGGAATACCTATCGCCAGTCGCTGATCGAGTACCAGCAGGCACGTCGCGCCTACTACCGCTACGAAGATTCTGTCTCTCGCGAACTGCGGGAGATCCTGCGTATCGTGCAAGCGAATCAGCGCAACCTCGACATCCGCCGGCAGGCCCTCCGCACGGCCAGCGAGCAAGTCGGCCTCAACTACGACCTCCGTGATCTACTGGCGTTGCCCAAAGCAGGTACCACGCTCGCTCCGGCTCCTGCGGCCTCGGTGAATCCCACGGCCGCCCGCGATGCGGTGCAGGCCCTGACCGATTTGCTGAACGCCCAGAACGATTTCCTCAGTGTCTGGATCAGCTACGAGGTCCTGCGGCGGGCCCTCGATTTTGGTCTCGGGACGCTGCAGTTGGATGCCGATGGGGTGTGGGTTGATCCGGGCCCGATCGGTCCACAGCAGGGCTATCCGGGTCTCGGGGAAGAAGGCGATTGCTGGCCCGGGAAAATGGTTCTGCCGGACGTGCCGGACGAAGAGATCCCAGCTCCGATTCCGGATCATTCACCGTAGGGTGCATCAAGCGCTGCGCCGATGCACCAGATGGTGGGCCGCGAGTACTTGGCCCACCCTACGATTCTTTCACAGCCCGTTGGGTCGGCCGCGCCAAAGTTGGGCTCTTAGGGTTTGGGAATGCAAATGTTTCGACGCTCCGCGTCATCTGTCTAAGGACGCCGAGCGTCCGTGGCTTGCGTTCCGACGCAGAGCATCGGAACGAGAGAGGCGTGAAGATGTTCACAGCAATGGGCCTTGGCCCTCATTCCCAAGCTTCGCTTGGGAACGCAGTTCCTCAAAGCTCCCTTTCGCCTGTCCCGCCGTTGAGGCCGGATGGTGTGTGTTGCTTGTGGGCAACATCCCGTCGCCGCCGGACGTGGCATTTCTTCCACCTCCGACAACCCGGACGACGTCCGAGAGACGTCACATCTGCGGAACAGCCGGAAATATTCCTGCCGCGTCCAATTTCAGTAGTTCCAAGTTCGTAGCGGCGTTGCGAATTGGCGTAGCTGAATTCGTAAGAATTCAGGAGTTCTTCCCAACCCCCTGAACTCTCACGAGTTCGGCTACATTCCGAACTTGGAACTACTGAATCGCGGCCTTCGGCGCGGGGCTTGCGACACGACTGGTCCCTGTCCCGCCAGCGGTTCCCAGAAACCTAAACCGCGTGTTCCGGTTACGCAGTCTTTCCGGAAAAGAGGGGGGCCAGGGAATTTCTGGCAAAGAACGAAGCGTTATGCAGACTTGCGAGCTGGCAGAACTGAGTGGCTTGGTGGCAGCGAACGGGTCTCGGTTCGTACGCGGACGCGGCCGGTTGTCCGAGAGCGGACTGCGGCAGTATTGGATCACTTCGAAAAGCCGCTTCCACCGTTGGATGCAGGTCCTGCTCGGCCAAACGTCGGAAGAGCCGTCTGCCACACCCTCGCGCACGCCGGGGATAGCTAAGCTGGCTCCGGTCATGGAGGAGATCTTTGCCAGCGAATTGTTGACACGCGTTTGGACGGCCCTGGTTTGTCAGTACGATCGTCAACACCTGGCGAGCTGCGGGGCGCCAGTCGTGTGGAACGTATTCCGGTGTCACGAAGTCGCTCGACACATCGCGCTGAAGTTGCTCTGGCAGACGCCGGAATCGGAGCGACAGCTGGGGGTGGCCATAGACAAACTCCGGCGAAGCGCCGAACGCTGGACGGATCTGTTGCTGGCGCTCTTGGTCCCGAACGGCGAGGCGGACGCGGCCGCTGTGGCGTTCGACACGGTGCGACTGCACGAGTTCGCCCGCGACCTGGATGATCTCCGACGTATCAAACACGGCGTACAAGCCTGGCAGCTGTTCCAGACGTCGATCAAGGCGGCCTTCCGGACTGGACTCTACCGGGCCACTCCCAACGAGACGCTGAACAGCCAAATTGCGGCCAGCATTCTGACCTGCTTCCCGCCCGATCTGTTCGACGCCACCGGCCCGCTTCAGTCCTTGTGGCAAGAACGGCTGCAGCACACGACCACTGACATGCTGGCCATGGTGCAAGACTTGATCGCGGCAGGCGACCGCTAGATTCACGAATCACACCACGGTGGCACGTTCGGCGTTTTGGATCGTGATCTTGGGGGCCGCGTTGATCGCTGGCACTGGCAAGTGCTGCTCCGTCAGCAACGCCACGTGCTCCTTCATGCCCCACTTCGCCTTGTAGAGGCAATCTTCGACCGAATGGCCCACTCCGGTAAACCCTTCCAATTCAGGCGAATAGAAGCCGAAAAAATCCGCCTCTTCGGTCGCTTCGATGACCAGCGAATAGAGCAGATCGACCATCCTAACCCCCCCCTCAGTACCATCTGATGCCGGCGGCCTTGAGAATCGCGTGGCAGGTCCCCGTCGGAACCTCTTTCGACCCGTGGTAGTCGACGCGGACTAACTTGTCCCAACCGGGCCTGCCGTAGTAGCGAATCGAGCCCTTTTCCTTGACAAGATTAAAACCATTCGCGTCCAATAATCGAACGAGTTCGCTGAACTTCACCGATTCGCCTCCGCCGGTCGATGCAACTCCGTGCATGGTACGCTGCAGCGTCTGGCAAGGCAAGTAGGAGCGAGGGCGTTCGGCACGACAGAAAACGATCCCGCAAATCAAACATGTCTGTTGCGGGGCAGAGCCCCGTAACCAGTTCCTTGGCTGGAACTTGCGACTTCCGAAGCAGTTCGCGTCAGTGGGGCTACTTACCCGCGTCGCTGGGTCGCTCTTTCCCCAGCTTCAGCGTCTCGCGAATGACCACCAATCGCTGGACCAGCTTGGCCTCGAAGCCATGCTCCGTCGGGCGGTAGTACTCCCGGTCCACACCCAAGTAGTCCTGAGCCGCAACGCCCGAATCCGTCTCGTGGGAGTACTGGTAGCTGGCGCCGTGCCCGAGTTGCTTGGCGCCGCCGTAATGAGCGTCGCGCAAGTGCACCGGCACGGGCAGCAGGCGGGCCTCACGAACGTCGCGGCGGGCCTCGCCGATCGCCACCGTCGCCGCATTGGACTTGGGTGCACACGCCAGGTACGTCACCGCCTGAGCCAGCGTCAGCTGGCACTCGGGCAGGCCCAGAAACTCGCAGGCCTGCATCGCGGCGACCGCCAGTGACAATGCGTGAGGGTCGGCGTTGCCGATGTCCTCGCTGGCCAGGATGACCAACCGGCGGCAGACGAAGCGAATGTCCTCACCGCCTTCGAGCATGCGGGCCAGCCAATAGATAGCCGCGTCCGGATCGCTGCCGCGAATGCTCTTGATCAGCGCGCTGGCCGTGTCGTAATGCGCGTCGCCGCTGGGATCGTAGACGATGGCTTTACGCTGCACGGATTCCGCGGCCAAGGCCCGCGTGAATTCCAGCGGCCGCACGTCGCTGGAGAGTACGCCGATCTCCAACGCGGCCAGTGCCCGCCGCGCGTCGCCGTCGCAGACTTCGGCCAGAAACGCCAGGGCCTCGTCGTGCAACCGCACGTCGTGCCGCCCCAGGCCGCGGTCCTTGTCGGCCAAAGCACGCCGCAGCAGGATGCGGATGTCCTCCGGCGAGAGCGGCTCGAACTGGAAGATCTGACTGCGGCTGACCAAGGCACTGTTGACGGCAAAGAACGGATTGGACGTGGTGGCGCCGATCAGCGTCACGATGCCTTCCTCGACATCCGGCAACAGGGCATCCTGCTGCGACTTATTGAAGTGATGGATCTCGTCGACGAACAGCACCGTCTTGGGCCCACCCGCGACCAATTCGTCGCGGGCCTCGCTCAGGATTGTGCGGAGTTCCTTGACGCCGCTGGTGACCGCGCTGATCTGCCGAAAACGGCAACGGGTCTCGGTCGCCAGCAGGCTGGCCAGCGTGGTCTTTCCGGTGCCGGGCGGACCGTACAAAATCACCGAGCCCAAGCGGTTGGCCTTGAGCAGCCGGCGCAGCAGTTTGCCCTCGCCGAGAAACTGCTGCTGCCCGACGAACTCGTCGAGCTTCAGCGGCCGCATGCGGGCAGCCAACGGTTGGGCGCGGCGGAGATTCTCGCCCTCGGTGCGTTCGAACAACGACATGGTCGGCATGCTCTTGAGACCTACATCTCCTCCACCACGATTCGGCTGCCGCAAATCTCGACAATCCGCACGGGCCGACCGCCGTCGACAAAGAACCCTTCGGTGAGCACGTCCAGATACGCCTCACCAAAGCGGGCCTTACCGGCTGGCCGCAGTGGCGACCAGGCCACGCCCCGGTCGCCCACCGCGACCTCACGCAACGTGACGGGTCGAGACCAACCCTGGGCCGCCGCAGCGGTTCCCGGCTCCGTGGCAGGCAGCGCGACGTCGCGATTCGTAAGACGGCCCTCCGAGGCCGTCGCCGCGGCGGTTCCCGAATCCGTGGCAGGCAGCGCCGGTTGCAGCACCAGCCGATTCAATATCGGCAGCGTGTCGAAGTAACGGCGGAGCCAGGCCGCCACCGCCAGGAACGCAGCACCTGCACAAGCCACCACCAGCAAAGTCGTGGAAAACGTCTGCAGTTCCCGGCCGGTCGTGGGAATCGCGAACCCTTGGCAGGCCATCACCACACTGACGAACATCAGCAGGATGCCCGCGATTCCGGCGACGCCGAACCCGGGGATCACGAACACTTCCATCGCCAAGAAGATGAGGCCGGCCAGGAACAGGATAACTTGCAGCAACTCGGCCGTGCCGCCCAAGAAACGGCTCCAGAAGAACAGGGCAAAACACAACCCCGCGATCAGTCCACCGATCGTGGTTCCTGGAATATGGAACTCGATGTACAAGGCGACCAGGCCGATCACGAACAACAGACCGGTCACGAACGGGTCGTTGAGCAGGTAGACGGTCGTATCCACAAAACTGGACTCCATCACGCGCAGTGCATCGTCCAGCTTCAGCAGACGCTTCAGTTCTTCGCGGTTCCGCGCCTGGCCGTCCGCCAGCTTCAGCTCCACCGCCCGCGGGCCGCTGACTTCCAAGAATCGCCCCGGCCCCGTTTCCTGCACCTGCGGGCCTTTCTCCCAGGCATCCGGATTGCCCGACGTCTCGATTTCGCGGTCGGACATGAACGTCGTCTCGCCCGTCTGTTGGTTCGTCACCTGGTACACGGCGAGGTTCATATCCACCATGGCCTCGGCCAAGGCGGGAGGGCGGCGTTTGGCTGCAGCCAAATCCCGGACCTTGCTGGCCACGTCCGTCCGAATCTTTTCGGGAGCGTGGTGGAACAGCGCATCCTCGCCCTGGAAGATCGGCCCGGCGTCTCCCAGCACGGCGTGGGGAGCCATGATGATTTGATCGCAGCCCAGGGCCACAAAGGCTGCCCCGCTGAGCGCCTCGCGCGGGATAAAGGCCACGGTTTGCGCCCAGTCCAGATCCCGCAGACGCTGGGCCACATTGAAGCTGGAGGTAACCGTTCCACCTGGGCTTTCGATCTCGACGATGACCACGTCCGCCCCGTCCTCTTCGGCCGCCTTCAACTTGCGATAGAAGAACTGTTCCAGCAGCGGCGTGATCACACCTTCGAAGCGGATCAGCACAGCCCGGTGGGGCGGAGCCGCCGGCTCGCCCCCCGCCTGGCCGCTGACCGGAGCCGCGTTAGGCAGCAGGGCCGCAACCAGCGCACAGCCGATTAGTACGCGAAACGTGTTACGCAAAATCATGGTTAATTTAGAATTCCGCATTCCCTGGTGTTCGTGGGAAGGGAATCACATCGCGGATGTTAGCCATCCCGGTAATGAATTGCAGGAGCCGTTCCAGACCCAGACCGAAGCCGGCATGCGGCACAGTCCCGTATCGACGCAGATCCAGATACCACCAGTAATCGGCCGGCTTCAAGCCCTGCTCCTGCATTC
This sequence comes from Planctomycetota bacterium, assembly GCA_026692885.1. Next base: position 11,121 of record JAPLNJ010000936.1, on the reverse strand, counting down.
GCTGCTCCAACACATCCAGCCGTTCTTCACGCTGGCTGCCGCCGATAATTTCACCGACCTTCGGCGTCAGGACATCCATCGCCCGGACGGTCCGTCCGTCGTCGTTGACCCGCATGTAGAACGGCTTGATGATGCGCGGATAATCGTACACGATCACCGGCCCCTGGAAATGCTGCTCGGTCAGATAACGCTCGTGTTCGGATTGCAGGTCCTGGCCCCACGCGACCGGGAATTCGAAGGTCTGGCCACTCTTTTCCAACAGCGCCACGGCCTCGGTGTACGGCAGCCGTACAAACTCGCTGGCGATGATTTTCTCGATCGTCGCGACGGCCGTCGGATCGATGTGCTCGTTGAAGAACTGCATGTCTTCGGCACACTGTTCTAGCACGTCGCGGCACAGCCGCTTCAAAAACCGTTCGGCCAGATCCATGTTATCGGCCAACTCGAAGAACGCCATCTCCGGCTCGACCATCCAGAACTCAGCCAAGTGCCGCGAAGTGTTGGAGTTCTCGGCCCGGAAGGTCGGCCCGAAGGTGTACACCTTGCCCAACGCGGTGGCGAAGATCTCGGCCTCCAGTTGGCCGCTGACGGTCAGATAACTGGGCCGCGTGAAAAAGTCTGTCGTGTAGTCGATTTTGCCGTCTTTGCGCGGCGGGTTGTCGAGCTTTAGCGTCGTAACCTGGAACATTTCGCCCGCACCTTCGCAGTCGCTGGCGGTAATAATCGGCGTGTGAATATAGAGGAAACCATCCTCTTGGAAGAAGTTGTGGATTGACCGGCAGACACAGTTGCGGACGCGGGCGATGGCCCCGAACGTGTTGGTCCGCGGGCGGAGATGCGCCCATTCCCGGAGTTTCTCGAACGAGTGCCGTTTCTTCTGCAGGGGATAGGCTTCGGTATCCGCCCAGCCGTGAACCACGATCCGCGTGGCCAACAGTTCCGTCGTCTGGCCTTTGCCTCTGGATTCCTTGATTTCGCCCTCCACCGTGACGCTGCATCCGGGGCTCAGTCGCTTGATCTCCAACTCGTAGTTGGGCAAGCTGGCGTCGGCGATGACCTGGAGGTTCGATATGCACGAGCCATCATTCACCTCGAGGAAACTAAACCCGCCTTTGGAATCACGACGAGTGCGAATCCAACCCTGGACACGGGCTGATCCGCCGACGGCTTCTGCCCGGCGTGCCACGGCAATGCGGATGATCTCCATTTAAGCGTTCCTCTCTTTCAAATCAACTGGTCGGTGCCGCGGTGCTGTCTTGGGGCCACAGACAGAACAACACGGATCGTAGTCTGAAACCTACCCGGACGGCAAACGACCGGTCAATATTCTAGCGAGTTTCCCCTATTGCCGCTATCGGACCCGTGATAACCTGGCGAAGCTCCAACGGTTCGGCTCCCAACAGCTTGTCGCTGAATAACAAATGTACAGTACTCGTCGAGCGGGGTCGTTAGCTTGATTGCCGGAGCGTACAATTTTCGCATATTGGGATTCGAAGCTTAGGGTTATAGGAGGCGCGCATCATGTCCAAGTTTCACCAGATTTGGTGGGTCCCATGTATCGGGGCGATGTTCATCTTGGTGGCCTACGGAAATCCCTGCTGGGGCGCGGCCCCCAGCGCCTCGTCCGGCAACGTGAAGATCATTGAGGCCCTCCGAGCTCCCGTGAGACTCGCGTTCATCCAGACGCCGCTGGCCGATGTGGTGGCGTTTCTGGGGGATCAGCACAAGATCAATATCGAGTTCGATCACCGAGCGTTAGCGGAGATCGGAATCAAACCGAACGTGTTGGTGACGCGAGAGTTGAAGGGGGTCAGCCTGCACAGCGCCTTGGCTTTGATCCTCGATCAACTTGATTTAACCTATGTCATCAGCCACGGGGTGCTATTGATCACGTCGCCAGCCGAGAGCAAACGGCTGGTGCGCCAAGGCGCGGTCATACCCGACGAGGCACAGGTCATTCTGGGGAACCAGACCGTCGTCGAGGCCCTGGGAGGCTCGACCCAGTTTGAGTTCATCGAAACGCCGCTGGTCGATGTGGTGGCGTATTTTCGGGAACTACACAAGATCAATATCGAGTTCGATTACCGAGCGTTAACGGAGGTCGGAATCAAGCCGGACGTGCCCGTAACGCGCAGCCTCAAGGATGTCACGCTACACGGCGCCCTTCAGCTGATCTTGAGCCAACTCGGCTTGGCGCACGTCGTGCAACACGGGATCCTGCTGATCACATCGGAAAGAAAAGCCCGGCGCCTCAGGCCAGAAGGCCCGCTCGCGCCCGGCGCCGATAAGCCCGTCAAGCCATCTGCCGCGTCCAAGCAAATCGCTGACGTTATCGAGAAGCCCTCCAACCCGATCACCTCGCCGAAGGAAGGCCCGGCTGAGGAACGCACTTGGACTGACGTGCAAGGACGCAAGATCACGGCGCAGTTCGTTCGTGCCGACGGCGAGGCGGTTGTGCTGTTGAAGCATGAGAAGGAGGTCACCGTGCCCCTCGCCAGGCTCAGCCCAGGCGACCAAGCCTACGTGCGTTCGCAAATGGAGAAGTAGGGTCGGGCAACCACTCGCCGCAGATGCCCCTCGGTGGAAGTTAGCCCGCGGGTCGCGCAATTCCGCGGCGCAGAAAACAGCTCTCCGAAACGGAAGGCTTGTTCTGCGCAGATCACTCAATCTTCCCAGGGTCGCAATCTGGGACATTTAGCTGAACCGTATCGAAGGCGAATGCGGAGCGACAGGACCGCTCGAAGCCGCGCAGAGATTTGGCTTCAGTAAGCAACGCCGTCGGACGTGAGCATTTTGCCCATTCATCCGTGCTCTGGCTCTGCCATCCGTGCGAGGAATTCCGACTTATTTGACTCCGAGGCAAGCGAACGGAAATGATCTATCCGCTTCACGTGGACAGGTCTCTCCGAGACCGGGCTTTGCGTCACGGAGAAGCGACCACGTGGACGCGACGCTCCTCGTTCGCCATGATTCTCAGCAACCTAGCCGCTATTGGATCTGGGACGCTTCGGAGAGGGCTAGGCGATTCAAGCTGCGTTTGGCCAGGGTGTACTCGGAGACCGCCTGCTGCACGTCCTGCGGCAGGCGTTGGCGAAACTGGTTGGACGCATCGGGTTGCGGGTCACTGATCAATTGTTCGGCCCAGTTACTCGGGAGTAGCGGTTCCGCGACGCCGATTTTTTGGGCCAGCGTAGGATACAGTCGCTTCTGAATTTCGCGCCGATTCACGGACACGGTGCGGAGCAGATCCGCTTCGGCTCGCACCAAGCGTTCGGCGGTCGCTTTCGCCTCCGCGTCGCCTTCGGCGTACAGAGCGATGGTGAATCGCCGGACGCCGCAGGTCATGCTCTCGGAGATGGGCGGCACGATACCGCGCCAGGTGCCGGTGGCTTGGCACGTCAACTGGACGCAGTCGCCGCGCCACGTCTTGGCCACGCGGAACACGATGCTGAACTCCTTGGCGCCTTCCAATGACGTCCGCCGCGACGGTTTCAATTTGAAATACACGCCGTACCCGCGGTCCAACGTACCACTGGCGGCAATCGGGAGCATCGGTGGCAGCAATTCGTACTTCTGGGACTGCTGCCGCTTTTTTCCCAGGTCGCCGTTGGCCGTAACCTTGGAATTCCAGAACGAGGGGATCGCCAGTGCGCCAGTGATTTGTTCGTTCTGGTCCGTTTTCTCTTCGACGGCAACATTGCCTGCCAACTCCGCAGCCAGCAGCGTCTTGGGGGAATAGTCGACGATCCGTAGCGTCTGCCGGAGGCTCGCCACATGGTAGACGAACTGCAGTAGATCCTCCTCGCTGCCACGCTGAATCAAGGAGGACACTTGGAATCTCGCCTCGACGAGTTTCTCGTCAGAATTCAGGGCGGCGAAGTCTGCGGACGTTACGTCCCGGCAGCCGATGCGGCTGTTGACGTCGAACTGGACCTGCGGCAAAGCCGCCCAGGATGGCGAGACACCGACGCTAGCAGCCCCGGCGGTCAGCAGTCCGCAGATCAGAAGTTGTTGAGGGAAGAAGCGAAGTGACGTGCGAGCAGAGTTGTTCGTGACCGGGTCCATCTGTTGAATCCTCCTGCGACGATGGCACCGGCATCCCGCCTGTGCAGCTTTCCTTGCCAAGTCCATTCTGGCTGGCGGTGTTTGTCTCCAAGATGTGTATGGGAATCATAGACAGGACCGAACCACAGTCAAGCATCCACGGGCAAGCCGGGGGTATTCACTGGCACCAAACGATATTTTTGCCCCTGCGCGCAAAGCATGAGACTTAACGGTTCAGCAGAGACGGGGCGTAAGACAAGGGGGCAGACGTACAGATTTCAGTTTTCGCGGGCAGAAGGCTTTCCAGGTGGTTGGGCCCAGGACCGCGAAAACTGAAATCTGTACGTCTGACCCCAGCTGGCGGTCCTGCTATGCGAAACCGTAAAATCTCATTCTTGACGCGCCAGGATCAAGAAACCGTTTGGCGCTAGCACCAAACGGCGTTTCCAGTCGGAGTCCATCCGACCTTTCGTAAAGCGTCTCGTTCGGCTACATTGCCAGCGAACCTGGAACGAGGAGGCCAATCCGTGATCAATGCACGCCGATTAACACCGTGGGTGGCCATCGCCCTGATGATCTGCGGCGTGGTCTGTATCGCGCTGCGGGTGTACAGCCGAGAGATGCATCTGCTACAAGGTGACAGCGTCTGGCGACTGACCTACGACATCAACTTCGCCGCGCCGAAGTCCGGCGTGACGCTGCGGGTCGCCGTTCCTCGTGACTCGGTCCACAGCCGGGTGTTCCGTCAGGAGCTACGTTACACGGGCCTGAACACCGAACGCTTGCGTCCGTCCCGGTCGGATACACGCGAGTTTAGTGTTTCTACGCAACGCAGCGGCGACTTCCATTTGGCGGCCCGCTTCGACGTTCACCTCAGTCCGCGCCGGAGGTTCTTGGCGGCGCCGAGCAACGTAGAATTGACGGCGGAAGAACGGGCCCATTACCTGCGCAACACGAAGTTCACGCAGGTGGACAATCCGCTCGTCGCCCAGAGGCTCCAGCGATTGCAGGGCGACGGGACCAGCAAAGCGGAACTGATGGGACGGCTGTTTCGGTACTGCCACAACGAGCTGACCCCGGCCCCCACGGACGGCCCCACGGACGCCGTGGGAACGCTGGAGAGAAGCAAGACCACCGAACTGGGCCGTGCCCGGGCCTTGGTGGCCCTGGCCCGGGCCGCGAAAATTCCGGCACGGCTGGTTACGGGATTCGAAGTCCGGGCGGAAACCTCGGAAGCAAAACCCCGGATCTGGGTCGAGGCGTTGACGGATCACCACTGGGATGCGTACGACCCGGAGAGTGGGTACGCTCCCAATAGCGAGGCGCCCGCCGCCCTGCCCCACAATTTTCTGGCGGTCCGTCACGACGGGATCGACATCCTCCACGCCACGGACGTGACGTTCTCGCGAGCTACCAGCTACTCCCTGAAGCGTCTGCCGCCGCCGGCCGAAATCCTCCGCCGTAGCGGCCACGGCCTGATTGACATTCTGGACCTGACGCGTCTGCGTCTGGACATGCACGAAGTGTTGTCGCTGATGCTCCTAATCCCCATCGGGGCCTTGGTTACCGCGGTCTTTCGGACCCTGATCGGCATCCGCACCTTCGGGACGTTCACGCCCACGCTGCTGGCTCTGAGCTTTGTCTATTCGGACTGGCGCACGGGTCTGGTCGTGTTTGCTGTGGTCGTAGGATTGGGCCTGGTGGCGCGTGATTTGGTCGACCGACTCAAGCTGCTGATGGTGCCACGGCTCAGCGTGATCCTCACGATGGTGGTCGTGTGCATCGTCTTTTCCGTCTCGATTTTGGACTACTTCCGTCTGACGCCCAGCGCCCAGGCCGTGCTGCTGCCGATGGTCATCCTAACTTCGACGATCGAACGGTTCTTCGTGACCACCGAAGAGGACGGTGTGAAATTCGCTCTGCAACTGCTGACCAGCACCGTCGTGCTCGCGTTTCTCTGCTACTTGGTGCTGCGTTGGGAGTCGGTCGGACGACTGCTGCTGACGTATCCCGAAATCCATTTCTTCACGGTCGGGATGCTGCTGCTGATCGGCCGTTACACCGGATACCGGTTGACCGAACTGTGGCGTTTTCGGGATTTTGCGCGTCCGCAAGGCTAGTCCGATTCGTGTAGGGTGGGCCACGTGGCCGCGCAGAAATAACTTGATCAAATCCTTGTAGGACGGCCAATCGTTCAAATTATTCTTACGCGGCCACCAAGGTCGCGCAATACTTTGGTGGGCCTTCGCAAGTCGCCCCCGCAGTATTTCACAGTGCGACGATGCAACCACGTTTGGCACAGCGACCGCGGCCCACCGGGAACACTGACAGGAGTTGACGCGATGGCTCGATCCAAATGGCGATTTTGGCTGTGGCCCAGCGAACTGCGGGAAGCTGGCGTGCTGGGGATGAATCGCCGCAATGCCGTGCACGTGCTGAATTCGAATCCACGTTGTTATTACCCGCGGGTGGACGACAAGTGGCAAACCAAGCAGATCTGTGAGGCCCGGGGGATCCGCGTCCCGGAGACGTATGCGGTCATCGAGCGGCAAGGCGACGTGCGACGATTCATCGAATTGATCGGTGACCGGCAGGAGTTCGTGATCAAACCGGCCCAGGGGAGCGGCGGACGCGGCATCCTTGTGGTGGTCCGGCATGACGGTCTCCAGTTCCAGACCTCCAGCGGCCAGCAGATCGCGTGGCTCGACCTGTGCTACCACCTGTCCACGATCTTGTCGGGGCTCTATTCGTTGGGTGGCCAGCCTGACAAGGTGATCGTCGAGCAACGGATTGTGCGCCATCCGGTTTTCGACGGCGTGGCCGTGGGCGGTACGCCGGACGTGCGGATCATTCTGTACCGCAGCGTACCGGTAATGACCATGGTCCGCCTTCCCACCCAGAGTTCCCGCGGTCGAGCCAACCTGCATCAAGGCGCGGTGGCCGCGGCGATCGATCTGGTGACCGGCATCACCTTCGGCGGCGTCTGTCGGGGCCGCACGGTCACGCAGCATCCTGATACCGGTAAGCTGATTGCCGGTCTGCAGATCCCGGAATGGGAGCGGCTGGTGAACGGGGCAATGGACCTGGCCGACGGCTTGGAACTGGGCTATCTGGGCATTGATTTCGTGCTGGATGCGGACTACGGCCCGGTAATCCTGGAAGCCAACGCGCGGCCGGGCTTGGCGATCCAAGTGGCCAATCGCCAAGGGCTAGTGCCGCGTCTGGACCTGGTCGACGCGCAGCCACCGGAAATGCTCCGTCCCGAACGCCGCCTGGAACTGGTGGCCCAGTTGGCGGCTTTGCAGTAGCTGGGGAGGGCGACGCTCCCGCGGAGCCGTGGGCCGTCCCTGACGGCCCACTCCAGCTCGGCGGGGTGCCCACTGGGCCCCTCGCCCTCCCATGCCATCGGCAACCCGGGATTCAAGACGAGGTCGGTCCATGTCTGCGTTGCAAGGATGTCGCACCTGCGATAGAATCGCTGCGGACGGACGAAACAGAACGGACGATCCGCTGCGATAGGATCGCAGAAGGAGAGGAACCCATGCCGGAAACGGAAACCTTGGTGGATTGGGAACAGGCACGGGTCGCTGTAGGCGGCGACGAACAGCTACTAAATTCCGTGATCGAGGCGTTCTTGGACGAAGCCCCCACGCTACTTGCGAAGATCCGACAGAGCCTCGACGAGCGAGATGCCACCACGTTGCATCGGGCGGCACATACACTCAAAGGCACGTTGAGCTACTTCGGGAATCTTGACGCCATCGAATTCGCGCAGCAACTGGAAATCATGGGCCGGCAAAACGCGTTGGAAGAAGTGCCGCCGATGCTTGCTAAACTGGACGCCCAGCTCGCCCGCGTCCTGGCCTGTCTGACCTCACACTTGGGACCGCACCCGGCGTAGCGAGGGGCATCAAGGCGACCGTTCCCCGCTCGCCGGCTCTACCTGCAGCGGCGTCTTCCAGAGGAAGATGTGGTGCTCGACGTCGTCTTCCTTCGAGGTCATGGTGATGACTTTGTCCGGCTTGATGCGATTCTGAAAGCCGTAATCGTGGGCCACGATGCGCGCGCCGGGCTTGAGCTTCTGCAGTTGCGGGATCAGCTTCACGTTCATGCCGGGCAACAGGTAGAGGGTGACCACCGTCGCCTCGCTCATGTCGACGACGTAAATGTCTTCTTCCACAATGCGCACCAAGTTCTCGACATGGTTCCGACGAGCCAGGGCCTGCGCTTCCTTGACCAGCTTGGGACTGAGTTCGATCCCCACACCCCGGCAGCCATATTTCTTGGCGGCGGCGATCACGATCCGTCCGTCGCCGCAACCGGGATCGTAGACCGTATCGTCCTTGGTCACACCGGCCACTTCCAGCATCTTCGCCAGCACGTCGTCCGGCGTCGGAACAAACACCGAATCCGGCGCCCGCTTGGGTTTGCCGACCGCCGGACTCGCTCCGGCCGCCCCGCGCGAAACGCTCCCGCCTGCCACGCCCACAAGCACCAGCAGTATCACGATTCGTGTTCGGTACATACACGCAGTTCCTTTCCGCTCAACAGACACACAAGTCCGCTCGGACGCAGTTAGGCAACTCCCAGGAAATCGTCTACCCGGAGAACGGATTTGTAATCCGTCCTACCTTCGGTTTGCGGGTAGTGCGTCTTCAAGGCTAAGAAGTGGAGTAAGCATTCTGCTTGTCTTTCGATGCATCGCGTCAAACGCAAGCTGGAAGCTTACGCCACCGCATCGGTCACCCCAAGATTAAGCCTTGAAAACGCACTAGTTTGTTGTTGGGGAGTTACCTTGTCGCTCGAACCGGCCACAGTCTACCATCCCACTTCATCCTCTGCCACCCTGTCGGCTGCCCGACAGACCTGGGTCTTTGAAGTTGCGCTATCACGTTCTCGCGCGGCGTTTCTTGTACGTTGGGTCTCCGACCCGACCTCAGGAACATTGGAAAAGGACGGGTCAGGAGACCCCATCCGACGAAAATGCGCAACTTCCACGACTTGGTTTGGTGGCTGCTACTGTGCGATCGTCAGGTTCGGCAAGGACTGCTGGAGAGCCTCCACGCCCGCCGCCGTAACCCACGTGCCGCGCAGATCCAACTCCTGGAGCTGGGACAGCTCGCGCAGCTGCCCCAGACCGGCGTCAGTCACTTGCGTGGCGGCCAAGCCGAGGTACTCGAGATGCCGCGCCCTCTGCAGAGACTCCAAGGCGGCGTCGGTAATCAACGTCTTGGCCAGTTGCAGTTCCGTCAGCTGCGGCAGTCCCGCAAGGCGCGCGACCCCGGCATTGGTGATCTTCGTCCCCTGCAGGTCCACACAGGCGAGTTGGGACAGCTGCTGCAACTGCTCCAGGCCGGCGTCGGTCACTTGCGTCGTTGCGAGTCCCAGATACTCCAGTCGCGCCAACTGCCGGAGGTGCATCAGCCCAGCGTCGGTAACTCGCGTGGCCCCTAGACCTAGGTGGACGAGACGCGGCAGGCTCCGCAGTTGTTCAAGTCCCGCGTCGCTGACCTGCGTTTGGCTGAGCTGCAACTCCTGGAGTGCGGTCAACGGGCGGAGGTGTACGAGTCCGGCATCGGTGATCGAGGTGTCCCTCAGGTTCAGGCGACGGAGTTCAGGCAAAGCCTGAAGACGTACCAGTCCGTCGTTCGTGAGCTGCTGCCGGGATGCCAACGAGACCTCGGTCACGTTTCCGAACCAGCCGTCGCCGAAAACCCTGCGCAGCCACGCCGACGAAGCAGGTTGGGACGCTGGTTTCGCAGCACCGGTCGCGTCCGTTTGGTCGTCGTAGGCAACGGTGCCGCCCCAGGCGGTGATCGCTTGGACCGCCTGCCGCTGGTCGCGGGCTCGTTTCGTCCAGTAGGCCACGCCGCAGGTCAAGCCCCCCACCAACATCATCAGCAGCAACACCATAAGATGGAAGGGGGGCCAACGACGAGCCCGTGTCGCGAATTCGCTCTCGGCGGGAGGAGACGTGCCGGGGTTTGCGTCGGTCAGCATGCGTTCACTTTCGGGCCACCAGCAGCAGATCCGTGCTCTTGTGGCGATCGTACGGCTGCTGCTCGTAGCCACCGAAGAATTGCACGTGCACGGCACCGGATCCGCGTGCAATCAATTCCAGTTCCCGGCACTCTAGCCCCTGAAATGGCACCGCTTCACTGCGCAACACGCCCCCCGCCGGATTTATGACCAGCAGTTCGACGTAACCCCTGGACCCACACCGATGCACGCCCTTGAGAATCAGCACTGCGTCCTGCGACAGCGTGGTTCGCAGGCACTTCTGCCACTGGCAGGGACCGTCGGGCAGACGCCAGAGATTCAGCACGTGCACAACCAGCAAGCCGCCCGTCCGCACTGCGGCCAACATCTGCCGCAGGGCCCGCTCGATGGTCTCGCCCTCCGGCGCCAGCGCCAGCGAATTGCCCACACAGAGGACCGCGTCCCAGGGCTCGAATGCCCCCCTTGGCTCGTCGAACCCGCGAATCACCCAACGCAAACCGGGCGGTTCCCCAAAACAGCTCCGGGCCCGCTCGATCATCCTCGGGCTGAGATCGGAGCCTTCCACGCGCAAGGCCCACTCATGGAACATGGCCGCATGCCGACCTGTGCCACAGGCCACGTCCGCGACGCTGCGAACTCCGACTTGCTCGAACCAGCGGCGGTAAAACGGTTCCTCGTGGGCCAGACGCTTGGGCCAATCGATCATCGCCTCGTACACATCGGTCAAGTCATCGAACAGTTGGGTTGCCATGACCCTTCAAGATACGTGACAAGGTCGCACGGTGGCAAGGTGACACGGTGGCAAGGTGACACGGTGGCAAGGTGGCAAGGTGACACGGTGACACGGTGACACGGTGACACGGTGACACGGTGACGAGAGTGATGGGCTGATTGCTCACGGTCACGATTAACGGATCCCTGCCTCCAGACCCCTCCCCCCCGGCCTGGGCCGCGCAAAACTGTATCCTGGAGAGTCCTTGCCATGGTGAGATCTGGTCCGGCTTTTGTTCCGGCTTGGCATGTCTGGTCCCCATCCGGGCTTGCCCCGGTGGAATTGGGTTTCCTACACTACGCAGG
>JAPLNJ010000935.1 GCA_026692885.1 Planctomycetota bacterium | reverse complement strand
CTCAGACGTACAGAATTCAAAATTGGCGGTTTGGCGACTTTGCCAAGTCAGAGTGGTTTGTCCGCCAATTTTGAATTCTGTACGTCTGAGCCCTGCCTGGGGCCCGGCACTGCGGAACCGTAAAATCTCATTCTTTACGCGCCAGGACCAAGAAACCGTTTGGTGCTAGCGGTGACAGCGATTCGCAAGCTTATGATCAAGGCCCGCAATCTAATCCACCGCCAGAGTTGGCGAAGGCAGGGTGGCGTAGACGATTTCTCCATTTTGCAGCTGATCTTGCCAACTGCGAAAACTGGACTTGCGTCGCTCCTTATTCCCTTCCGGCCGATACAGTAGGGTTTTCTTCGTGATTCGCCGCAGGTTCTCGAACGCCATCACTCGCACGTACAGAGAATCTTCGTTCAGGTATTTGACCAGTTGCTCAGCATCGCGTCCCTGGAATTGCTGCGGACTGTAGCCCCACAACATCCGGTACAACTTCGGAGCTTGTTCGCCACACAGACGTTCCAAGGCTTCACGGACCCGCACGGCCGATTCGGGGCCCCGGCTGATGGACTCCCGCAACGCATCGAACTCGGCCGCCCAGAACGGACGCTGCAGATCGTCGGCCAGTTCCAATACCGCCGCATCGTTGACGTCCAAATAAGCCAGGAACCGGGCAGCCAAGGCCCGCACTTCCGATTTGCGGTCTTTACTGCGTTCTTTCAAGCACAGCGCTACGGGCCGGTCCGCGCTGAGGGACGATTCCAGGGCAGTGGCCGCCATCCGGTCCACGTTGGCTAGCCTGTCACGCCGCACCCACGCAGGCAGTTCGCCCGCCGCGACCGTCTGCGCCCGATCAGTAATCACATGGACTTGGCCCTGATCAATCGGCGTCGCACCTGCCACCGCGTCATCCCATTGGATGCGGCCGACCGTGGTGAACAACTGGATGACGATCTGCACCGAATTCTGCTCCGGGTCCGCTCCCGGCGGCAGGTAGCGTTTCACTTCCAGCGCGAGCTCCGAGGTCGGATCCAAGAAGGTGACGACGCCTTTGCGGCCGGCCAAATCGAGGTGAATGCGTGCCCCGTCCACCCCCGCCGTGCCGAGGAACGCTCGGCAGTAGCTCACGGCCAATCCGACTTCGTCCGTCACCGAGGTGGTCATTGGACGGACCAGCGACGGACCGCCGAAGACAACTTGTACTCCCCGTGACAGCACGATTTCCGGAGAAAACGTGGGCGGAACGAGCAATTGTGCGCCGCTCATGAGTCGCGCCGGGGGAGCCAATCGCATCCACTCGCCGGTTTGCGGGTTCAGCCCCAACAAGACTTGAGGTAGCGTGGACGGGGTCGTCGGCTTCAGCTGACCCACCACCACGGCTTCGGTCTCCCCCATGACGGGACTGACTGGCTCATCGGGATTGGCGGGCGGCGGGCCGCTTCCGACTGCCTTGGTAGCAGGCATTCCAGGTTCGTTCCCCTGCATCGTCTCCGGCGCCGGTCCCGCCACGGCCGGCGCGCCCGCAGGCGTGGCAGCTGGCTTTTCAGGGGTTGCGTTGTCGACAGACGCGTTCACCGCAGCTTTGCTCGTTCCGGGCGCTTCGGGCTGAGGACTTTCGATCGGTTTGGCCATGTCCGCCTTATCGGATTGCACCTGCCCGGTAGACGGCGTCACCGATCCCGCTTGACCCGGCGTTTCTTCGGGCGTCGTCGGCTCCGCCGTGGCCCCGTTGCTCGTCTTGGACGATCCCGTCGACGCGTCCTTTTTCGCCTTCGGTTTTGGCCGGGTGTCACCCAGCTCAGGCTGGCCTATCGGCTTCTCTGCGACCACCGGAGCCGTACCGAACACGCGCGCCAGGGGGTGGTGGCTATCGAACGGGCCCAGCGCCCGTAAGACCAACACGCAACCCAAGAACGCCACCACCATAGCGATGACCAGCGTCTTCAGGTTGGACCGACGGCCGGCGCGCAGATAATCGGGGACCTCGCGCGGCTCCCGCTTCGCGTGAGTCACAGGTTCGGCAAGAGGATCAGTACTGGCCAGAATGGGGCCCGCCGCAGCATGCGCACCGTCATGCCGCACAGGATGCTGGTTCTCCGCAGCCGACGCGGCAGCCGTCCGCTCGGCTGCGAGTTCCGCCGCCCCCTCCGCGGAACCGATCGCCAGCATCCGCCGCTTCACATCCGGGTTGATGTCCACGGGTTGGCCCAGGATCAGTGTCAACACCTGATGGCAAGCGGCTACTTCGGCTAGGTGCACATCCGATTCGAGACAGATCTTTTCAAAGTCGGGAACCCGGTCTGGAGGCAACGCATTGTCCAGATACTCGGCCACCGTGTTCGGGTCCAGCCCCATGCCTTTACCGTCCAGCGTTGGAACGCCCAAGCGCGCCCGGCTGGTCGCGCTGCGGATCCGATGGACTAAGCCCGTCGCGAATTCGCTCTGCTCGATTTTCTGGCCCAGGTCTTCCGCGTCCGCTGGGTCGAGGATATCGTCCAGGTACGCCAACATGGTGCGAAGCGTCAGTCTCATGATCCAAATCTCCTGCCTTTACTCTTGAGATCCCGAACTTGGGATTCGTTTCCGCTTTCCTGCTTCGTGGTGCGGATTTCCCGCAGGCACGCACGGTGCATGCAAACTATTGGTCCAACCGGCAGCGTTATTTGTTGACTAACTCAACCCAAACTGCCTGAATCCCCAGGTTCTTGCCTTCAACATGCAAATCGATTCAAGCCTTCGTCTGTATTAGTGACCGACGGGCAAGGCTTCCGTACAACAAAAGCACGACGAGGATGATTGCTATGCTGCCCAGTGGGTTCGATGTGCTCTACGAGGAAGGCCCGTGTTTGGTGGTAGCGAAACCCGGCGGCGTACTTACCCAGGCGCCGCCTGGAGTGGACAGCTTGGAGATTCGTATCAAACAGTTTCTCAAGACCCGGGATCAAAAACCCGGAAATGTGTACTTGGCGACGTTGCACCGCCTGGACCGGCCCGTTTCGGGCGTGATGGTGTTCGCCAAGCACGTTCGCGCTGCGCGCCGCTTGGCGAGTCAATTCCAGAATCGCACGGTGCAGAAAACCTATTGGGCCTGGGTCGAAGGACCCCTCTATCCGTTGGCGGGCACTTGGACGGATTACGTGCGCAAGGTTCCCGATGTTGCCCGGGCGGAAATCGTGGATGACCAGCACCCGGACGGCCGGATCGCCGTGCTGCACTACCGGGTGCTCGGCGTTCAGGATGGCGTCTCGTGGCTGGAGATCGAGTTGGAGACCGGACGGATGCACCAGATCCGCTTGCAAGCGGCGCACCGCGGCCATCCGATCGTCGGCGATGTACCGTACGGCGCGCGTCTCCCGTTCGGACCCCAGACTGCGGAGCCGCGCGAACGTTGCATCGCCCTCCTGCCTGGGGCCCGGCACTGCGGAACCGTAAAATCTCATTCTTTACGCGCCAGGACCAAGAAACCGTTTGGTGCTAGTAGGTCCTAGGTTGCCAATGGAAAACGAGAGAACGTGGAGTGGGATGGCGACGCTCCCGCGGAGCCGTGGGACGTCCCTGACGGCCCGCTCCGGCTCGGCGGGGTGCCCACTGGGCCCCTCGCCCTCCCAGGCCATTGGCAACCTAGGACGCAATAGTGCGTTTGCGGAATCTACCACTCACAAGGTATCGATCCATGCCCAATCACTTGGCCCACGAAACCAGCCCCTACTTGCTTCAGCACAAGGACAATCCGGTCGACTGGTATCCGTGGGGACCGGAGGCTCGGGCGCGGGCCAAAGCGGAGAACAAGCCGATCTTCCTGTCGATCGGCTACGCGGCCTGCCACTGGTGCCATGTCATGGCGCACGAGAGTTTCGAAAACGCGGAGGTGGCCGCGTTGCTGAACGAGACATTCATCAACATCAAAGTCGATCGCGAAGAACGTCCCGATTTGGATCAGATCTACATGCACGCTGTGCAGTTGATAACCGGTCAGGGCGGTTGGCCGATGTCCGTGTTCCTGACACCCGACCTGCAGCCATTTTTCGGCGGCACCTATTGGCCCCGCGAACGGAAATACCAGATGCCCGGCTTCGGCGAGATCCTGCGGGCCGTGGACGAGGCCTGGAAGAACCGCCGCGAGTTGGCCCTGGAACAGGCTAGCCAATTGACCGAACATCTGCGGGACGTCGCCCTCCTCCCGGCAGGCACGACCGGTTTGCGCCCCGAACTGCTTTCACTCGCCGTCGCCAAACTGGAGCACGATTTCGACACCGCGCATGGCGGTTTTGGCTACAAGCCAAAATTTCCACACGCTTCAGCGCTCCAGTTCATGCTCCGCATGTGTCGCCGAGAAAGACCAGGGATAAACGCCGAATCGCACCCCGCAGGACCCCGAACAGCGGCCGACGGCAAGGTGCCTGGACCCTTGTTTTCGGGCGGCGTGCTGGAGTTGGTCCAACTGAACCTGGACAAGATGGCCCAGGGCGGCATCTACGATCACTTGGGCGGTGGCTTCTCGCGGTACTCGGTCGACGAGCGTTGGTTGGTGCCGCACTTCGAGAAGATGTTGTACGACAACGGGCTCCTGGCCGGCGCGTACCTGGACGGTTATCTTGCCACGGGCCGAGGGGAATACGCCCGTGTGTTGCGAGAAACACTGGACTACGCGCTGAACTACCTGGCGGATCCGGCGGGCGGGTTCCACAGTTCCGAGGATGCGGATAGCGAAGGGGAAGAGGGTAAATTCTACGTCTGGACACCGGCGGAAATCAAGCAGGTGCTGGGGCAGGAGAAAGGAGCACGGTTCTGCTACGTCTACGACGTCACCGAGGCGGGCAACTTCGAGGGACACAACATCCTAAACCTGCCCAAGACCATCGAGCAGTGCGCCGCGCTGCGGCGTTGGGACGTCGACGAACTGCGTAGGGAATTGACGGACTCGCGTCGCCAGCTATTGACTGTTCGCGATCGTCGTCCGCGGCCGGGCAAGGATGACAAGGTGCTGGTGAACTGGAATGCCTTGATGATCGATGCGCTGGCGCGGGCGGCCGGCGCGTTGGACCAGCCGCAGTACCTGACCGCGGCGATCCGTTGTGCGGAGTTCCTGTTCCGTGACCTGCGGCGGGCCGACGGACGCTTGCTACATTGCTGGCGACGCGGACAGGCACGGTATGACGCGTACCTGGATGACTATACGTTCCTGATCGACGCGCTGGTCACCTTGTACGAAGCGAGTTTCGAGGAACGCTGGATCAGCGAGGCGGTGCGGTTGGCCGACATCGTGCTGAAACACTTCGCGGACGATGCTGCGGGCGGGTTCTACTTCACAGCCGATGACCACGAACAACTGCTGACCCGCACGAAAGACATCTACGAAAGCAGCATCCCCAGCGGCAATGCGATGGCGGCCAGGGCCTTGCTCCGCCTGGGACGGCTGACCGGCCGTGAGGACTATCTCGAGCAGGCCCGCCGTACGCTGGAACTGTCTGCCGGCCTCCTGGAACAGACGCCGGCCGCCGCGGCCCAGATGCTGCTGGCGGCGACGCTGTTCGTCGGGCCGTTGCGGGAGATTGTCATGCTGGGCGACCCGCACTCGCCGGACACCGCCGCGGTGCTCAGCGACCTGCGCAAACGTTTCGTTCCGGACTGCGTCGTCGCCTGCCGTCAGCCGAATCACACGGGTGGTTCTTCCTCGCTGGACCCGTTGTTTGTCGGCAAGCAGCCGCGATTACCCGCTCCGACCGTCTTCGTCTGCGAGAACTTTGCTTGCCAGGCACCCGTGTCCGGCGTGACCGCGGTGCTCGACACGTGGAAGCGACTGGCTGCGGGCGGTCTCGCCGTGCCTGTGAACTAGGAAGGGGCAAGGGAATGGATGGCAAAGGAATTTCTCTGTGACCTATTCCCTTGCCCTTGGTTGACCGGACGGCCTCGGAGGGCCGCCCTACTGGGGCAAAGGAATCACTTTGTGTGGACTATTCCCTTGCCCCCCATTCCCTTGCCCAAGAAAGCGTTCCTCCGCGGTGGCAGCCGGGACCTACTTTTTCAGCGGCTTGACACACTCTCATCTTGCAGTCTGCGTCGGCAACGGCGAAAATACCGCCTTGTCGACTCGTAGGAAAAGACCAATGCCTCGTTTGGAAATCCAAATCTTTTGTGGGAGCGATGACGTGATCAAGTTGACCAACCGCTGTTTCTCGGATCCCCTGGTTCGGCTGGCTTCGGCTGCGCGGGGTCCGGGCCTGCTTTGCCTCTGCTCGTTCGTTTGCTTGGCCGGCCTACTGCTCAACCTGGGAGCGGAACTTGCCCAGGCCGATACTTGGGTTGACAGCACGGGCAAACATAAGACGGATGCCGAATTCCTTGGCGTCAAGGCCGGCAAAGTGTATTTGAAGAAGACTGCGGATGGTACCACGATCGCGGTGCCGTTCAATCAACTGAACGCCGAGAGCCAGCAGCTGGCGCGCAAACTCCATGCCGCGTCCTTGGGAGCAACGCCGGGGGCCGCCGCGGACACACCGGATGCCGCCGCCCGCGCCCTGATCGCGGCTCTGGAAGTCGGCCAGCTGCGCGGAGTCTGGGACGCGCTGCCGCCCAGCTACCAGAAGGATATCAACGACTTGGTCCACGCGTTCGCCACCAACATGGATATCGAGTTGTGGAAGGGCGGCACGGGCATCGTCAACAAGGCCGAACAGATTCTCGAGACGAAGAAGACGTTCATCCTGAACCATCCGGCCGTGGCTCCGATGGCTGATAAACTGACGCCGAACTATGACGAAATTGTCGCGGTGCTGAAGGCGATCGTCACCAGCGAATTGATGGATCTGAGCAAACTGAAGAACATCGACGTCGGTGCGTTTCTGGATGGTTCCGGCAAGAAGATCATGGACAAACTTGCCGCGTTGGCCAAAGCAGCGGAACAGGCCGGGGTGACCAAGGAGAGCTTCGGCGTGCCCGTCCCTTACCTGCGCGACCTGAAGAAGGTCAAGTACACGACGGTCAGTGTCGACGGCGACACGGCCAAGTTGCGGATCGAGGAAGAAGGCAAGCAGACGACGGAGCAAGAGGCGATACGGGTCGAGGGCAAATGGCTGCCCAAGGAGATGGCCGCGGGGTGGGCCGAGGAGATTGCCGCCGGCAAGGCGAAATTGGCCGAGTTGGGCCCGGCGTTGAAGCAGAAGAAGAAGGATGTGATCGGTGGCATGACCTTCGCCAACCTGATCTTGGCGGGCCTGCTGGCGGCGAAGACGCAAGAGGATTTCAATCAGGCAATCGACACCCTGAAGAACCTCGCCGGTGGAGCTTTGGGAGGCGGACCCGGCGGACCAAGCGGCTCGATCCCCGGTGCTCCGGGTGGAGGCGGTCCGGGTCCGAAAACCGCGGCCAAGCCGGAGCCCCTTGACGACTTGTTCGGTATCCCGCCTGCCAAGCCAGGCGCCGCACCCAAAGCGAAGCCGGGCGCCAAGCCAGCGGCCGACGCAGATCCCTTCGGTTAGAACCGCCGAGGTCCCGCTGCGGCCTGTGGCCGCCACCAACGTAGCATGGCTCTCCAGAGCCGTGCAGGAGCGACTCCTCCCTGGCGAGTCGCTCCCGATACTGCCCGGCTCTGGAGAGCCAGGCTACGGAGATGCCCGGCTTCGGAGAGCCAGGCTACGAAGACTTATCCAAGACGACCGACGTATTCCTATGCACGATCCCGCAAGAGCCGCCGCCTTGGCCGACTATCCGGTGGTGGTCGCCCTGCCGATCCAATGGGGCGACCAGGATGCCTTCGGCCACGTGAACAACACCCTCCCGTTGCGGTGGTTCGAGACGTCGCGCGTGGTGTTGTTGGAACAGATCGGCCTGGGACACCTGATGTCTGGCGACGGTCTGGGGCCGATCGTGGTCTCGATCACCTGCAACTACCGGCGGCAAGTCGTCTATCCGGATACGGTGCACGTCGCCACCAAAGTCGCCGATATCGGCCCCGCGCGTCTGATTCTTGCACATGCCGTGTACAGCGAATCGCAGCGAGCGGTGACGACCGACGGCCAGACGGTGATCGTGTTCTTCGACTACCAAGCACAGCGTCCCCGCCGCGTGCCGGACGAGGTGCGGGTGAAGATGTTGGCGCTGCAGCGGGCCGTGAGTGACGGCAAACCTTAAGCGGCTGTCAAGAAACAGGTTCGTCGAAGGACCGTAGGACGGATTGGCACTTCGGCCCCGCGTTTCGGGGCCGAAGTGCCAATCCGTCCCACCGGCGATTCGCGAGGTTATTCCTTGACAGCCGCTCCGTTAAAACCCCTCCGCGACCGTCTCTTGGTTGTAGTCGTCAAATTCCTGCAGGCGGTCGGGCGCCAGGTTCTGGAAACGGGTGAACTCTTTCTCCCACCGCAGTTCGATATCCCCCACCGGGCCGTTACGCTGCTTGGCGACGATAATCTCGGCCATCCCCGCGTACTGATCCTTGTCCGCACCGCGCAGGTAGTACTCTTCGCGGTGCACGAACATCACCACATCCGCATCCTGCTCGATCGCTCCCGATTCGCGTAGATGGCTCAGTCGCGGGTGATGGTCCTTGCCTTCCTCGGCCTGCCGGTTGAGTTGTGCCAGGCAGAGCACGGGCACGTCGGCCTCGCGGGCCAAACCCTTCAGACGGCGCGCGATGCGGGCGACCTGTTCCTGACGCGAGTCCTGCTGATTGTCGGGATCGATCAACTGCAGATAATCGATCACGACCAAGCCCAGGCGGCCCTCGCGCCGCTTGATGCGCCGGGCTGCTGCGGCGATTTCGCTGACCGTGCGGGACGGCGAGTCGTCCACGAACAGAGGCGATTGGCTGATCTCGGCCGCCTTCTCCACCAGCCGTAGCCGATCGGCGTGGGAGATCGTGCCGTTTCTCAGCTTGTGCCCGTCCACTTTGGCAACCGAGCAGAGCATGCGGTCCGCCAACTCGATAGACGACATTTCCAGGCTGACGAACAACACAGGCACATGCAGATGGAACGCCACGTACTCGGCGATGTTCATCGCGAAAGCCGTCTTGCCCATGCTGGGCCGCGCCGCCAAAATCACAAGTTCCGAGTTGTGCATCCCGCCGGTCAATGCGTCCAATGCGACAAATCCCGTTTCCACCCCGCCCATCGTGTGCTCGCCACGCATGCGGGCGTCGATGCGATCCATAGCCTCGTGCAGAACATCCCGAATGCTGGCAATGGTCGCCGAACCGCGGTTGTCCAGGATCGCGAAGATCTTCTGTTCCGCCTCGCTGAGCAGCTGCTTGGGTTCGCGAGAATCGTCGTACGCATCGCGAAGGATCTCGGTGCTGGCGTTGATCAGCGAGCGCAGCGTGGACTTCTCTCGCACGATGCGGGCATAGTAACGAGCATGGGCCGCATTGGGCACAGACTGGCTGATCTTGTACAGATACGCCGCGCCCCCGATGGCTTCAAAGTCCCCGCCTCGCTTCAGGCGATCCACCAGCAGCGTCACGTCAATTTTGCCGCCGGCGTCGTGCATCTCCTGCATGTGACCGAACAGACGCCGGTGGGCATCGTCGTAGAAATCGTCTGCGCGGACGATCAAGGCGACCTCATCGCAGGCGTCCGGCATCAGGATGATGCTACCCAACACACCCATTTCCGCGTCGAGGTCGAAGGGCAGCTTGCGGTCGAGAATCTCGGCTGAGACGTCCGACTTGGCCATGACGGGAATCCTCCATGAAAGGAGAGCCATCCTAACGCGCGCCGGATGATCTGGTAAGTAGCCATCGTTTAACCGCAAGCGGATATCCTGGCGCGGTTAAATGATCCCTGCCCGTTCCTCGCGCTGGCGCATAAAAAAACCCGGCTGCTGGAAGCGGCCGGGTGACTGCCGATGATACGGCGGATCCGCGGTTACATCTGCTCGGCCTACGCTTCGGCGACGGTCGCGGTAGGCACGACCCAGACCTTCAACTCGGCCTCGATGTCCTGGTGCAGATGGATCTTGACTGTGTACAGGCCCAACTCCTTGAGCGGACCTTCCAACCGGATCTGATCGTTGGTCAGATTGAAATTGTTTTGCTTCAGGGACGCGACGATTTCCGGCGCTCCAACGCTGCCGTACAGATGCCCCTCATCGTTCGCATTGGCTTCGATGGTCACGCTCTGCTTCGTCAACGCGTCGCCCAGGGCCCGCAGGTCCGACAGACGACCCTTCTCGATTTCCAGCAGTCGCCCGCGGTGCTTATCGACCATCCGCCGGTGGTGATCGCTGGCCAACGTGGCCAACCCCTGGGGCAACAAGTAGTTGCTGGCGTAGCCCCGCTTCACTTCAACCACGTCGCCCTGCTTGCCCAGATGATCCACCGACTGAATCAACAGCAGCTGGATACCGCCGTGCGGGCCTTTCGGAAGCCGCTTGAAGTGGCTGCGGCGAGTGTCTTTGCGTGTTTTTGTGTTCGACATGCGTTTACCCTGAACCCATTCCGTTTCCGTGTTGCTCTGGTGTGCGTGCGTATTGATTTCAAGTAGGACGGATTTCCAATCCGTCCTGGACGGATTGGAAATCCATCTTGCGTTCGAAAATCCCTGCCTGCGTCCGCGAATCCCTGCCTGCCGTCAGAATGGGATGTCTTCCGCCGGTGGCTGCGCGGAGTTCCCCTGGTGCCCCTGATTACCCTGCTTGGTGGGCGCCCGATCCACCTGTGCTGGCTGGCTGAACTCGGATTCATCGTACGCCGGAGGCTGGGAACTAGGTCCGCCTGTGCCGCTGCTGCCCTTGGTACTCAGGAACTGCAGGCGTTCGCAAACGACCTTCAGCTTGGATCTTTTCTGGCCCTCGTGCTCCCACGTATCAAGCTTCAGCCGGCCTTCGACCAACACCGTCGAGCCTTTGTTCAAGTACTCGCCGGCCACCTCGGCTGTACGCCCCCAGACGGTGATGTCCACAAAAGTCGTTTCTTCGACCCATTCCCCCGACTGCGACTTCCGTTTCTCGCTGACCGCCAGGCCCATATCGGTCACCGCCAAGCCGCTTTGCGTGTAGCGGAGCTCAATGTCGCGTGTCAACCTGCCGACCAATACTACTCGGTTGAAATTAGCCATCCTGGGTGCCCTTGATCAACAGTCGACTTCCATGGTCTCCCAGACCTGGGAAGTCCCTTGGTTCAAGACGGACGCAACCTAGTCCTTGTCCGCTTATTCCTTTTCGACTTCCAACTCGTCGAATGCACCGACCACATCGTCGATGCCATCGACGGCAACCGAGAGGGCCGCCACTGTCTGGGGCGGTGTCACAACCCTGCCGCCCTTGGCGTGTTCGACCACGGTCTCGATCAGGCGAGGATCGATTTTCACCGTCAGATTCCGCAGAATATCTTCGTTCAACTGACACATGCGGCGGAATTCGACGAGCCGTTGGCTATCCATCTTGAAATAAGCCAGCCAATACGTGCCTTTGCGATGTCCCTTGATCGGATACGCGAGTCGCTGTTCATTCCACAGTCGGCTGACGAGGATCTCCCCCCCGCAGCCTTCGACCATCTTCGGCACTTTCCCGCTGACGCCGTTGGGATCCCGTGCATAGAGGTTGGGATCAAAGATAAACATGCATTCGTAAAAGTTCTGCACCAAAGCAATTCTCCCTGTCGCAATCGATGACCGTCGCGCTGATCCCGGTTAGCCGGCGGCGCTGCGCGGCGTGCGCCAAACCACCGTGATCAACTCCCGTTGTACTGATTCATGCAGTATTCCACACCGTGACGGACCCAGTCGACCAAAGCGTCCGCAGCCCGCTTAACCGCCACGTCGATTTCCGCTCGCTCCGCTTGGGAAAACCGGCTGAGGACAAAGTCGGCGACATCCCAATTGGGCGGCGGCGAGCCAATGCCCAACCGCAACCGTGGAAAGTCGTCCGTCCCCAAACGGCGAATGATGTCCTCCAATCCCTTCTGTCCGCCCGACGCCCCTTTGCCCCGAAATCGCATTCGCGCTAAGGGCAAATTGAAGTCATCGCAGACAGTCATCAAATCCTTGTTCTCAAGTTGGTAAAAATCTCGCGCGGGCTGTACGCTGGTGCCGCTCAAGTTCATGTACGTCTGCGGACACAACAGCAGAGCTTTCTCGCCCGCCATGACCGCTTCGATGATCTCGCCCTGAAACTTGGCTCGTGGCGAACCGGCTCCGCACCGCCGTGCCAACTCCGCGACGATCTCCCACCCCACGTTGTGTCGCGTGCCAGCGTATTTGCGGCCTGGATTTCCCAGGCCCACGATCAACTTCATCCGCCCAGTTCAGGCTGACAATTCCAGCCCTACTCCTCTCCTTCTTCCTCGTCTTCGGCCTTCCGGCCGATGATTTCCGGCTCGGCACCCCCGGCCGCAGTCGCATCTTCGTCCAACGCTTCCATCGGCGCGACGCACTGGACCACGATCTGTTCCGGGTCCGACAGCAAGGTGGCACCCGCCGGTAGCTCGACATCGGCCATCTTGATCGACCCAGCCAACTGCAAGCCATTGATGTTCACGGCGATCTTGTCCGGGATGGCCAACACGGGGCATTCGATCTCGATATCGTGCGCCACAAACACCACAATCCCGCCTTCTCGGGTCCCGATCGCAGTCCCCCGCAACTCGATCGGCAACTTGATCTCGACCGACTCGGTGGCGGATACACGCACGAGATCGAAGTGCACGACGGTCTTTCCCATGGCGTCCCATTGGACTTGGCGGATCAACGCCGTATCGGCGACCTCGCCTTGCAAATCGACGAGCTTGCCACCGTGGCGGATCAACGCCCCCAGCTGCTCGGTCGATACCGAGACGCTGACACTCTCCTTCCCGTGCCCATACAACACGGCCGGGACCCGTCCGGATTTGCGGACCTTCTTTGTGGCGGACTTGCCCACTTCCTTACGAATTTCTACCTGCAAAACATCCGGCATCTGAGGATCCCTCGGCCATGACAATGGTGAAAGGTCGCTATTTTTGCAGAATTCGTCTCGAATTCAACCCCAAATTGGCTTGATCCCGGGAAGTTCTTGCGTTGCTAAGGATTCCGCGTCTCCAACTTTATCTTGGCCTGCCTGGTTTCCTTGCCCCGCGTATACTCCACATCCACATCCTGTCCGGGGTCCTTCTCCGCCAAAGCCGCGTAGACGTCGTCGAGCGTCAGCACCGTGCGGCCATTGACTTTGCGGAAATAATCGCTCACCTGCACGCCCTGCCTGGCTGCCGACATGTCCGGCATCACTTCTTTCACCTGACAACCTTCCGCGGTCGTCGTAATGACCACCCCGACCAGCGGCCCCGTACCAAGTTGCCACGCTCCCCAGGTTTCACCATTTTTCAAACGCACCAAAAATGTCGCCGGATTTCCCAGTTTCGAGTACAGGAATCCGCCGAAGCCGCTGCGGCGAGTGTGCACGGCGACCAGCTTGGCGTTGCGGTTCAACAGCGGACCGCCCGTCGCCCAGTTGGCGATTTCCGGGTCCGCCCAGACCGAGTCGCGCAGCATCCGTCGCACATCAATGACTGCCGATACCGCCGCCTGGCCGGGGGCCGACGGTCGTTTGTGGACAAGGGCGACGTACAACTCGTTGGCCGGCAACTCCGGCACCTGTTCGATTTCGACAAATGGGTACGGACCTGGGCTAGGAAGTTGTACCAAGCCCAAATCCAGCTCTCGACACACACCGCGGGTCTTGGCCGCCAACGACCGGCCATCGGCCAGCTGGACCGTGACGGGTTTGTCGGGACCCAGGACCAGATGTCCGGCTGTCAGCACGCTGCCTTCGGCATCGACGATTGCGCCGGTGCCGACCCGCCCGCCGCCGAAATCAACCGCCACACAGGCCGGCGTGGCCTTGGCTAGGACCGGCTGGGCCAACGTTTCGCGAGCTTTCTGGTTGGTCAGCTCCGGTGCGGGCGAGCTCGGCAGGTATTGAAAATCGTCGATGCTCCGGGCCACGTAGATATGATCGAATCGAACCAACTGCCCGTCGGGCGCGGACAGCACGATCCCCGTCGCGTCCAGCGCGCCGCAGTCGGTGTAAAGATCTCGCGTGACGACCATCCATTGGTCCGGCAGGGGCCCTGCCTGGACCCGGATGGCCTTTCCGTAACTCGGCTCGCCTTGGCCGCCGTCCAGTCGCGTCGGCCGCTGGGCTGCGTTCGCGTGATCCAGTTCCAAACAGACCCGCCCGCCGCCGGACTTGCGAAAGGCGAAGCGGAGGAATCGATATTCGCCCCAACCAGGCCGCTCGCGGATGGACACGGGACTGGGCAACGCCAGCCGGAAGCGACCGCCGCTGGCGATCTGGACCGCGCTCCGTCCGCTGTGGCGATCGTCCTGCACCAGCGTCGCTGCGGTATTCGCGTCGCCGTCCAGGAAGACAAATTGGCCTTCATCTTCAAACACGGGCCGCAGCATCGGCAGATCGCTGGTCCAGGCGATGCCGCGCCAATCCACAGGCAAGTCGTCGGTCGAGGCGGCCTGGCGGATCTCGAATCGTGTCTCGCCCGCTTCGCCATGCTGGTAGTCCGCCAACGATAGTACCAGTGGATTGATCTGCACGGCTGGATTCTCGCGAAAAGGGATCGCTTGCTCTAACGCCAGCTCGCCATTGATGCGGACCTGCAGGACCGGCGCCTTGTCTCGCGTTCGCCCCTGGCTGACGGCCAACAACAGCCAGCGGTCATCGCCGGCCAATTTCAGCTGCCGCGACAGGACCAGCGGTTCCTTCTGAGCGATGACGCACGACGCGAATGCGCCCGGACGGTCCGGGAACTCCCGCTGCTGGACCAACCAAGTGCAGGTCGCGACGCCAGCCAGGCTCCAGTCTTTCCAGGCGGCAATCGGCCAAGTCACCCGCCGCGCGACCTGCTCCCGCAATTGGTTCGCATCCAGCTCGACGACGGGATCCAGCCAGTCGGTCGTGTCGCGAATGTCAAACGGGTCGGCCCCCGGTGGGCGATTGGCATGGGCCGTGTCGACTTGCAGCACTAATTCGACCGGCTTGCCAGCGGCAGCCGGCAGCGTCAGGTTGCCGGTGCTGACCGCCTTCTCCGAGCCGACCAGCACAGGACTTTGGAACAGCGGTGTGCCGGTTGTAGCTCCGGCCCAGACACGGATCTGGACACAGCCGCCATTATCCACGACCCGATCCAGCCCCACCGTCGTGCGAAAGACGCGGGCCAGCGGCGGTAACGGGAAGTGGAGTTCGCTGTAGGCATGCACGCCGTAGCCCCAGCCGGCCTCCTGCCCGCCGCTCCGCAAACGGCCGCCTCGCGTGTTGCGGTTCAGTTGCCACGGCCAACCGGACGACAGGGCGAGCGCATGCGGCAGCGTCTTCAGCGGCGAGACGCGGCTGAGTGGTAGTTCGTGTGGGGCGAACATCCGCCGGACCATGATATGGCTGTGAGGCACCCACAGGATATCCAACGACCAAGCGGGCTGGACGCCGTGGACCCAGCCGTCCGACGCTTTGCCTCCGTCAAAGGCAAAGGCCGCGAAATACCGCGTGGACGCCGTCGCCACCAGTCCGTCGTCGGTCTCCAACTGGAACAGCCGTGCCTGGAGATCCGGGCTCACCAGGGCCAACTCGTCCAGATGCCGGTCCCAGGTATCCCCGACGGGTAAGTGCAGCTCGGCGATTTCGTCGAAGCCGACGTGCCGGGTGCCGTCGGGCAATAGCAGCGTGACGGAGCCGTCGGTGATCTTGGCGACGCGGAAGGAAAACGCTTTGCCGTCGCGGCAGAACAAGGTCCCCGGTTGGTACCGGTCCGTAGATCGCCGCTGCCAGACGATGCGGCGCACGAACTTGGCCAACACCCGGATCTGCGTCCGCTCGATCGGCTTCGGGGACCGTAAGGCTGCAGACGGCTGCACCATCCAATGCGCCCACGACTGTTCGATCGCCGCGGTATCTTCACGCTGGTAGCCGACGATCGTGCCCGGCAGGCGGTCGCCCGAAAACAGTTCGATGAAGGCCGGCGGCGGATCACTCGGAATCAAGTTGCGATCTTGCAGCCAGATCAGCGGCTTCGCGGGATCCAGCAGCGTTTGGCCCTGGAGCTTGGGGTTCGCATCCGGTTTCTGCCACTCGGTCAGATCGCTGCCTTCCACAATAGTGCCGTCCGCTAGTTTGGCAACGAACCTCGCGGGCGGCGCCGCGGAGGCCGAAGACGCGAGCAGCAACAACAGCAAGTTGCGCAGGCCTGTGTCCACAGCACGAATCCAGGTTTCACTGCGGTAGCACGGATGGCAAGGCCGGAGCACGGATGAGGAATGCGGATGGCTACCGAAGATCGTGATTCTGACGAGGCGGGTGATGGAATCGTCCACAGAAATTGGTCCTTCTGCTTCGTTTACGGGTTGCCATCCAAGCCCCGGCTTTGCCATCCGTGCTATCCCGGAACGCGGGGGCGAAACGCGACCGTGGATTGTAGCACACCTGGGGCTGCGGCTTGCAAGGCGGCCGAAAAGTCCCATAATGCACAACGGTCGGGAATCCTGTCCCCGGTGGGCGCAGCCCACCCTACTACCAAGGATCAACCATCCCATGCCACTGCTCGTCGTCGGTTCGGTCGCTCTGGACAGTGTCCACACTCCCCAGGAATCTCGAGACAATGTGCTCGGCGGATCCGCGGTGTACTTCTCCTACGCAGCCAGTTTCTTCACGACGACGCGGTTGGTGGGGGTGGTCGGTGAAGATTGGCCGGCCGAGCACACCCGGCTGCTGCAGGCCCGCGGCGTCGACACCAGCGGGTTGCAGATCATCCCCGGCGGACGCACGTTCCGCTGGAGCGGCAAGTACCGCAAGAACATGAACGACCGCGACACGTTGGAAATCCAGCTGAACGTGCTGGGTGACTTTGATCCGGTGGTCCCTGACCCGTTGAAGCGTTGCCCATTCGTGTTTCTGGCCAACGGTTCGCCGCAGGCCCAGATGCATGTGCTCGATCAGGTGACCGGTCCGCAGTTGGTCGTGGCCGATACGATGGATCTGTGGATTCGCCAGAATCGTGACGACTTGCTGCAGCTGTTTCGGCGGATCGACGGGCTGGTGATCAACGACAGCGAGGCCAAGCTGCTGACGGACGAGGAAAACCTGGTGCGCGCCGGCCACAAGATTCGAGAGCTGGGGCCGAAGTTCGTGGTGATCAAGAAAGGCGAGCACGGCGCGATGTTCTTCTCGCAATACGAGACCTATGTTCTGCCGGCCTATCCTACGGAGCAGGTAGTCGATCCCACCGGCGCCGGCGACAGTTTCGCTGGCGGCATGATGGGGTACTTGTCCGAACAAGGCAACTTCGAGCCGAAGACGCTTAAGACGGCCATGGCCTACGGTATCCTGGTCGCCAGTTTCACGGTCGAAGATTTCAGCTTGGAGCGGTTGAAGAAATTGGATCGCGCCGACGTGGAACTGCGGATGGACAAGTACAAACGGATGCTCAGCTTCTGAGTCCCGCTCCACGCTACGGCAGCGGGCAACCGGTGGGTGGCTGACAACCTACCGTCGGCAGCGGCTTGGGACAGTAGTTGACTGCCATGCCACGCACGGGAGCACAGGACACGCAGGGCAGCGGCTTGGGACAGTAGTTCACCGAGATCCCATGCACCGGGGCACAGGACACGCACGGTAGCGGCTTGGGACAGTAGTTGGCGCGGACGCAGAGGATCCCCGCACCCCGGTGACCGGCAGCTGGGAGTGAACCCGCGTTGCGGTGATTGTCCTCTGCCATCCCCGTGCTTGCCAGGCTCCAACTCGCGACGACGGCTGCACACAGTTTCCAGGCATTCACGGGTTGATATCTCCTTGGGCCAAATAGGACGCTGGTTGCCGGTGCGACCGCCGCCTATTCAGCAATCGGCTCTGTCGTGCTCTGCCGTGCAACTGTGTCGGGCCGCGCCGCACACGTGTCCGGATCGGTCAAGATTCTAAAATGGGCACCGCTGCCAAAGTCGGTACAGCACGCCGCGAGCAACTGTTTTCTTGGTTCTCGCGGATCTTTCCTTGGATTGGCCGACGTGAAGTAGGTGGGCAAGAAGATTTTAGGGCAAGAACATTGAATAGCAGATTTGGGTTGGTAAATCGAGCGTCAAGTCATCGCTCCCAATCTTCTTGCCCTTAAATTTTCTTGCCCATCCAAAATGGCACCTCCTACCTGAGCAACGTCACGAAGTGGACCTCGTGGTGATTCATGTTGATCCAGTGCATAGCCTTGAGCGGGCTGTGACAAAGCAGACGCCGCAGGCTACCTTCTTGATGGTCCAGGTCCGCTGTAAACGCAGTGATTCGAAACGCGGTGTCGGAAGATGCGAGATGAAACCGCTGGTTGCCAATCCTGATCCCGTCGCGCGTCATCGGCACCTGCTGGATGACCTTGTCTTTGCCGCCGAGAAAGTGAACCAGGGCTTCGACGTACAGCGATATTTCCAGAAATAGTCCCCAATCTCGCAGCAATTCGCACACCAGATCGACCAGACTCGTGTCGCCTCGCCAACGCTGCTGATTCAGGTCGAATTGCTGTCGCCTGTTGTGGGTCAGCGCGGTGTTCACGAATTCCGACTTTACCGACTGTGGCCGAAAGTTGATGAGCTTCCCACGCGTGCTGTTCGTGAGCAGCAGATAATTCAGAAGCTGCGCGGTGTGCTCGGAAGTCAGCACGCTTACGGCTTTCGCTTCGTAGATGACCCGATCAGCGACCACCAAGTCCAGGCGATAAGGCTTCGCGAAATCGCGATACGATACCACGACTGGAAGCTCCTGTCGTACCGGGCCTAAGCCGGCGGCATTCAGCCGCGCCGTCAGATCGCCCTTGTACACATCCTCATCACACAGACGACCCAATTCCGTGTGAGCTGCGAAAGCGTGGGCCATGACTTGATAGTCGATGTCCCTCATTTCCTCGTGGGTAAGACGTGGCAACGTGATGGGCACATCAATGGGCATGGTCGTATGGGAGCGGGTGGGTAAGGGGCAAGAAGATTTTAGGGCAAGAACATTAGATAGCAGATGGGGATTGGTAAATCGAGCAACAAGTCAGTCCGCCTCCCCATTTTCTTGCCCTTAAATTTTCTTGCCATCCCAAGGCCAGTTGACGGCCGGTGGTCGACCCCATACCATCCGCCCAGACACTCGCCTGGCTGACTGCCTC
>JAPLNJ010000934.1 GCA_026692885.1 Planctomycetota bacterium | reverse complement strand
AACCCCTCAGCTGGAGGGCGGCGCACGCGGTCGATGACCAGGAGATGTTTCTCGATCATGTTCAGAGACCTCCTCAAGAATGTCCGGAAGCTCAGTTAACTCGCGAGAAGATACCGGCGTGGCGGTTCCCTGCTCAGGGCTGCGGACGCGAGCCGGTGGGCCATCGGAGGCCTCGACGTCGCGTTTCCACGCCTCGGCGCCGGTCGTCCGCGGTCGGGACTCCTTGTCGCCACCCAGTAACTGGTGTTCGGCGGCTTTCCGCTGGCGGGCCTTGAACTTGCGTTTCCGGTCCTGCACGCGGCGTGCCCACAATCCGGGCCGCAGTACTGAGCCGGGCCCCGGCGGCAGCTGCAGAGCGGTTCATAACAGCCCGGACGATCACAAAAGTCGTAAGATTTCTTCTTGCTGCGTGACCACGCGCAACGCGGATGGCTGAGGCGGGTCTTTGGCCACCGCCGTCCTGCCCGCTTCACGCCGCCGACAACGATATCGGCGTTCGGCCTCGGCATGTTGCTTTCGCTTCTCCGTTAGGCGTCGCGCCCGAGATTGGCGTTTAGCTGCCTGCCAGCGGCGTAGCAACCGGAGGCATTCTGGCTCCTGGCAGTAGAGTTGGTTCCACGCCCGTGGTCGAAACACGCAACCACAGCCTTTCCGGTGACAAGTCCGCGGCGGAAATCGACGGGTGCTAGGCGAGGGAGTAGGGGGAGCGATAAGCTATTCGTGTCCCGTGGGAGCTGGTTACTCCCGTTGGGGCCGCCCGAGGGACTGGCCTTTAGTCCCTCGGGCACCTTTTTGTTATCCAACTCGCCTCCTGCGGTGGTCCCGCGATCCCTTTCACCGGGACCGTTGGTTGGCTGATCGGCCCGCAACCGGTGATCCATGTCGTAACGCCAGAAGGAGACGATTGATGACCCGTCGCACGTTCGTGATGTTCTTCGCCATCGTGGTTGTTTCGATTTCATCTAGTGACTCCAAGGCGCGGACATGGACGGATCGAAAGGGCCGGACGGTCGAAGCAAACTACGTGGCGTTCAACGATGGCAAGGTCAGAATCAATCGCATTAGCGACGGCAAGGTGTTCGATGTGCCACTGGAGAGCTTAATCGATGCCGATCAGGCGTTTGTGCAGACGCAGGTGAAGACGAATAGACAACCGCCCACCGTCGCGGACAAGACGTTACCTCAGCACAAGTGGTGGGTGCTTTCTGTTGACATCCAGAAATTGGGAAGTGGATACATGGTCGGACATGTCATCGCTTCAAGGCAAATGTGACTGGACTGCCCCAAGACTCGGTTGCCAATGTTTCCCTGATTGTTGCTCTGGACAAGGGGCAGCTGCCTGAACGCAGTGGCAAGCTTCCGAGGCGACAATTTGAGGCCGTTCTCAATGGAATCGATGTGGTCCTCGGTCGCTAATTCCGGCTCGATGGAGTGTCGAACCAACGGATGGCCCACAGGGGCCGGCAGGGTCCAAAAACATGGTGAGCGGATGACGGCCCCGTGGTCATCCGTGTCGTTCCGGCAGGCACGGATCGCCGACTCGTCTTGGATGCTGTCGCTGGAGGTGGCCGGCGCCGAAAGGCGACCGCTCTGGCCGCCGGGGGAGGGCATGCCGCTGCCGCCTTCCGGCTTGTCTGGCCTTGGGTGGCGCGGTAGGCTCATGGAATGGAATTCGAGTGGGATCCAGACAAGGCGGTGTGGAATTTGTCCAAGCACCGGGTCGTGTTCACAGAAGCGGCCACGGTGTTCGGCGATCCGTTGGCCGTCACGTTTTTCGATCCGGGCCATTCCGACGACGAAGACCGGTATCTGACGTTCGGGTACTCGACGGAGGGCCGCCTGCTCGTTGTTTCCCACACGGATCGCGGGGATCGGAACCGAATCATCAGCGCCCGCGCCGTTACACGGCGGGAGAGAAAAATCTATGAAGAAGGATAAGACGATTGGGGAGGATGACGATCTCCGTCCCGAGTACCGTCGCGATGAACTCAAAGGCGGGGTTCGTGGCAAGTACCTGGAACAGTACCGAAGGGGCACGAATCTGGCGTTGTTGGCACCGGACGTTCGCGCAGCGTTTCCAACCGATGAATCCGTGAACCAGGCGCTGCGGTCGATGATGCAAGAGGCCGCGGTTGTTCGCTAACCTGCTCACGACATGTTGACCGCCAGATGGTCGTTCATGCGCGCAGCCCAAACCGGGGCGTGCACCCGAGCGACGGATCGGGGGGAATCGGAATGGTAGGTCACTTGGCCGCCGCAGGGTGACGCCGGTCGTTCGGCGCGAGGCAACCCAAGCTGATTCCGGTTGCGGTGCGATTGCCGGAGGCCGGGGATGTGGCTACACTGTAAGCACCTGGAGGCTTCTGACATGAAGGCACGCATCGTTCGCATCGGCAACTCGCAGGGCGTCCGTATTCCCAAGCCAATCCTTGAGCAGACCGGCCTGCACGGCGACGTGGACATCAGCGCGGACAAGGACACGGTGGTGATCCGGCCTGCCACTCGTCCCCGGTCAGGCTGGGCCGGCCGGACGAAATCAATCACCACATCCGGACGGTGATCGTCGCTCCCATGACCACGAAGGGGCAGGCGTATCCGACTCGGGTGGATTGCCGTTTCGGTGGCAAGAGCGGGCAGGTTGTTCTGGATCAAATCCGCACTTTGGATCAGGCACGCCTAGCCCAGCGACTCGGCCGGTTAGATGCCAAGACATCGGCGCAGGTACTGACAGTGCTCCAGGAGATGTTCGCGCCATAACATCGCCGCGAATGCAGTTGACCGGAAACCGCGGTCAACGTTCTTTGGCAATGTTGTGGTCAGTGGCCGCGGTCCCCGGCCACTGATCCGTGTCGGCGAGCACGACGGCGCGAGTGGGCCTGACGAAGCCGGGCCGTTCTCCGCCAGAGGAGAGACAGAATACAGAATGGGGTCAGATGGGTGGGCATGTTGGGTTGCTGAAAGTCGGCACACCCGAGCCGTCAAGGTCAGAGGGCGCGATCACTCGGCGTCGCCGCCGTACTCGACCGCTCGGCAGGTCGCTCGGAAATCGGCCTGGCGCTCGACGCGGCTTGGCTCCCGACCGTTGACGCGATTCGACCTGGCGCCTATTCTGGAGGTGCTGCGACGCTGAATCTTTCGCCGACCGTGGGGACTGGCAATGCCGACCTTTCAAGATGTGCTTTCCGCTGCTCGAACACTGAACCCAACGGAGCGTATACTTCTCGCCAACGCAATTTGGGAGGACACTTCTTCTACAGACTGGCCCTTGCCGGACGCGGAGTGGATCGCCGAAGCCCAACGGTGGTCGGCCGACTACGACGAGGGGCGAATGTCAGCGGCGACCTGGCCAGAGGTCCAAGCCCGGACTCGACGGAAGGCCGGGCTCAATGGTTGAAGTATTGTTTCCGATGCTGCCGAAGGGGAGTACGCGGCTTCCCTGAAATGGTATGCCGGACGCAGCAGACTGACTGCCGAAGGGTTTGAAGCTGAGTTTGCGCAGGCTCTAGAATCCATTGCCGCACACCCTGATCGGTATCCCTTGTGCGACGATCGACACCGGTTCTACCTGCTCAAGCGGTATCCGTTTCAAATCATCTATCGGAGGACAACTGACGATCAATGGCTGGTCGTCGCGGTGGCTCACACCAGTCGCCACCCAGACTACTGGTCGAACCAGTAACGCGGCCAATCGCCGAACAAACGGATCGCCCACAGCGGCCTGGATGGTCCCGGATGGAATCTTGGCGGATGACGACCGCGTGGTCATCCGTGTTGTTCGATTCGTGAGTTCAGAGGGGTGAGGCAACAGGAGAGCATCCATGCAGTACAAGATTCCACTCGTCTTGTCTCCGCAACCCGAGGGTGGAATGGGGCGGCGGCTCTCGCCGGAAATGATTCAACCCAGATGCGCGCGATCGAGATCCACGTTGAAGGATTACGCGAGGACCGCCTAACGACAGCATGCCGCGGATTTCCATCCGAAACCGGTGCGGAGCAGGGCGGATTACATCCGGTAAATAGCGCACGATGATCGTCAGTATTTTTAACGACGTGATTGGGCCAGTGATGCGAGGGCCGTCGAGTTCGCATTGTGCGGCGGCGTTGCGCATCGGGCGGCTGGCGCGCGACTTGATGGACGCGGAGTTCACGGAGGTGCTCGTCGAGTTTGACCGGTACGGGGCGCTGCCCACGACGTACGAGACGCAGGGCTCGGACATGGGCCTGTGCGGCGGACTGCTGGGCTGGGACGCCGCCGATGAACGGCTGCCTTGTGCGGCGCAGGCGCTTTGCGATGCACACCTATCGGCTCACCTTGCGCAATACCCGGGAGCAGCATTCCCTGATCGCCATCTCCACCGGTGGCGGCATGCTGGAGGTCGTCGAGCTCGACGGATTCCATGTCTCGATCGGAGGGGACTACCATGAGACGTTGCTGTGGGTCAGCGGTGATGGGCCGGCGGTGGTGCGCGAGTTGAGCCAGCGAGTCCAGGCCGACGCAATTCTGCACCATGAATGCGGAAACGCTCAATTGGTGGAACTGAAAGCCGCGTGCTTCTTGAGCGAGGAAATCATCGCCGCCCTGCCCGCGGTCAGCGTTGTGAGAAAGCTGGCGCCGGTGTTGCCTGTGCCGTCGCGTAAAGAGATCCGCGTGCCGTTCACGACGTGTGCGGACATGCTGCGGCACGACGCCGGGCGCGGCACGCCGCTGTGGCGACTCGCGGTCGAATACGAGCTGGCGCGCGGCAACCTGACGGAACCGGAGGTCCTTGGGCGGATGGTGGAGATCGTCCGCATTTTGAGACGCTCGATTGCGCAGGGTATCGCCGGAACGCAGTATGCTGACCGCGTGCTCGGCCACCAGTGTGGCAAGTTCAACGACCTGCTGCAGGCCGGTCGGCTGCTCGATGCTGGCGCGCTCAACCGCATCGTGCTGTACGTGTCGGCGCTGATGGAAGTGAAGAGTGCGATGGGCGTCATCGTGGCGGCGCCCACGGCGGGCGCATGCGCGGCGTTGCCGGGCGCGGTCATCGCGATGGCGGAAGAACTGGGGCTCGACGAGCAGGCGATGGCTCGGGCGTTGCTCGCGAGCGGCATGATCGGCGTGTTTATCGCGACGCGCTGGACATTCGCGGCGGAAGCCGGCGGTTGTCAGGCCGAGTGTGGTTCTGCTGCGAGCATGGCCGCTGCAGCGCTGGTGACCCTGGCCAACGGAACGCTGACGCAAGCGGTGGCCGCCGCTTCCATGGCGCTGCAAGGTATGTTGGGGCTGATCTGCGACCCGGTGGCAAACCGCGTCGAGGTTCCCTGCCTGGGAAAGAACGTCATGGCCGCCAGTCACGCGCTGTCTTGTGCGAACATGGCGTTGGCCGGCTACGATCCCGTCATCCCGCTCGACGAAGTCATCGAGACGGCCCAGCGCGTGGCGGCCCAACTGCCGCGAGAATTGCGGTGCACGGCGCTGGGCGGATTGTCCACAACCCAAACTTCGTTGGCCATCGAACAGGAATTGGCAGCCCGAAAAGCGGCGGCGTGTGGTGGCCAGTGCAGTAGTAAGCAGTGAGAGGTGAAGATCAAAGACGTCTCCATCACGATCAAGGAGGACCTTCCGGAGCTGGCCTTGCAAGGTGGATGAGTTTCGTGCCACCGCGGAGAAAGACGAGACGACAGCAAGTCAACAACTCGCGAGTGCGGTTCCCCGCAGAATTGAAGAATTGCGTGAACTGTCACATTGATCGCCCTGGGCTAGGCCACGAGGTGGCACATGGTATAATTCGCATGCGACCACGGCCGGGGAAGAGCGTGGTGCCCGTCCCTGCGGCCCGTGATGTGTTTGGTGAGGAAGTCAACGATGGCACCTGCAGTTCTGAACGCGACTCCCAAGACACTCGATGTCCGTCTCGCGGACGAGGAGCCTCTCTACGAAATCGCCAACGGTCAACATGTGGAATTGCCCGCCATGAGCGCTTACGCCACTTGGATCGCATCACGCTTGGATCATCGCTTGGGGCCGTTCGCCGAAGATCTCGCCCTGGGCACCGTCGTCACGGAGATGCTGTTCGTGTTGGACTCCGGACAGAATCTGCGTCGGCGGCCGGATGTGGCCTTTGTGTCGGCCGAGCAATGGCCGTTGAATCGGGAGTTGCCGGAATCCGGTGATTGGGAGGTCGTACCCGACTTGGCCGTGGAGGTGGTTAGCCCCACAGACGAGTTCTCCGATGTGGTGGCCAAGGTGTGCGCGTACTTCGAGTACGGCGTGCGACGGGTCTGGGTCATCCTGCCGGAAGAACGCCAAGTGTACGTCTACGAGTCGCCCACGCAGGTCCAGATCCTCGCCATCACCGACACCCTGTCGGGCGGAGATATGTTTCCCGGTTTCACGTTGCCGCTGGTGAGTCTCTTCGCCCGCGGCGCCACGTCGCCGTAGTCCCGCGTGCTGCGCGGGCATCGTACGATATTTCTTCTGCCAAATGGCAGTGACCACCTTTCCTTCGGCCGCCAGTTGTTATAATTTTGCGGCAACTGTTTGTGCTAGAAACAATCCGACTGGTTACGAGGAATTACTACGAAGAGAGGTTCGCAATGGCGATTACGTTGACTGACAAGGCAGCCCAGGAAGTGAAGCGGGTGATCGAGGAGCAGCAGATCGAGACGGATACCTACCTGCGGATCGGCGTGGCTGGCGGCGGCTGCAGCGGATTCAAT
This sequence comes from Planctomycetota bacterium, assembly GCA_026692885.1. The sequence goes on along the minus strand of JAPLNJ010000934.1, from coordinate 23,447 downwards.
TACACGCTGGGTTTCGACCCGTTATTCGACGCCAAGAAAGACAATAAGTACGATTGTCACGGCGTGCAGGTCGTGATCGACAAGAAAAGTTCTCTGTATCTGGATGGCATGACGGTCGACTGGTATGACAGCATCGGGCGCCGCGGCTTCACCTTCGACAACCCGAATGCCGTGAAGACTTGCGGCTGCGGCAATTCCTTCCAGGCTTGAGCAGCCGACCTCTTCTTCCGCGACGTGCTAAGAACCGGCGCGCCAATAACGGTCGGATTTTCAATTTAGTCATCACGCTCCGCGCGATGACACGTAGTCACGGCGGGGCGTGGCGACTACGCTACGTTGCCTAACTTCTGGCAGCAGTTGGGCACAATAGCCACGGATGAACACAGATCGTTATCCTCCCGCGTGATGCACTGACTCATCACCCCGATGGATTCCCGCGGAGCCGTGCCTTTCTCTCATCCCCAGCGCCGCCCTATAATGACGCCGCAAGCGACGTGATAATGACGCCGCAAGCGACGTGGGGCCAGGGCCCGCTGATCCGGTGGGACCAGCGCGGCCGCATGGCCCGTGTGCGGCGCGGTGCAGGGGTTCCGGAGCGAGCACGGTGCGATTCCGCTTTCTCAACAATCTGATGTTCAAGCTGGCGCTGGGGTTCCTGCTGGTGTCGTTGGTGCCCTTGAGCTTCGTCAGCGGCTTCGCGCTGCACACCGCCAACCGCGTGATCGAGACGATCGTGACCAGCCAATTGGAAAACATGGCCACCGAGAAGCAGCGGTTGCTGGAACGTTGGCTGGACGAGCGACGCGCGGACCTCGAGGTCGTGGCAGCCTCGGCGGCAGCCCGCAGCATGGAGGTGCAGATGCTTCGGCCGTATCTGGAACTCGTGCAAAGCAAGTATCAGGTCTACAGCCAGTTCGTGGTGGCCGGAGCCGACGGCCGGACAGTCTTTGTCAGCCAGGCCGCAGGGGCCGCGGATTGGAAGCAGGCCACCTGGTATCAGCGGGCGATTCGCGGGCAACCGTACATGTCCGAGGTCTACCTGGCTGCCGACAACCAGGAGTCGGTATTTGAATTGGCGAATCCGGTGCTCACGGCAGATGGCCAAGTGCGGGGCGTGGTGTGTGCCAGCGTCAGCACCAAGACCATCGCTCGCGAGGTGCTCAGCGTTTCGCTCGGACAGACCGGCGAGTGTTACTTGGTCGACGGCGGCGGCACGTTTCTGGCGCATCAGGATGCCCGGCGCATTCTGCGGGACAACATTGCCCACTCGGAGAGTTTCACCAACGTGTTTCGTGAGCCTGGGACTCGGCGCGTGTACCGCGACTACCGGGGCATCAGCGTCCTCGGTGCGTCCCGCAGCATCGTCGGTACGCCCTGGTATGTGGTCGTGGAACAGGATGAAGACGAGGCCTTCGCTGCGGCGTACGTCCTGCGGCGGAACATCTGGGTGGCTTGGGCTCTGACGATCGTGGGCGCCGTGGCCTGTTCGGGGCTGCTGGCGCATTTCGTGACCGCCCCCGTGCGGGCGCTGCACTACGCCGCCCAGGCCCTGGGGGCGGCCGACTACCAGCGGGCTGTCGCCAGCCTGCCGGCTCCGCGCAGGGACGAAATCGGCACGCTCCGCGACGCTTTTGAAGAGATGGCCCGACTCCTCCGCGAGCGTGAATTACAGCTCCAGGATCGCGTGGGCCTGACCGAGGCCGAACTGCAGAAGGCGGATGTCCGGCTGCAGCGTACGATCGCGGCCGCCGCCCGCTCCGAACACCTGGCGGCGCTGGGCCGCCTGGCCTCCGGCGTGGCGCACGAGATCCGAACCCCGCTCACCTCGCTCAAACTCTACCTGCAGTCGGTGCAGGATGACTTCACGACTTCGGCGGAGCAGGCCGAGGACTTTGAGATCGCCATGCGGCAGGTGACCCGCATCGCGATGACGATCAATCACTTCCTGAATTTTGCCCGCCCGCAGGACCCCATTCTGAGTGTCCTGGACTTCCGCCAACTCGTCGAAGAGTCTCTGATCGTGGTCCGGCCGCGCGCCAACCATCAAAGCGTCGTGGTCCAAACTTCGATCGCCCCGTACCTGCCGCGGGTGGAAGGCGACGCCCGGCAACTGGGCGAGGCCCTGGTGAACTTGACCGTGAACGCGCTCGAAGCCATGCCCCAAGGGGGGCAGCTGCGGATCACGGTGACGACCGAACCGAGTGGTTTCGCGGACCGCGCGACGCCGGGGGTACGAATCGACGTGGCGGATAGCGGGCTGGGCATCCGCGAGGAGGACCGTGCCCTGCTGTTCGAGCCGTTCTTCACCACGAAGGCCACGGGTTCGGGCCTGGGGCTGGCGATTGTACACGGCACCGTCGAGCGACATGGTGGAAGCTTGCAGGTCCAGACCGAAGTCGGCTCGGGCACAACATTTTCGATTTTCCTTCCCGCAACGGCAGAACCGAATAACCATGGCCAAAGTCCTGATCGTGGATAATGACGAGGGTCTGATCCATTTCCTCGTCCGTCTCTTCGTCAAGCAAGATCACGAAGTCGCTTCCTGCACCGATGGCGCGTCGGCCCTGCAGCGGCTCGCCGGGGAGGCTTTCGACGTGATCCTCATGGACTACAAGATGCCCGGACTGGATGGCCTGGAAACGCTGGCGCGCATCAAACAGGTCCACGTCAAGACGCCAGTCATCATCATGACCGCCCACGGCACCACCGAAACGGCCATCGAGGCCATGAAACGGGGGGCCTACGACTACCTGCTCAAGCCGTTCGACGCCGAAGAACTGAAACGCATTACGTCGGACGCGATCGAAGTGAATCGGCTGATGAAGGAAATTGTCAGCCTGGCCGACACCCGCACGCGGGTCACGCCGGTCGACGCCCGCCAGACGACCATCGTCGGTACCCACCGCAAAATGCAGGCGGTGTTCAAGGTCATCGGACAGGTCGCGGAAAAGGACGTCACCGTGTTGATCACGGGCGAGAGCGGCACGGGCAAGGAATTAGTGGCCCGCGCGCTTTACCATCACAGCAAACGCCAGGACAAGCCGTTCATGGCGATCAATTGCGCCAGTATCCCGGATGCGTTGTTCGAAAGCGAACTGTTCGGCTACGACAAGGGCGCGTTTACCGGAGCCGACCGCGTGCATCTCGGCAAGTTCGAGCGTTGTCACACGGGAACACTGTTCTTCGACGAAATCGGGGATATGTCGCTGGGCACCCAGGCCAAGGTCTTGCGGGTGCTGCAGGGCGGCGAGTTCGAACGCCTGGGCAGCACAGAGACCATCCAGGTCGATGTGCGGTTGCTGGCGGCGACCAACAAGGACCTCCAGGCGGAGGTGGAGGCGGGCCGCTTCCGCGAGGACCTCTATTATCGGCTGAAGATCATCGCGATCCAGCTGCCGCCGCTCCGGGAGCGACTGGATGACGTACCGGCGCTGGTCAACTACTTCGCGGCCCGTTTCGCCGAGAAGTATGCCAAACCGCTGCACTACGTGTCGGATCCCGCCATGTACCGACTGCGGGCTTACAGTTGGCCGGGCAACGTGCGGGAGCTGGAGAATTGTTTGCGACGCGCGGTCGTGATGTGCCAAGGTGAAGTGTTGCTGCCCGAACACTTGCTGTTTGAGGCGGATCCTGAGCTGGCCCTGTTGCCCGCCAACCACGATGACCGCCTGCTCAGCCTGAAGCGACGCATCGAGGCCCTGGTTCCTGAGATTCTGCAACTGTCCGGCAATCGAGCCCACGCAAACGTAATCGATCTGGTCGAAGCGGCCCTGATCGCCCGCGCCTTGAAGGACCGTGGTGGCAATCAGGTGCACACCGCGAGGATGCTAGGCATCAGTCGAAACACGCTCCGGCACCGTATCAAGAAGTACGGCTTGGATGCGTCTGAGTGAGTGGTTTGGTTCAGCATCACGTCGACGGGACTGTGAAAAAATCGTAGGGGGGCTGTGCCCACCACAACTGTTTGTGCCTGGTGGGCACAGCCCACCAGGCACCTTGTGCAAGCATCGCGGCCGATTTGATTCTTTCACAGCCTCGGCGGGTAAGAAATGCTTGAGAAGCAGTCAACCAAGCCCACTTTTGGTGCGAACTGAGACAATCAGACAGACGTACTCAGATAGCTGTATTGACTCGCGGGTTCTTGCCACAAAGCCTGTTTCTATCTGCGATTCGAGCCATGGTCGCCACGGCAAACCGGGTCACCGACCTTGCGATCTCGATCAATATCTGGTGATTGGCACCGCAATTGCTACTTCCCCACCGCCGAATGGTGTTTGTGACAAACTTGTGTGGGAGACGAGCGTCCAAGGTCAGCAAACGGACATAGAAAAGCGAGGGGAAAATGGCGAGTGAAAATGGCACACTGCCTTTCGTCGAGTTATTGGGCGTTGACGCAGGCATCCTGACGAACGTGGAGCAGACGGTTGCGACCCCCGTCGTCTTTGTAGCACTTCGTCCCGAACCACACCGAAGTTGGCGGTCAGTCAGTCTGCCGGTGACGTTGGAGCAGGCGGTGCGTCTGCGGGATGACCTGACGCGAGTGCTGAAGGAATTTGAACCTGCTAAGCAACTGAACTAAGTACCCCAGGAGGAGGACCGATGACGAGCAACGCGACAGTAGTACCCAGGCCAGGTGAAATCGTGAATGGTCTCGAAGCCATCCGCGCCCATTGGAGCAGCGCCAAACGGTTGGAGCGTCGCCAGTTGGCCAGAACGAAACAAAGGCAATTGCTGCGTTGCTTGGCGAGCGGACGAGCCACCTGCCAGAGTGCCATCTAACGCAGGCGAGTACGCCCACCAGGCATGGGTGGAGTGTGGCTTTATCCACGGGCCATAGAATCTACCACTTGTTGGTAAATATCAGAGGAAAGGAGACTGGTTTTCTTTTTCGGCGACGGATATGCTAGCGGGCACTGGGTTTCGTGTCTATTTCGTTTTGCTTGTTACAGCTAGGAGTGCACCGTGGCTATCAAATTGGTCATCGCGGACGATCACAAGGTGATTCGTAAGGGTTTGGCGTGGTTGCTGAAGGATCAGGGTATCGATATCGTAGCCGAGGCCGAAACGGGTACTGAGGCTATTTCCAAGACACGGAAACATAAGCCCGACGTGCTGTTGATGGACGTGCTGATGACCAATCTGGATGGTCTGGACGCGCTTGAGAAAGTCCGGAAGGCCGTGCCCCAGACAAAAGTGATCATGATGTCGGCGTACGACAATCCCACCTACACAGCTCGGGCTATGGCCTCGGGAGCTGCGACGTTCCTCTTGAAGGACGCGCCTGGGAAGGAGTTCGTTTCGACTATCAAGCGGATCGCCCGGGGGGACGCTCTGACCGGGGAAACGCGAGCGAGCACCATGAAGGCATTCCTGGATAAACGCCCCGATCCGACAGCGGACGATGTGCCGCTGACGAAACGCGAGTATCAGGTTCTGCGTCACCTGGCACACGGCTTAAGCAACCGTGAGATCGGCAAGTCCCTGGACATCAGTATCGAGACCGTCAAGGAGCATGTGCAGAATATCCTGCGGAAGTTGGATGCGTCGGATCGCACGGAGGTGGCGGTGTGGGCGGTGAAGCGGGGTTTGGTCTGAACACGGAGCTACTCATCTGCCAAGAGTCGCGGCGAGTTCAGGGCCACGCGAGGCTTGATCGTTTCCGCACGGGGCAGAGCCACGACCGGTTTCATGACCGCGACCGGCTTCTTGGCCCCCACCTTCGCCGGTGTGGGCTGTGCTGTCAGCGAAGGTTGGCGCGAGCGATACGTGGTGCCCTGGGGTGGCGTGGCTGGTTCAACGGAGTCATCTCGGAACGGATTGCCTTCCGTCTTGGGAATTGTCGGGGCGCTCTCCCGCGGCAGGTGAGGCACGTCACAGCCGCAGGCGGGACGGGCGGCGCAGGTGGACGGTGCCGTGCAGGATGGCTGAAGGCAATCGCATTTTGGGCAGGCGAAGATTTGCTGCACCAGCCGATCCAACACCGCCCGCAACGGACCTACGCACTTCGCTTGACAGGCGTCTGACGGTTCCGCAGTGCAGCTTGACGCACAAGGGGAACCAGCCGAGCACTGCGGCGATGCGGCACAGGAGGCTGGCGAGGCGTAGCCACTGATATCGTTGCCACTGCTATCGTCATCGCCAAGGTCCGAGAGGGAGATGACGCGGCCGCAAGGTATCAGGTATTTTGGCTCCACACCGGTGCCAGCCGCATTTACTTGCCTCGTCTGCGACCAAGCGACGGACGCCGAACAGAGCATCAGTAGGCCGAAGGCAAACACGAACAGTTCACGAGGGATGGTCATCGGTGGACTTCTCCAGATTCACACGCCCGTGCTACCCTACGGCCCACGGGCCAACGCCAAGACACTGCCTCACCGCGTATCTGCAATCGCCCGGAAGAGATACTTCCGGGCACGGAATAATTGATCGATCCGTTAGCCACGGTTCAATCAAGAGTTTTGGTATTCGCCCTACAGGTGTTACAGCCCGCAAGGTTTAACCAGTCGGTTACGTCCGACTGTCAATGGACAAGGCGAGAGTCTTTGTCATGTACCCGGAGTCTCTTGGATGACCTCACCGCTCAATCGTCGTGACCTGTTAGCTGGGACCGGGATCGCCGTCGCTACGGCCCTCCTCACTCAGCGATCCGAGGCCGGCGAGCCGACCGCTGCTGCGACGGCTCAACCCGCTGCCGAACCGTTTCGCTATTGCCTGAACACCAGCACGATTCGAGGGCAAAAGCTGTCGATCGTCGAGGAGGTCGAAATCGCGGCCCAGGCCGGCTACCAGGCGATCGAACCGTGGATTGGCGAACTGGACGACTACGCGAAGAAAGGCGGTTCGCTGCCCGACTTGCAGAAGCGAATTGCCGACGCGGGTCTGACGGTCGAAGACGCAATCGGCTTCCCCACCTGGATCGTCGACGATGAAGCCAGACGGCGGCAGGGCCTGGAAGCCGCCAAACGCGACATGGATCTGGTCCGCCAGATCGGCGGCAAACGCATCGCCGCGCCACCCGTGGGAGCCACCGACCGCGTGGACTTGAACCTGCTGGCGGCGGCGGAGCGTTATCGGGCGTTGCTGGAATTGGGGCGGGAAATGGGCCTCGTACCACAATTGGAACTCTGGGGATTCTCGAAGTCGATGAGTCACTTGAGCGAGGTGCTGTTGGTGGCCATGGAAAGCCGTGATCCCGACGCCTGCGTCTTGCCGGACATCTTCCACATGTACAAGGGTGGCTCAGATTTCGGCGGTTTGCGATTCATCCACGGCCAGGCGATTCACGTGTTCCACGTCAACGACTATCCTGATCAGGTGTCGCCAGCGGATGTCACCGACGCCCAACGCGTCTTTCCCGGCGACGGCGTCGCGCCCTTGACCCAGATCTTCCGTGCGCTGCGCGAGATCGGTTTTCGCGGCGTCTTGTCGCTGGAACTGTTCAACCGCGAGTACTGGAAGCAGGATCCGTTCCAGGTCGCCAAGACGGGCCTGGAGAAAATGCGCACGGCGGTGCAGAAGGCGTTGAGCTGAGAGACGCTCCTAAGTGCCCACGCAGAAATAGGTTGGTCAAATCCTTGTAGGACGGCCAATCGTTCAAGTTATTCTTACGCGGCCACTTAGGTACATGCACACCGGTCTGATCTTCAACATCCAGAAGTACTCCATCCACGACGGGCCGGGGATCCGTTCGACCGTGTTCCTGAAGGGCTGTCCGCTGGAGTGCTGGTGGTGCCACAATCCGGAAAGCCACTCGACAGAACCGGACCTCACAGTCATCGCAGGCCGCTGCGTCCAGTGCGGTGCATGCTGGGAGGTTTGCCCGCAGCGGGAACTCCGCCAGGAACGCGTGCTGCTGCCTGCGGACCACGCCCACTGCCTTCGTTGCGGCAAGTGCGTCGCCGCGTGCCCCACGGAAGCGATGCAGTTGGTCGGGCGGCGCATGACGGTCGCCGAGACACTCGCCGAAATCCTTCAGGATCGCATCTTCTACGACGAGTCCGGCGGCGGCGTGACGCTGTCCGGCGGTGAGCCGCTGTTGCAGTTGTCCTTCGTGACGGAACTGCTCGCCGCTTGTCGCGCCGAGGGCCTCCACACGGCGCTGGACACCTGCGGGTTCGCGCGCTGCGAGGACCTGCTGACGGTCGCGCCGCTGACGGGCCTGTTCCTCTACGATGTGAAGCTGCTGGACGACCAACGGCATCGGCAGTACACCGGCGTCTCCAACGCGGTGATCCTGGAAAACCTGCAGGCTCTGAGTGCTGTGCACGACAATATTTGGATCCGCGTGCCGATTATCCCCGGTGTGAACGATGATGCCGCCAATTTGGATGCGACGGCGAATTTTGTCGCCGCGCTGCGCGGTGTGCGGCAGGTGACGCTGCTGCCCTATCACGGACACGGCGTACACAAAGCCGAGCGTTTGGGTCGGTCGAGCCGCCTGGGTGCCGTGACGACCCCTTCGACCGAGCACCTGGAGACCATGGCCGATCGTTTCCGCGCGGTGGGCATCAGGGCCCTGACCGGGTCCATAAGTTGAAGATGTGATTAGCCTTTGTCCGATAACAGAATCCTGGAAGATCAATTGTTGACTAAGTTGATAATATTGATTAACATTTGCGATTATATTTCCCGTACTAAGGCTCCGGCACAGGATGTCAGGAGATGTTGAGGTCATGCCAGCCGTCGTCAGCAGAATTGCTCCCATCCCGATGCACTCCGATCTCGGTACACCGACGTTCCAAGTGATGGCGCCGGACGAACGTCACGCTGCGCCACTTTCCGACCAACCGTTGCACCCCACGCCTGTGTTGCTCGACGAGTTGAAGCGGATGAGCAACGCCTTGGAAGCGGCCACGCCGTACGAGATTCTGCGTTGGGCGGTCACCCGGTTCGCCCCGAAATTCACCATGGCGACAGCCTTTGGACCGGAAGGCATGGTGATTATCCATATACTCGCCGAGCTCGCACCGGCGACGCCGATCTTCAACCTGGACACTGGCTATCAGTTCGCGGAGACGCTGGAACTGTGCGAACGCGTAAAGCAACGATACGGCATTGCGGTGGAACTCAAGCAGCCAGAGCTGACGGTCGACCAATACGAGACACTCCACGACGGGCCGCTGTACAAGAAGCATCCGGACCAATGCTGCCTCGATCGCAAAATCAAGGTCTTGCAGGCAGCCGCGCGCGGCTGGCAGGCCTGGGCCAGCGGTATCCGCCGTGACCAAAGCCCAGACCGGGCGAAGGCGCCGATTGTTGGCTGGGACAAAAAATTCGGGTTGGTGAAAGTCAGCCCGCTGGCTAACTGGACCAAGCAAGATGTCTGGAAACTGATCACCGATCACGACATTCCGTACAACCCGCTGCACAATCAGGGCTACACCAGCATCGGTTGCTGGCCCTGCACCCGCGCGGTCATGTTTGGCGAAGACGAGCGTGCGGGGCGTTGGAGTGGTTTTGTCAAGACTGAGTGCGGACTGCACACCCTGAACGACGACAAGTAGCCGTGAACCTCTCTGCCAAGACCGAATATGCCTGCCTCGCCGTTTTGGAGTTGGCCTTACGCCACGACTGCGGCCAGCCGGTGCGGGTTCGTACCATTGCGGAACAGCACGGGATCCCGTCACGATTCTTGGTGCAGATTCTACTGCAACTCAAAGGGGCCGGCTTGGTGGCCAGCACGCGGGGCATCGCCGGTGGCTATCAGTTGGCTCAGGACCCCGGCGAGATCACGCTCGGCGACGTGCATCGCGTGATCGAAGGGCGAAAGTCCGAGTTGGTCGGCAACGCCGGGGCGGAGACCCGGGTCTCGCGGACTCTGCTGGCGGCTTGGCGGAGAATTGCCGCTGTGGAGCGACAGTTGCTCGACGCGACCACCTTTGCCGATTTGGCAGCCCAACTGCGTGATCCGGCAGAGAGCATGTACTACATCTAATCCCAATCCATCGCAACGGGCGAATCAACGCATTCGGGAGTATCTCGCGGCGCACAGGCAGCCGGACTACCCGGGCAGTGGTCGGCGTTACTCGATTTCGCTCAAGACCAAGTCGGGTTCGCGGGGATAAAGGGACTGCGTGCCGCAGTCCACGAGGAGATCGAGTTCCTCCAGGACAATCGCCCCGATCAAGGCATCGTCGCGATTCGGTTCGACAACCGCGGAGAACACGCCATGCCGACCCGCGTGCTGGAGCCAGACGTTGCTCACCAGCGTCCGTTTTTCTCGCCGCCCGTCCGCGAAACGAACCATGGTTTCGCCGTCTGCTTGGAGTTGCAGTTCAGCCACCACCCGCTGTGGCAGAACGAGCCGCGAGGCCCCACTATCCACCACACCGCTCAGAGTGAGACGCGTTACGCTGCGGGGAATCTCGGCACCCAGTTCGGCGGTTACGACCTCACGGTTATTAGCAATCACAATCTCGACTGAGAACCGTCCCATTTCTGTTCGTTCCTGCATGGATTTGGTCTCCGATAACATCCGTGGCTCAGTTCATCTTACCGCAGCCTGCGACCGCCATCAAACGGGCTCGTAAGCTATTCGCCCGATCCCCAGCACATCAGCGCCACGCCCGCGACGGACAGGACTGCACCGGCGACGGCCCGCAGACTCACCTTCTCGTGAAACAGCAGGACGGAGCAGGGCAGGACCAGCACCGGCATGGTACTGACAATGGTGGTGACGACGCCAGCCGGACAGTGACGCAGGGCGATCATGCACAGGACGACGCCTAACAACGGCCCGATCAGACTGCCAGTGAAGACAATCGCCATCGCGCGGGTTTGCCGCACGGCGGCGAAGATCGAGGGCCAACGACGCAGGACGGTCACCACCACCAGGTAGCCCGGCAAGGCGCCCAGCACGCGGATCAAGGTGGCGGCCACCGCGTCGAAGTTGCCGATTCCCTGGCGAGACAACACCATCCCGGTCGCCTGGGCCAGTGCCGCCGTCACGGCTAACAGCACTCCCAGACGCAGTTGCCGCGGCGAGTACTCCACCTCCGTTCGCTCGCGTCGCTCCAGGACGACCCAGGTGATCCCGGTCAGCGTGACCGCCATCGCCAGCCAATGCCGCGAGGACAACACCTCGCCCAGGAACACCCAAGAGATAATCGCGGCCGTGGGTGGCGACAGCGACTGCAGCAACAGCGTCCGCCGGGGACCGATCAGCAACAGGGCGCGGAAGGCGCACAGATCGGACACTAAGTATCCCGCCACGCCGGACAGAATGAGCAATAACCAAGTCCGGCCATCGGCATCGGTGGGAAGCCAACGGTGGCGAATCAGCCCGCCGTAGGCGATCAGAAACAGCAGCGTAATAATCAGACGCAGAAACGACACGGCAATCGAGCCGATCCGCCGTCCGGCCAGCGTCCAGGCCAACATGGACAGCGTCCAGAGGAACGCGGTGGCCATCGCCGCTAATTCGCCGATGTGGGGTCCAGTCATGAGCGAAAAGTGTAGTCGGCGGAACGCGTGGTCGCAATGCGGCGAGGTTGGACGGGTGACGTTAGACGAGCGCGATCGGCAACGCCGGGATGCTCATCTCCGTGCTGGGTTGCCCGATCACGGGAGCGGCCGCTTTGAGCGGCCTTGATCATAAGGTTACGATGATCCGCTGCTAGCGATTTGCGACACCTTATGATCAAGGCCCTTGGACGGTGTATGCCGTTCAGCCCACCCGATACCTCGGGTGGTTCTCGTCCAGATCGTCGCCGCGTTCCATCGCCAGTTGGCTCAAGGCCGTATCGACCATGGCGGCGGCCGGGAACACGAACTTCGCATCTTCGACGGGACCGTACAGCACAAAGTCGGCTCCGACTGCTACCGTGGCCGCGACGACCGCCGCCATGCACGGATCCTTGGCGTGCGGGCCCATCTTGGTCTTAAGCCCCCGCCACATGGCCAAAGCATTGTGGACGCCGCCACCGACCGGGAGACCGAGTTCGTCCTTGATGTCGTACATGGCGCTCAACGCTTGACCGTAGCTGGCCAGATCGAGCACACAGGTGTCGACCATGAGCTTGCGAATCCCATACTGGTGGCACTTCGGCAGCAGTTCTTTCACGCACTGCACACGACCCGCGGCGGTGAAGTCCTGCATGTAGTACGTCAGGATCAGCGCGTTTTCGACTCCCGCTTTCTGCATGGCAGCCAATTCGTCGTCATCGATCTCTGGCTGAATCGAGTTGTACACGATCCGGCTCTGCAGACCGGCTCGAGCGACGTACTCCAGTCCCGCCAACCGCACCGCGGTCGTAGTGCCGTCCATCAGGAGCGGTGCCTTGGTCGCGCCGGCCATGAACTCCAGGTTCTTCTGCATAGCTTCGGGCGTCGCACCGACCACATCGAACATGCAGGGGTTGCCGGTCTTCTCCGAGAACTCCTCCTGCTCGCGAATCAGCTTCAACGCCTGGTCCTGGTGGAACTCGCCGCGGTTCTCGTCGATCAGGATCTTCTGGCCATGATAGAAGATGGTGCCGATCAGCACGGCCGGGCGCACACCGGGCTTGCCGCCAACCCGTACTCCGCCCATGTCGAAAGTCTGCTGTTCCGTTCTGAAGGCCAACAGCCCGCGCGCTGCGTGATCGCCACCACAAGTCATCTTATTCTCCCCGGAAGAGTAAAGCCCAATCCCCACACGAAAGTCAAGAATCCGCGAGTCCGTCTCACCCAACGCCGTTAAGCATCTTGGCACGGGAGAACCCGGAGTAAATCAACGTAACCGAAGTCGTCAGAGTAAGTCACCGTAGCCGAAGTCGTGAGACTTCGGGAGCTACCACGAACAGCCCCGAATTCCCACGAATCCGGCTACCAAAGTCCTTCACGGCGTTGCTCATCTGCTCAGCCAGCCAGCGGCTGCCCGGACCAGGACGATTCGATCGTTCCTGATCGCGAGGGCCGCGACGCACCCATGTCGGCGCATAGCACCAGCCAACGCCACTCCCCTCGGATGGCAAAGGCCGGCCCCCAGGCCAGCGTCGGGCGACTGGTTCAGGCGGCTGGGAGGGCCAGTTTGCGTGCCACGTCTACGGCGGTGGCCGCATCGGGGGCGTAGCCATCGGCACCGACTTCGTCGGCATAGGCCTGGGTGATCGGAGCCCCGCCGATGATGATCTTCCCCACGTTTAGGCCGGAACTCTTCAGCACATCAATCGTCGTCTTGATGGCCGGCATGGTGGTGGTCAACAGGGCCGATAACCCGATGACGTCCACGTTGTGTTGCTTGGCGGCATCCACAAACTTCTGCGGTTTGACGTTCGTACCGAGATCGATGACCTCGAAGTTGGCGCCTTTCCACATCATGGCCACCAGATTTTTGCCGATATCATGCAGGTCACCTTCGACCGTGCCAATGATCGCTTTGCCGATGGGTTTGATGCCGGCTGCCACCAGCTTCGGCGCCAATACCGCCATGGATTCTTTCATGGCTCGGGCGGCGATCAGCATTTCCGGCACAAACGCCTCGTTGCGCTGAAAACGCCGTCCCACATCATCCATGGCCGCAATCATCTGATCCAGGATCTGCTGCGGCGGTACGTTGCCATCAATGGCTTCCTGCGTCAACGCAACCGCCTCTTTGTTCTTGCCGTTCTTGATCGCTTGAAGGAGCTTGTCGAGGTCAGGCATGGGTCAACAACTTTTCGCAAAAGAACCCAGGTTGCCTGCGAAACACTGCCCAGAGCAATGCCCGCAGCCGCTGCGCGGAATCTCGTTTCGGAGCACGGGGTGTCCGTGCCGTAGTGCGTAGTCTACAATATGCCCCGTCATCCAACAACAACAGACCGAGGTATTTTGGAGATCGCGTTGATTGGCGAGCGGCGGCCGTGAATCCGTTGACGCCGATCCTGCGCGTAGCGTTTGCGGAAAGTGTGAGGACTGCACCACGGGTGAGGGAGCTGGACCCTGATGACTTCTGCGTCCAAACTGATCGTCCATTATCCGCAGGGCACGCGGACGCTGGCGGTGGAGCCTGCCGCCCAGCCCCCTGCGATCAGCGAACTGCTGCGACAAGCCGGACTGCCGCTCAATACCCGTTGCGGCCAACGGGCGTTGTGCGACGGGTGTTTTGTGGAATTGTTGTCCGGGGTGCTCGTGCACGCCGCGTCCGGACAAGCGGTCGAAGCGATGGATCGCCCGCAGCCGATCCGCGGGTGCGAATTCCAGCCAGCTGCCGGCCGGGATGCGGAAATCCACGTGCCGGCACGATCGATGCTGGCCCACGAACCGCAGGTCGTCACGTCGTTCCGGCTGAACGTCTCCCGGGCGCACGACCCCTTGTGGCAACGCCTGTCGTGCCGGGATCTCGTGTGGCGAACCGAGTTGCTCTTACCGGAGGCCCTGTGCGAAGCAGTGGCCAGGCAGCGCGACGAGGATCTGCCGGTACGTGCCGATTCCGCCTTGGCAGCCCTGACCGGCACCACGGTCCGACACCTGGGCGTTGCCCTGGAACAACGGGGCGACCATTGGGCCTTGCTGCCGCTCTCGGGCCGAGGCGATCGTCCCGTCTATGGCGCGGCTGTCGACGTCGGCACGACGACGGTGGTCGTACTGCTGGTCGACTTGGCCAATGGCGAGGTGGTGGGAACGGCCTCGGCGCTGAATGGCCAGATGAACCTGGGCGACAACGTGCTGACGCGGATCAATCTGTGCATGAGCGAACCGGCCATGGTTGGGTTGCTGCAGGAAGCGATCACACAGAACACGCTTGTGCCGCTGCTGGATCAAGTGTTGACAGAAGCGGGTGTCTCGCCGGCGCACTTGGCGTGCCTGGTGTTTGCGGGCAACACCACGATGCTGCATCTGTTGGCCGGCGTCGATCCAACGCCGTTGGGCACGGCGCCGTTCACGCCCGTCTTTCTGGACCATCGCGTGCTGTCGGCGAGCGCATTGTCGCTCCGGTTCTCGGCCCAGAAAGCGAATTCGTCGGTGGTCCCGGTGACCACTTCGTGGGCTGCCGAACCGGAGAGTGCGGAAGCAACTGGGCTCGTCTGCCGGACGGGACCTGGTGAGTCGGAACCGCGTGGCACGGGGCCCCTGCCATCCGGGCCGGACCCGACAGCTTCCGCGCCAATTCGCCGTGCGTTGGCGCACCTGCTGCCCGGCGCTGCGGCATATGTGGGCGCCGACATCACCGCGGGCGTCCTATCCTGCGGTATGGCCTATCGCACCGAGACTTGCCTGTTGGTGGATGTGGGCACCAACGGCGAGATCGTGCTGAAGCATGGCGACCGTTTGCTGGGCTGCGCCACGGCCGCTGGACCGGCCTTCGAAGGTGCCGGCCTGAAATGCGGCGTGCATGCCGGACGCGGAGCGATCAGCCACATCCGGCTCGAAGGCAATCTGCGGCGTCCGGAAATCGAAGTGATCGGCGGGGACCGGCCCATCGGTCTGTGCGGCACGGCCTACGTCGACTTCCTTGCTCAGGCGCGGCAGGTCGGTCTGATCGGGTCGACCGGCCGCTACGCGGCCGAGGCGCTGGCCGACGGATTGGTCACGCAGCCCGCACACTCGCGCATCTTCACCGTGGCCTATGCCCGCGGCAAGGAACCGCTGGTCGTCAGCGAGGCGGATATTGCCAGCTTGCTGCAGGCGAAAGGTGCCATTGCCGCCGGAATTCTCTGTCTGTTGGATCGCGTCGGTCTGCAGAGCCAGGATGTCGACACGCTTTATTTGGCCGGCGGATTCGGCTTCCACATGGACCTCGACAATGTCATCCGCTGCGGACTGCTGCCGGGCTTCCGCCGCGAGCAGATCCATTTGGCGGGCAACACGTCGCTGGCCGGTGCGTATCTGGCGCTGCTGGATAGCGGCGTGTTGGCGGAGATCAAACGCATCAGCTCACGTTTGGAGGTCGTGGAACTAAATCTGGATCCGCACTTCGAATCCCATTACATCGATCAGCTGTCCTTGCCGGACGATGCGTCGTGAGCCGTCGGCGACAAGCTGCCAGGCAGGCCAACGTCCTGATCGTGATCCCAGGTTTTCGCCCCGAGTTGCGGGCGCGATAAGTGAGCGGCAAGGCGCTAGCCGCCGGTTCCGAACGCCACCGGCGGCTAGCGCCCAATGCCACCTACTTTGTAGCGGCACGGCGCAAGCCGTCCGGTATTACAGTCGGAAAACCGGGCGGCTTGCGCCGCTCCGCTAACAGAAAACGCCCCCAATGGTCCCAAAGTAAGTGGCATTGGGCTAGCGCCTTGCGGCTCACAACCCAAGCCACCGGCGGCTAGTGCCTTGCCGCTCACCGCCCACAATCTTAGCCTTGAGGACGCAATGCGACTCAATCGCGTTCACGGCCGCTCCACGAACGCCTCGATATCCGCCTGATAGCCCTGGCTGTCCAGGATCGTCAGCCCCAAAAAGAGCATCACGAAGCACAGGCAGAAGACAGCCAGCAGAGCGTGAAACGGGTTGTCATACCGCAGATGCATGAAGACCATTGCGACCAGCGTGCCTTTGACGGTGGCAATTCCGAGGCTGACCCAGATCTCCCAGTTGCCGAGTCCGAACGTCGAGGTCAACACGGTGACGATCGTCAGCACAATCAGTGCCGCAAAGGTCAGGAGCAAGGTCGCGGGCGGAACCACGTGCCCCATGACGGGTTTGGTTTCGTCGTGGGGCGTGTCCAGTGTCGTCGAGGTCATAAGTGTCAATCCTCAGGGGGTCGAAGATATCAAATGGGTCAGCTTTTCCAGGCTGACGTCGTCAGCCTGGCATTCTCCCCTCGCCCCTGCACTCAGGGGCGATGGAGCTATCTTTCGGCCGTGCCGAGGCAAACTACCTCGCCGTCCAAGGTCGAGACGAACACCCGGCCCGCCGCGGCTGCCATACCGTCCCAGACGGGAGCCGGCAGCTCGTTACGAGCCAGTACTTGGCCGTTCTCCGCGGACAGGCGGGTCAGGCCGCCTTGCGAACCCGCAGCCAGCAACTGCTCTCCGGCCAGCACCAGGGCGGCGATTTTCTGGTCCGGTTCAGTGGCCTGGAAGGCGGGCACCGACCACTTGGCATGCTTGGCCAGCCGGTCGCTGCGCCAGACTTCGCCGGTGCGTTTACCGAAGTTCTCACTGGCCGCCCAGCCCGTGATCCAGGTCGTGCTGAACTCCTCGCGGCCCAGGAGGTTGAAATCGCGGCGATACACGGTCCGCAGGTCATCCTGGCAGCCGAGCAGCGAATTGCCGCGAAACGTCACCAGCGGGCGGACGGACGACTTATCCCCGCCGTGTCGCGCAATCTGCCGCGGCGCGTACGTCCAGCAGCCCCTCGGAACGACGACGTCCAGGGAGTCCGTCCGGAAGACGGCGAAGGCGTCGGTGGCTTTGCACGTCATGTCGCCTGTGTCGCGTCGAAACAGCCACCGCGACATCGCCACGCCATCGTCTTCCTGATGCAGGAGGTCGATGTTGTCGAACTCCAAACCGTTGCAGCTGTAGAAGTTCTTGGTGGGCACCGTATCCAAGCGTTTGACCCAACGTGTTTGCCCCGTGGTCGGCTCGACGGCAAATACCAGGATGCCGCCATCGGCCAAGGATTGCCGACCCGCGGCGAAGTAGGCCACACCGTCGGCGATCAGCACGCTGCCAGCCACAGGCCAGGGCGATTCGATCTGACCGTAGGCCACGATTCGCTCTTCATGCGGCGCGGCCCGCAGACGCCACACCAGACGCCCGTCATCGGCCCGCAGCCCGTAGACCCAGCCGTTCTTGGTGCCGAACAGACACAGGCCGCGATGCAGCGTCGGAGCCGTGTCGATGCGGCCGTTGGAAGTGTAACGCCAGCGGACTTCCCCCGTCCGCACGTCGAGCGCCACCAGTTGATGCGCGTCGGGCCGGGCCACGTAGGCCAGACCGCCCGCGACGACCGGCGCCGTAATCGGCCCGCGCACAAAAGGATTCTCGCGCCAATCGTCGGCAATCGGGCCGGCCAGCCAGCCGCCGAACGAAGCCTTCCAGAGCACCCGCAGGTCGTGCGGAACGACACTTGCCGTGCTGCTGCTTCGCCAGGCATCATGACGGTAGCAGGGCCAGTCGTCTCCCGCCGCGGAGACGCTCTCCGGCGGTGACGCAGATCCCTTTTCAAGGGCACTCGCAGAACCAGCGCCCGCGCCGGTCGGGGCTGGCGGGGACGCCGGCCCTGCGCTTGGCGGCGAGGCCGCCACCTGCGATTCCTGTTTGGCGGGCGCCATGGCCACATACCCACGCAGCATGGGCCAGCAAACGCAATGCTTGGGCGACACGTAGATCAACCCGTTAGCCGGAACCCAGCCGGCGTCCCGGCCGCAAGCGGCCTTGGTCAGCCGATTGGCGTCGTATTGTCCGTTGGCCAAGTTGGTCAGTTCCATTTCGCCGGAAAAGATGTAACGCAAGGTGGCCACGGGCGGAAAACAGTGGCACAGGCCCGCTGGCCATGTCTGCTTGACCTCGCCGGTCTGTGGCGCCAGGCCCACACATTGCTTGTCTTCCAAGACCCACAGCAAATCGCCGATGAACATCCCTCGCGCCTGTTTGTAGTGGCTCGAGTGGGGTACGTAACTGCGGCTCCAGAGTAGGCTTCCGTCCGCCACGGACACGACGTGGATGGCGTTCCCCAGTTTCTCGTCGGCCAGCGTCGACACCTCGCAGGCCAGCCAATCACGGTGGCAGACGGTGCGGCGAACCAGGGCCAGCCACGGGTAGTCAGCCTTTCGCCAACGCACGCTGCCGGTGGCAGCGTCCAGGCTGACGGCCACGCATTTCTCGCCGCGGCGTGGCGATCCTTCCAGCCAGAACACACTCGAGGCATCGGCCACCACGCAGCGTGGCTCCGACGCCTCACACTTCCAACAGAGCCGCCCCGAGTCAACATCCACGGCCCGCACCGATTGACTGTCGACAGCCAGGAGCAAGTTCCCCACGTGCAAGATCTCGCCGGGTGTGCCCGCCTCAGGATACGAACGCACGGGTTGGCCGGTCGCCCCATCCAGGGCCACCAGGCTCGATTCGGACCATACGAACAGCAGGCCACCCGCGGCGATGGGGCGTACGCTGCCCGCCGCTTTCGAGAAGCCGAAACCGCCCTGAGCCGGGGACGGCTTCAACTCGCGCTGCCACAGCCGCAGACCGTTGAACGCATCTCGAGTCCACACGCCGCCGTAGTAGTTGCGGCCCTGCCCGCTGACCAGACTGCTGACTTCCTGTTCGGGTCCTGTGACCCAGCGGACCCGCCGCGGCGGGCCCACCAGCAGGTCCTGGGAGACCGCGTTGCCGTCGGCGGCGTGTCGTGGATGCGACCACTGGTCCATTTCCGCCGGCCACCGCTTACGGCCTGCCGACCAGGTCTTGCCGCCGGACTCCAGGGTGCGCAGCTCTTCGAAGCCGGCCGCCCGCAGTGCGTCTACCGAGAACGGCTGGCCCGCAGCCAGCAGGACTCCTCGCGGGCACAACACGCGGGCTGCTTCCGACAAAGACAGGGGCGGTGTCGGCTGCTGTTCGAGAATCAGCACGTTGACCAAGTTCTCTGTGAACGGGAGTGACCCGGCTGCCGGCAGACCGTCGACGGCGATCAGCCCGTAGACGCCTTGGGCCTGCAACAGATCTCGGGCCGTGGTGACGGCGGCGGGATTGGTCGCCAACCGTTGCACCAGGAACTTGCCGGTCCGCGCCAAAGCGTCGGCCAGAGCGACATCGTCGCCACCGAGTTGGGCACACAGACCGCCCTTCACGCCGTAGGTTTCCGTGATGAGCTGGGCCAACGGCGGCTCGTTGTCGGCACGGCCGGTGCAGGGAACCAGCGACATCAGGGACACGAACACCCAGGCCGCGACGGCCAAGCCCAAGCACGAACGCTGTCGAGTGCAAATTCGCATGTCTGGCATTGCTCCTAACGCGGCCCACGGCCGCAACCAAGTAGCATGGCTCTCCGGAGCCGTGCAGTGCGACTCCTCAGTGGCAAATCGCTTCCGATACTGCCCGACTCTGGAGAGCCAGGCTACGAAAATGCACATCACACTCACCGATCACTCGGCCTTGCTCGCGGCTGCCTTGTCGTCGATCTCGCAGTCGGGCAGGGCACGCTGCAGGAGAGCCGTCCCGTTGGCCGAAAGTTGCGTTCCGCGAAAGTTCAGACGTTACAATGTCGGTAGCGGCTTCAAGTAGTTCACCGCCTCGTCTGTGAGATTGATATTGTCGAGCGACAACTCCTCCAACACCGGGAAACCCGCCAGCCGTTTCAGGCCCGTCGTGTCCATCTGCGTGCCTTGGAGTCCCAGCGTTTTCAGTTCAGTCAGCTTGTTCAGATACTTCAAACCGTCTCCCGTGATGCCAAGATTGCCACCCAGATTCAGCTCGCGAATCTGAGTCAACTTGCGCAGCTGGATCAGGCCCGCGTCCGTGATGCGGGTCTGCTGCAGGTTGAGCTTCTCCAGACGCGCGAACTTTGCCAGATGGGCTAGGCCGGCGTCCGTCACATCCACCGACGACAGTTTCAGCTGCTGCAAGTCCGCCAGTCTGGCAAGATATCTCAAACCATTGTCCGTGATCTTGTCCTGGTTCAGTTCCAGGACCTGCAAGCCGGTCAGCTTGCCGATGGATTCCAGATCGTTGTCGCAAACACCGCAAGCGTTGAACGTCAGCCAACGGAGCGACTTTAGATGTTCGAGTTCCCGCAGGCCGTCACGGGAGATGGGGGTTTGAGACAGCCCGAGTTGTTCGAGTTGCGGCAGACGGCCGAGGCGGCTGATGCCAGTCGCGGAGAGGCTTTGCACCGTCAGATTCAGGGACTTGAGATCATTCAAGTTTCGGAACTGTTCCAGCAGCCCGTGCTCGGTGACCTCCGGAGTCGTCAGAGCAAGCTTCTGCAGCTTGGAAAAAGAACTTAGCTGTGCGAGATCGGCATCTGCGAGCGGCCCCTTCGTCGACTGGATGGCCAGACCGGTGATGACGCCGGCGTCGTCGCGTTGAAATTCCGCCCCCAGTTTTTCCAAGGCCGCTTCCGCGGCGTCTTGAGCGTGGACTGCGGTGACTGTCAGGAGCGAGACGACCAAGCCACAGTGCACGGCGACGATGGCGAGTGCACAGCGGCGGAAGTTCTTGCGACGTGAATCGAGCAATAGCATCGGGCGTCTCCTTGAACACCTGCCTCGTAACCCACTGGACGCGAGGCTCCGCCTCCCAAGACGGTCGGCGGAGCCGACAATGCAGTGCGTTCCCAGGCGGAGCCTGGGAACGAGGGTTCCAATATATTCACAGCAGTGGGGCTAACGCCCGCCGCCCGCCAATTTGTCGCCAGATGTCCTAGCCTTCCAAAACCCAACCCTCACGGTACAAAGGTTTGATGTACTGGTCTGCCTCCGGACAGTTCGTGGCCTTCATCGCCTGGGCGTCCCAGGCCAGCTTCTTGCCGGTCCGGAACGCGACGGTGCCTAGTAGATTGTTCTCGACCAGTTTCCCCGAGTAGTCGAAATTGCACAAAGTCGGGGCACCGGTCTTCGCCGCGTGGATCCACTCCTTGTGATGGCCGAGTGACGGTGCGATCGAAGCCGGGGGCGGCTGGAAGCCCTTGAACTTGTCTTCGGGCAACAAGATGCGCCGGCCATAGTCGGCCAACAGCAGGCCCCGGTCGCCGACAAATAACACGCCGATGCCCCACGCGTTCAGGTCGTGGCCGGGCGTTGGGACCTTAGGCCGCTGAATACCGTCGTACCAGTGCAGCGTACAGGCCGGCATCTCGCCGCGGGCCGGATGCTCCCAGTGCACCATCAGCCACTCGGGGTAGGCTTCCTTCCGCAGCGGAGTCCCCTCGGCCGCAATGGTCAGCGGATCCCTGAGCTTCAGTGCCCAGAACGGCAAGTCGATCAGGTGGCTGCCCATATCGCCCAGACAGCCGTTACCGAAGTCCCACCACTGCTCCCAGGTCATACAGCCCGGCAGGTAACGGGGATGGTAGGGCCGCTGCGTCGCTGGGCCGAGCCAGAGGTCCCAGTTCAAGTGACTCGGGACGGGCGGTTCGTCGGTGGGACGTTCGCCGTCCTTGGGTCCTTGGCGGTTGCACCAGACGTGGGCCTCACGGACCGGGCCGATCGCGCCGGATTGGACCAACTCGACCACGCGGCGATAGTTGTCCGTCGCGTGGATTTGCGTCCCCATCTGCGTGGCCAGCTTGTCCTTGTTTTTCAGGTACGTTTCCTGCATCACCCGCGCTTCGTAAACGGAGTGGGCCAAGGGTTTTTCGCAGTACACGCTCAGCCCGCGGCGCATGGCCCACACGGCGGCCAAGGCGTGGGTGTGGTCGGTGGTGCTGACGACCACCGCGTCCAGATCTTTCTGCTCCAGGAGTTTTCGCCAATCGGCGTACTTCTTGGCCTGCGGAAACCGCTTGCCGGCGCCTTCCAGTTGATTGGCATCCACGTCGGCCAGAGCCACGATATTCTCGCTGCTGACGTCACCGGCGTTGGAGCCGCCGCGGCCCCCGGACCCGATGATCCCGATGTTCAGTTTCTCGTTCGGCGAGCGGCTCTGCGCCGGGCTGCCGGTCGAGGCAACCCAGACGCCCACGCCGGCCAAGGCGGTGGTCTGCAAAAAGCGACGGCGATTCGTGCGGTGCTTCATCGGTAGGCTCCTTGTGTCGAGAAGGCAAAGTGTCCAAGAGGCAAAGTGTCAAATGGGGAGGACGCCCGCGGCGATGGCTCGCCATCCAACGCCGCTAGCCTAGCGGAGCGGTCGCTGCAGTTCAAGCACAGCTTCTTGGAGTGCTTTTTGGAGTGCGGTGACCTGTCACCGCTTTTCAATGAACCGCGAACTACGTCAAGGTCGGGCAGTTTCGATCCACAAGAGGTCGGCTGATGGCTGACGCCGCACGGGCCCACTGGCGAAATAGGGCGTCTTGAAAAGCGGTGACAGGTCACCGCACTCCAAATTACGTCGGGAACACCGAGCGCAGATACTTCTGGTTCAGCGTGTAGCACTCCGTCAGCGACTTGCCGCCGATCGTCGCGCCTTCGATGACCAGCCAGCCGGTCCAGCCGATCTCGTCGATCGCGGTTTTCACCTTCAGGAGATCTACCTTCCCGTGGCCCAGCAGGAAGCCGTTTTCCTTGCAGTGGACCTCGCAGATACGGTCGCGCCCCAGCTGGCGGATTTCCTTGCCGATGTCGTAGCCCATGTCCGTCATGTTGCAGACGTCGTAGTAGACCTGGACCGCGGGAGAGCCAACTCCGTCCAGAATCCGCAGATGGTCGTCGGCGTTCAGCCACGATTCAAGACCCAAGACCACGCCCGCTTTTTCCGCCTGCGGGGCGATTTTCTTCAGCCGGCGAATGACTTCCTTCTGCAAGTCCGGTTTGCCCTTGATGTCGCCGTTGCCAAAGAACGCTAACAGCACCACCCGTTGCTTCAGCTGCGCCATGACGTCGACACAGTCGGCCACCCACTGCTCGGTGGCCGCGTCGGAGGCATAGGCGCGGCTGTTCAGGACGCCCATCG
>JAPLNJ010000933.1 GCA_026692885.1 Planctomycetota bacterium | reverse complement strand
TTAGGCTTAACCTCGTGCCATTCGGGGCAAGCCCGAATGGGGACCCGACATGCCAAGCTGGAACAAAAGCCGGACCAGATCTCACCATGGCAAGGACTCTCTGGGATACAATTTTGCGCGGCCCAGGCCGGGGGTGAGGGGGGGAGAATTCACACGGGGTGCGTGTGCATAGTTCGCACCACATCTTTGCCAAGGCGGGTCAGTCACCCCTGTCGATCCCGGTGCATCGGGGAAAGGTGAAGGCGTTTTATGTCCGACAAGTCAAGAAAATCCTGCAGGACCAAGACGATTAGCCCGCCCTTCGCGCCGGCGGTGCTGATCCAGGCGCGAGACTTGGCAGACCAGTACCAGGTGATCGTGAGCCACGAAGACGGCGAGTGGTACGGGCGGGGGTTGGAGTTGCCGCGAGTGTTCGGCAACGGCCAGACGCCGGCGGAGTGCCTCGACAGCACTCGGGAAGCGCTCGTCGGTGCTGTCGCCTTCTTGCTGGAGCAAGGGCAGCGGCCCCCCACGCCGGCCCGAGATGGCAGCCGGACCAACCAAGTCAATGTGCGGCTGACGGCGGAAGAGGATGTCGCTGGGGATGACATGTTTGCGGAAATGGATCCCTTCACTGTGAAGGCGGGCGGCGCGGACTACTCACGTAAGACGCTCTACACCCGGATGGAGGGCGAATGATCCTGCTGGACACCAACCTGCTGGGGCGCCTGACCGACTCCGTTTTGGGCTAGCACCAAACGGTATCTTGGCCCTTGCGAGTGAAGAATGAGACTTAACGGTTCAGCAAGGGCGGGGCGCGAGACAAGGGGTCAGACGTACAGATTTCAGTTTTCGCGGGCAGAAGGCTTTCCGTATGCTTGGGCACACGACCGCGAAAACTGAAATCTGTACGTCTGACCCCAGTTGATGGTTCGGCCTGCGCAGACTGCTGGTATTTATTTCCGTCCGCTGCCCCGCTGCCAGGATTTCTCGATCTCTTCCAGGGACTTGCCCTTGGTCTCGGGCAGCCAGACGAGCACCAACACGAAGGTCACGGCCGAGCAGGCACCGTACAGCCAGAAGGTCTGGGAGGGGCCGATCGTGGCCAACAGGAAGGGGAACGTGAGGGCGACGATCAGACAGCCGGTCCAAATGCAGAAGGTGGAGATGGACATGGCGCGACCGCGGAGCTTGGCGGGGAAGATCTCGGAGCAGATGACCCAGGGGATCGGTCCCATCGCCATCGCAAAAGCGGCCGTGTAGAGAATCACAAACCACAGCAGCGCGGGCGAGTGCGGCCAGTGGGAGTAGATGAAGCCGACCGTCACCAGAGCGACCACCTGGATGGCGTTGCCGATCAGCAGCAGCGGCTTGCGTCCGGCCTTGTCCACCAGCAGGATGGCGATGAAAGTGGCCAGCAGGTTCACGAGGCCGATCCAGACGGACGAATTGAAGGCCGCGTTGGCGTCACCGGTGGCGTTCTTAAAGATCTCGGTGGAGTAATACATGATAGAATTGATGCCGCTGAATTGGGAGCCGATCATCAGGACCACGGCCAGCAGTAGCGGCAGGCGGTAGTGGCGGGAAAACAGTTCGACGAACGTGCCCTCCTCCTGCTGGAGCACCTCCCGGACGGCGGCGACTTCGGCGTCTGCGTAGGCGGTCCCGCCAATCCGGTGGAGCGTGCCGCGGGCCTCCTCCTCGCGGTCGGCCTGGATCAACCACTTGGGACTCTCGGGAATGCCGAACAGCATGCAGATGAACACGCAGGCCGGCAGCGATTCGGCGGCCAGCATGTAACGCCAGCCGTAGCCGATGTTCCAGACCGCGTCGCCGAATCCCTGAATCCGCAGATTGATGAACAGGGTGACGAAGATCCCCGTGACGATGCCGAGTTGGAACAACGTGCCGAGCCGGCCGCGCCAAGCCGGCGGCGCGATCTCCGCGATGTAGACCGGGCAAATCATGGAGGAGACGCCGATGGCGACGCCGCTGAGGATGCGGGCCAGGATGAACAGGAGAATGCCGTCGAACTCACGCCCACGGGGACCAGCGAGGGTGTGCCACAGGCTGGCCAGGAACGACAGGCATTCCGGGACGGCGGAAACGATGCCGGACACGGCGTACAGGATGGCGCAGAAGAAGAGCACGCGGCGGCGGCCAAACCTGTCGCTGAAGAAGCCCGCGAACATCGCGCCCAGAATACAGCCGATGATGGCGGACGCGGTGGTCAGGCCGATCAGCAGCGTGTCTTGCTCAGGATTCAGGTGAAAATGTTGCTGGAGAAATGTGTTGGCGCCGTTGATGACGGCCGTATCGTAACCGAACAGGAACCCGCCAATGCCGGCCACGGCGGCGCAGAACGAAACGAAGCCGAAGTTGAAGTGGGGCGAACGTGGTTGATCCATGATGGCTGCTGTCTCCTGAATGGGTTGTAAGCCTTGCGACCCTTTTTCCCAGAATCATCGCCGGACCGCAAGATCTAGTGCTCTCGCGTCATTCCCGCAGGTGCTTGAGCAGCTCCTGGAAGGAGAAGCTGGCCTTGAAGCGGCTGTCCGCCTCGCGAGCCCGGCTGCGCAGGGTCGCCGCTGGTTCGCGGGCCGCGGTCAGCGTGCCGATTGCGACGTAGTTGGCCGTGGCCGTTCGGAAGACATACACCCGGGCAAAGGCGTTGCGGATCGCGGCCAGGTCGGCGTCCGTGGTCTTGTGCAGATTGAGGTTGAAGACCACCACGCCCGCGGGCCGGAGCTTGCTTTGCATCATCTTGTAGAACTCTTGCGTCTTCATCCGCAAGGGCGCGCCTACGACGTCGGTATCCGTCGTGGGCTTCAGGAAGGCATCCAGATAGATCACGTCGTACTTGGTTTCCGTCGTCTCCAAGTACTTGATCCCGTCGGCCGTGATGAGGTTGATGTTCCCGCCCGCGCGGCAATCGAAATACTTGTCGGCGATCTTCACGACGGCCGGGTCGATCTCCACCGCATCCACGCGCAGCTGTGGATCGTAGTGCTTCAGAAAATGCACCATGGCGCCGCCGCCCAGGCCGATGATCAGGACCTGTTCGGGTTGCGGCTGAAACAGGTAACTGAGGAACATGGTGCGTGAGTACGGCTCCAGAAGCTCGTAGGGCTTCTTGACGTTCAGCAGGCTTTGCTCGGTCTCGTCGCCGTTGTCGCGGACGAAGATCAGGGTTCGGACGCCGGCTTGGCTGCGGACGCGAATGTGGGAGAACTCGGAGACTGTTTCGTATTCGATTCGCTGTCGACCGCGAGGTGCACGGACAGGTAATCCCGCCATCAGCGGCAGCGACCCGCTGACGGCAAGGACTATCGACAGTCCCAAGCCCATCCCAGCGGGGCGACACGGGAGCCGGTCTTTCGCGCATGTTGGCATACCAATATTCCTCGCTTCAGGCAAGAATTTCTGCCCACTGACAAGCTCGTACGAACAGGTACAGCCTGCCTTCGTCGCTTCCCGATCATTGTGACATCACCATCCTAGGACCGTCCAGCCAAGGCACCTGATTACGCGGCAGGAAAGTGAGGAGTGAGAGAACACGAAAGGTCAGTTCGCGGTGCATGCAAGCCCCGGCATGGCAGGATTTGTTGCGCGATGTCCATTGCAGGACGGCATCGTTTCGATAGAATCTGACTGGTGCGACTCCGCTTATTGAGTCCTGTGGTTGCCGATGGAAGACAAGAAACCGTGGATTGGGGGGCGATGCTCCTACGGAGCTGCGGGCCATCTCTGACGGTCCGCTCCAGCTCGGCGGGGTGCCCGCTGGTCCCCTCGCCCTCCCGGGCCATTGGCAGCCTGGGACTAAATCGGAGCAGCCGAATCTGATGTTCTCTTGCTTTTCCCAACTTCTTTCGAGGAAGTACCGCCATGAGTAGGTCGAGATTTCCTGGAGGCGCAGGCTTCACGCTCGTTGAGCTGCTGGTGGTCATTGCCATCATCCCTACGTTCCGCAAGTCGCGATTGGGATTTCTCTCGAATTTGTCTTAGTCCCTCTGGGGTATGTGTGCGGCGACTGACGGGCGGCGTTCGTTAGAGAGGATTGTCGAGGCAATAGTCCGGCGGGCTAGGCTCCTCCCGGCG
>JAPLNJ010000932.1 GCA_026692885.1 Planctomycetota bacterium | reverse complement strand
GGCCACTCGGTCATCCTTGATTTCGTAATCGCTCCGCGAGGCAAACCAGAATGGAACAAAATCAGGCATTCGGGAAAACACCAATTCAACGCAAAATCAGACAAACTGAACACGCCAGTCCCAACCTGATTGACGCGCCCGGCTTAGCTGCAAGAATATCGCAGTTCCGGACTCGGGATAGGCTGCCCAGATCGGTCGGCCTATCCCGGTCCAGGTCGACCCGGATAGGCGGGTCGGCCTAATCAATCGGCGAGTGATTGCATCGTGTGGCTGGGACATGGCGTTTGACGGTATTAGCGCACGGCGTTATGATGCGCACCGATGATCTGGAGTTTTGGTGACAAGGAAACCGAACGACTCTTCCGCCGGGAGCCGGTGAAGAAGATCCCTCTCCCCGTACAGCAGCGCGATTTGCGCAAGCTTCTGATACTGGACGCGGCAGACTCGGCCGATGACTTGCGAGTGCCTCCGGGGAATCGATTGGAAAAGCTGAGCGGCGATCGCGCAGGTCAGTACAGCATTCGCGTGAACGAGCAATGGCGAATCTGCTTCTACTGGGAAGACGGCGACGCTCGCGAGGTTGAGATTACGGACTATCACTGAAGCATCCAAATGGCCCGACAGAAGCTACCTCCGATTCATCCCGGCGAGATACTCCTGGAGGAGTTCCTGCGTCCGCTGGGCATCAGCCAATACCGCTTGGCCAAGGACGTTTGCGTAGCGCCGCGCCGGATCAACGAGATCGTTCGGGGGCAACGTACCATTACTGCCGACACGGCGCTGCGACTTGCTCGCTACTTCCGTACGACCGAACGGTTCTGGTTGAATCTACAAACACGCTACGGCCTGGAACTGGAGAAGGATCGGCTCGGTGATCGCCTCGACCGCGAGATCACCGTGTTCGCGGCACACGATTCATGAATCGACGTATGACTGGAGCGTTTCGCCGAACGCGAATGCAAGCGTGCTACCGAGACTGTACCGACTCCTCGGTCCTATCGGGCTTTCTGGGCTACTCGTTTGCACGCCAATGGAATTTCTCGGAGGGTCGTCCGCTGCCCAAGAACCCGATTCTTGAAGAACTGTACGCTGTTCGGTCACAGATCCAGGCGGAACATGGCGATCACCTGTCCGCCTACCTGCACAGCGAATTCGAGCGACTGAAGGCGGGGGGGCCAAATCAAGCAACGAATCCGATGCACCGGAGCGGCGAAGTCAGGCGACCCGGCAGTGGTAGGTCGCTCGTCGCCACCCGGTGATCGGTAGTATCTGGCTGCACAAGTAAACTTGAAGGAGGACGCGATGGACCGGGATACTTTCGACGGCACAATTCGAGCGTTTAAGCACCGCACCCCATTTCGACCGTTTACGGTGGCGATGGTGAACGGCGACCGACTGGAAGTGGACCACCCAGATGCGCTAGCCGTTCGAGATGGCATGGCGTTGTTCGCCGCTCCGGGCGGCGTGCCGGTGGTATTCGACCATGAGGGCGTGAGTCAAATGATTGGGGACTTGGCCGGGCGCCCTTCGTCATGACGTTAACGCAGTCGCCGCTCGTACGCACCCGCAAATCGGTGACACGCCGAACTCATGAAGGATTGGATTGTGTGGTGACCGCAGTTAGCGGCGGGGCGCTGTGAGAGACCGGTTGACAGTGTGAGCGTTGACCGACGAGAAGACCAGCCACAATCGAATCCCTGGCCCAACCATAGGCTGCGGTTGACCGGGGACCGCGGTCAACGTTTTCGAAAGATGGTCGAGACAGGGGACACGGGGAAAAGGATGCAACATGGCCAAACCGCGGCGATACCTGAGGGGATTCTTTCTTGCGGTTGCGTTCTTCGTCGGAGT
Source organism: Planctomycetota bacterium (assembly GCA_026692885.1). The sequence continues at coordinate 12,096 of JAPLNJ010000932.1, read as the reverse complement.
GGCCAGCGTCGTGACAGCGATGACGGCCAAGCTCGCCCACGCGGCCGACGAACCGCCCAAGTTGCGGGTGCTGATCTTCAGCGGCCTGAACAATCACGATTGGCGCAGCACCACACCAGTCATCAAGAAAATGTTCGCGGACTGCGTCCGTTTCGCGCCCGTGGCTGTGACGGAGGATCCGGCACGCCTGGACGCGACAACGTTGGGCCAGTACGACGTCATCGTCAGCAACTGGACGCCGTACCCCGATACCAAACGCAGCTGGCCGCCGGGAACCGAAACGGCTTTCCTCAACTTCGTACGCAACGGCGGCGGATTTGTAGTGATCCACGCCGCCGCGTGCACGTTCCAGGTTTGGCCGGAGTTCCAGCAGTTGATCGCGCTGACGTGGAAGGCCGATTACACCGCACACGGGACCTACCACACGTTTCCCGTGTCGGTCGAAAATCGCGAACATCCCATCGCCCACGGACTCACGGATTTCTATTCGACGGATGAACTCTATCACAACATGGTGCAGTTGGTAGAACAGCCGCTGCAGGTCGTGCTCAAGGCGTTCTCCGCCAAGGAACAGGCGGGCACGGGCCGGCACGAACCGGTGCTGGTGTGCACGGAACTGGGGCGGGGCCGGGGGGTCAACCTCGTGCTAGGACATGACGCCGGGGCGATGGGGGGCGGGTTCAGAACCCTGTTGCTGCGCAGTGCGGAATGGGCTGCGACCGGCAAGGTGACGATACCGCCTCCGGCCATCTGGCCCACGACCCCCACCGCCGTGGCCGCCGCCGCGGTCGATCTGGACGCGACGCTGGCTGCCGTCGCGCGCTACAAGTACGGTGACGAGCGGAAGCCACTGCAAGCTCTTCAGACACTGGTGATTTATGCGAACAGTTTAGTGCATCCCAGGTCGCCCAAGGAACAAGACGGCGAATCGCCCTCCCAGCCGGCAGCCACGCGCGGCTCGGCAGGAGCCTCGACCTCCCAGCCTGCACCCGGTGACGAGGCCCACGCGTTTCGTCGCGGTCTGGCAGATCGAATGGCGGCGCTGCTGACGGCCAAGGGTGTGTCACCCGCAGCCAAAGCGTTCGTCTGCGGACAGCTCAGCGCGATCGCGACGGAGCAGCAGGCCCCGGTGTTGGCGGCCCTGCTGGCCGACAAAGAAACGGCCGATCCGGCTCTTCGCGCGCTCGAACAGATTCCGGGCTCGACCGTCGATCGGATCCTGCACGACGCTTTGGCGACGTTGGGAGGCAATCTGAAAATCGGCGTGGTCCATGCGCTCGGAGCACGCCGCGACCACGCGGCCGCCGAATCGCTGATCGCGATGCTCGCAGGGACGGACGAGGCATTAGCCTGTGCGGCCGCGATCGCCTTGGGAAAGATTGGCGGCGACGCACCGGTCGAAGCCCTGCAGAAAGCTCTGACCAAGGCGCAGGGCCGCGTGAGAGCGGAGACCGCCGAAGCCTGCCTGAGTTGCGCGGGACAACTGCTGGCCGAGCACAAGGGACCAGCCGCGGCGGCGTTGTACGCGCAGCTGTCCGGACCAGGCGAAACGGAGCAGGTGCGAATGGCGGCGTGGCGCGGGACTGTCTTGTCGAGTCCGGAAACGAGCGTGAGTGTCGTGTGTGCAGCCCTTACCAGCGGGGACCCGGCCCTCGAATCCATGGCGATTCAGCTTGTGCCGGAGGTTCCGGGAGCTGCGGCCACAGAACAGTTCGCACAATGCCTCGGCCAAGCACCCGTCCCCGTCCAGACGCTGTTGCTGGGCGCTCTGGCGGTTCGCCGAGACGCAGCGGCGCGCGGTGCTGTCCTGGCGGCGACGTCGAGCAACGACCGCACGGTCCGCCTTGCCGCGTTGCACGCTCTCGGAACGTTGGGGGACGAGACCACGGTGAAGGTACTTGTGGACCGGGCCCTGTCGGGCGCTGAAGTTGCTGAAGGCGAGGCCTCACGAAACAGTCTCGTGCGATTGCGAGGAGCTCGAGTCAACGAGGTCCTGACCGAGATGCTTGGGCAGGGGGACGCCAAGGTGAAAGCCGAGTTGATCCGCATCCTGGCGGCTCGCAACGCCACGCGTGCCGTTCCCGATATCGAAAGAACGGTGGAAGCCCCGGATGGCGTGGTCCGCCAGGAGTCGTGGAGGGCGTTGGGGGGCTTGGCCAGGGCTTCGGATGTAGCCGCGCTGCTGGATCTGCTCGTGCGAGTCCACGAGGAGCAACGCGAGGAAGCAGAGAAGGCCGTGGCGGCGGTGCTGAAAAGAACGGACCGGCCCGACGTGACGGGGGTGCTGCAGAAACTCGATGCCAGCAAAACACCGGAAGCCCGGATCTCGTTCATCCGACTCCTAAGCACCGTCGGGGATGACAGCGCGCTGCCTGCGCTGCGCAGGGCCATTCAAACCGGTGACGCGGGCGTACGCGAGGCCGCCGTCCGCGGGTTGGCTGCGTGGCCGACTCCGGCGCCATTGGAAGACTTGGTGAACCTGGCACGCGATGCCCAGGAGTCCGTTCACCGCGTCCTGGCCCTGCGTGCCGCACTGCGGCTGGCGAGCAAGGCCCAGGGCCGTACGCCCGAACAAATGACGGGGCTGGTGACCGAGTTGATGCAACTGGCCAAGGTGACCGCCGAGCGCAAGGCGGTGCTGGCCGAGTTGGGGCGTTGTCCGACGCTGGACGCTCTGCAGTTGAGCCAGAAGTTACTGACCGATCCCGAGTTGGCGACCGAGGCAGGTGCCGCCGTGACTCAGATCGCGTCCGCCCTGCGGGACACACACCGGGACCAGGTGTTGGCAGCCCTGCAGCAACTGCTGGCCGCCAACCGGGAGCCGGCGCTTGCCGCCCGCGCCTGCAAGGTGCTAAAGGATATCCTCAAGCCCGTCAACTTGGCCCTCGGCGCCACGGTCACTAGCCCCGACGGACTGGACTCCGACGGCGCCTCCGGCGGTGACAAAGCCGCGATTGACGGAGATCCCAACACCTATTGGGATGAAGTCGATGGAGCCGACTTGTACCGACTCAAAGTGACGTTCCCAGAACCGAAGGACGTGTCGTCGATCAATATCCTCTGGCACCCCCACGAGCAATATCAGGCAAAGCAGCTCGATGTCCTGTGCGACGGCAAGGTCGCAGCCGAAGTCCGCCAGGCGAAGTGTTTCGAGAACGAGATGTTCGTGGCGTTTGCGGCCGTCCGGTGCACGTCGGTGGAACTGGTCATCCCAGGCAAGCACGGCTTGGTCAGTCCGGCCATCCATGAATTCCAAATCTTCGGCCACTTTCCTCCCTGAGACCAACTCATGACCGCCCCCATAAATCGGCGTCAGTTTCTCAAGCGAACGGCCAGCATCGCTTGCGTCACCGTCCCCCTGGTCATCCCTGCGTCGGCCCTGGGGCGTGCCGGCCGAATCGCGCCAAGCGAGCGCATCGTCGTGGGCTGCATCGGCGTGGGCGGCATGGGTTCTGGCGATATGAATGCCTACCTGAGCGTTCCCGAAGCTCAGGTTGTGGCGGTCTGTGATGTCAAACGTCCGATGCGAGAGCGGGCCAAGCAAGCCGTCGACGGGCACTACGGCAACGCGGACTGCGCGGTGTACAACGACTTCCGCGAACTGCTTGGCCGCGGCGACATCGACGCGGTAGACATTGCCACCCTCGACTCCTGGCACGTGCTGCACGCCCTGGCCGCCGTCCGCGCCGGCAAGGATCTCTACGTCCAGAAGCCTCTGGGCATGAGCATCCACGAGATTAAGATCCTGCGGGATGCCGTCCACCGCTATGGCCGCGTCTTCCAGTTCGGCACGCAGCAGCGTTCGAGCCAGGAGTTCCGTCGCGCCTGTGAGATCGCTCGCAACGGGCGTCTCGGCAAACTGCACACGATCAAGGTCGGCGTGCACGCCGGAGCGGCCGAACGATCGGGCCTGAAGACTTACGTGCCCGAACCGGTCCCCGAGGGACTCGACTATGACCTCTGGCTCGGCCCTGCCCCCTGGGTACCCTACACGACCGCACGGCTCGTCTATCCCCACTGGTTCCACATCAGCGATTATTCGCTCGGGTATGTCTCAGGCTGGGGCATTCACCACATCGACATCGCCCAGTGGGGTAACGGCACGGAACTGACCGGCCCTGTCGAAATTGAAGGGTCCGCGCGGTTTCCCGACGAGGACGCGCTCTGCGATAACCCGCTCAGTTGGGACACGCGGATGAAGTACGCCAACGGAGTCGAATTGATCTTCACCGGTGAAGGGCCGGGATTCACCGGTGTGCGGCACGGCATCACCTTCGAAGGCACGGACGGCTGGGTTTGGGTCAACCGCGGCGTCATCGACGCGGAGCCGAAATCGCTCCTCAAGGAGTCCTTCAGCCCGGACGACATCCACCTGCCCGTCAGCACGTTTCACCACGGGAACTTCCTGGAATGCGTCCGCACGCGGCAGAAGACGATCTGCAACATTGATGTCGCCGTGCGTTCCGATACCGTCTGCCAACTTGCTTGGTGCGTCTTTCAATTGCAGCGCAAGCTGCGCTGGGATCCGGAACAGGAATTGTTCGTCAACGACCCCGATGCCAACCGCAAGTTGACGCGGCCCCTACGCGCCCCGTGGAATCTGTAAACAACGTTGAAGCTGCGTATTTCGACGGCCGAATTCGTGAGAATTCGGAAGCTGCGGGCGTTGACCCCCGCGAAACACCCCAAATTTCCACGAATTCGGCTGCGCACAACTGGATGAACAATCCGGACTGGTGGGCCTGTTGATGGATTGAGTCCTAGCTTTCCCCTGGAAAACGCGGATCGGGAGAACGACGCTCCCGCGGAACCGTGGGCGGTTCCTGACGGCCCGCTCCGGATCGGCAGGAGCCTCGCCCTCCCATGCCGTGCGCAACCTAGCACTCAGCCATGGGCAACCTAGCACTCAAAGGGCTCCCGGCGGACACGTCACTTGGGAGCGATCGTGCACGTCATTCGGCGGGAGTGTTGAGCGGGCGGCGCCTCGAGTTTGCCGAATTCCAGCAACTGAGCGACCACCTCGTCCATCACGCGCCGGCCCTCGTCGATGTGCGCCATTTCTCGTCCGCGGAAGATGACCGTCACTTGCACCTTATCCTTGTGCTGCAAGAAGCCAACGGCTTGTTTGACCTTGAAGTCGCGGTCGTGGTCGCCGGTTTTCGGACGAAGACGGATCTCCTTGGTCTTCATCTGGTGAGCACCACCGCCAGTCCGCTTCTTCTTCTCGTACTTGTACTTGCCGAAATCCATGATCCGGCAGACCGGTGGCTTCTCGTTGGGCGCCACCTCCACGAGATCCAGGTCGGCTTCCCGCGCTCTTGTCTGAGCCTCATCCGTGGGCATGATCCCCAGTTGCTCACCAGTCTCGGAGATGACCCGGATGGGAGAGACGCGGATCTGCGTGTTGACTCTGTTTTGGATGCGGTCGATCGCTAGGGCCCTTTCATGTTAGGAAATCGAGACACGCCTTCGTCCGGCTACACACCGGCGAAGTTCGACGCGCGTCACACACCGGCTAGTTGGCCGATCGTCAAGTTAGAAGTATCAACAACTTGACGGTCCCAAGTCAACTAGGAATACCAGCCTTTCTTGCTCGATCGCGACTCGAATCGCGACACGGGGCGGCAGGTCCGAGCACCCAACGGGCTTTACCTGGGTTTGCGTGCTGCCTGGACACGAATCGCGGCAGACCAGGAGTGCCCGCTGGAAGACGTCGTATTGGATTATCGTTTGGGATCTTCCCGGTTCTGATTTTTCGCACGGATGGCAGAGCCAGAGCACGGATTTCTTTTTCTAGTTGGTCTTCATCTGTGCTCTGGCTCTGCCATCCGTGCGAAGAACACAAAATGAATTTCACCACTTTGTGCGGCAGCACAAGACTTCCAAATTTACCCATTTACTCTAAGTATCTGTTCGCATCCAGCCGCCGAGTTGCATTGTCGTTCGCGGTGGGGTAGCATCACCGGCATGTCCGCCGTACGCAAGAACCGTTACACGCCGCAGGAATACGTCGCCCTGGAGCGGTCAGCTCAGCACAGGAGCGAGTTCTATCGCGGCGAGATGTTCGCGATGGTGGGCGGTTCTCCACGGCACAATGACATTGCGGGCAATATCTATCATGGGCTTCGGAATTTGCTCAAAGGCGGAAATTGCCGGCCCTACCACAGCGATCAGCGCATCCGCGTGAATCCGGCGGGCCTCCACACCTATCCCGACGTCTCGGTCGTCTGTGGACAACTGGAACTGGACGAGGCCGACCTCGACGCGGTCACTAATCCACGAATCATTTTCGAGGTTCTTTCCAGATCGACGGAAAGTTACGATCGCGGGAAGAAGTTTGAATTTTATCGAGGGATGGATTCGCTCGCGGAGTACATCCTGGTTTCTCAGGAGGAGCCTCACGTGGAGCGATTTGTCCGCCAGCCGGACAGTTCCTGGCGTCTCACCGAAGCGAAAGGACTCGCCGAGTCCATCGAACTGACGGCCATCTCGTGCCGCCTGGCGCTAGCGGACATCTATGACAACGTCGCTTTCGAGGCGTTTGAGTAGCCGCCTGCACACGGTGCCTCGTCGCCAGCGGCGCAACATTTGCTTTGCACGCAGCCAGTCAAGCGAGATACCGCTGGAGTAACAACGCAGCAGGGGCCACGTGACGGGCAACGGCCGGCGAGTGTCGGCAGACGGGGCCACCCGTGAGGTTGAGCAATCAGGCGGCGTGAGCAACACCGCTCGCCTGTTCCTCCAAGACCCAGCGACAACATTTCCGCTACCAGGAGACGGTTTTCAATGCATCAGATTCTTCGACTAGCGTTGGCAGCGCTGCTATCGGCGGCCTGCTGTGGGACTAGCCTTTTGGGCGATGAATCGGCGGCGGTCACCAGTCCTCCGCCCAAGACACTGGCCGAAGTGGAGGCCAAGGCGGACGCAGCCGCGCTGGCTGGACACAACGCCTGGATGCTTACAAGCAGTGCATTGGTGCTGTTTATGACGGCACCTGGACTGGCCCTGTTCTACGGCGGGCTGGTCCGTAAGAAAAATGTTTTGGGCGTCATGATGCAGTGTTTTTTCTTGATGGGTCTGATGACCGTGATTTGGGCGTTGTGGGGGTATTCGCTGGCGTTTGGCGGTAGCGACCCGGCCTTGGGACCTACCAATGCCTGGATCGGAGACGGCGATTACCTGTTCATGAGGAACGTAGCGCGGTTCTGGAACGAGACCACCAACGCTCCGGACACCCCCTTGGCGATTGCAGGCGGGGTCGCAATTCCGCGGCTGACTCACATGTTGTTCCAAGGCATGTTCTTCATCATCACGCCTGCCCTGATCTGTGGCGCGTTTGCGGAACGGATGAAGTTCAGCACGATGGTCGTGTTTTCCATCGTCTGGGGAACCCTGGTCTACTGTCCGCTGTGCCATTGGGTGTGGGCCAGCGGGAAACTCGCGTTTGTCCCGACGGGCCAGGAGGGCGCTGGAATCGCTGGGGGTGCTTTGGATTTCGCCGGTGGGACGGTGGTCCACATCAGTTCCGGCGTTTCGGCTCTGGTGGCGACGTTGTTGATCGGCAAGCGTCTTGGTTTCGGGCGTGAGCCGATGCCGCCGCACAACTTGACGTACACGGCGCTGGGTGCCGCCATGCTGTGGTTTGGCTGGTTTGGCTTTAACGCCGGCAGTGAGTTGGCTTCCGATGGGCTGGCATCCAGCGCTTTTGCCGCGACGCATTTTGCGGCGGCTGCCGGAGCTTTAACCTGGGCCGCCATGGAATGGTTCAGCCGCGGCAAGCCGAGCATCCTCGGCACGGCCTCCGGCGCCGTGGCGGGCCTGGTCTGCATTACGCCGGCCGCCGGTTACGTGAATCCGATGCCGGCGTTGCTCATGGGCGTGGCCGCCGGTGTGGTGTGCTATCTGGCCTGCACGGTCTTGAAGTCGAAGTGCGGCTACGACGACTCCTTGGATGCCTTTGGCGTGCACGGAGTGGGCGGAACACTGGGCGCGCTGCTCACCGCGGTGTTTGCCACACGGGTCTGCAATGCCGTCGACGGGACGAACGGAGTGGGACTAATCGACGGTAGTTCTCGGCTGCTCGTCGGCCAATTCGCGGCGGTCTTGATCACTTGGGCTTTCGCCGGGAGCATGGCCTTCATTATCCTAAAGCTGCTCGACGCGACCATGGGCCTGCGCGTGACGCAACAAGAGGAAACCCAAGGCTTGGACCTGAGTCAACATGGAGAGGAGGGGTACATCTTCCTCTAACTCAAGGAATATCACTCATGAAAAAAGTAGAAGCCATTATTCGCAGTTTCAAACTCGACGATGTCAAAGATGCCCTGAGCGAAAACGGCATTCACGGGATGACGGTCACCGAAGTGCGCGGCTTTGGCCGGCAGAAGGGACAGACGGAGCGTTACCGGGGTGCCGAATACAAGGTGGACTTTGTCCCGAAGGTCAAGGTGGAGGTGACGTGTGCGGACGATGTTCTGCAAAAGGTCATCGACACCATTCTGCGCGCGGCACAAACAGGGCAGATCGGCGACGGCAAGATTTTCGTGTCCGACCTGCGAGACGTTATCCGGATCCGCACCGGGGAAACGGGTCAGGACGCCCTGTAACTATGTCGGGTCCCAACTTTCGGCCGGTCGTTCTCGCGGCGCGCGAAAAGCTGAAGACCGGCCGCGAAAAACTGAAAAATCAGCATCGACGTGGTTCACCCGGCATCCAGGTCAGTGGCTACCTGACCGACTTGGTCGATTCCGTCGTGCTGGACGTCTACCGCACCGCTTTGGCGGAAGTCGCCACGCCAGCCTTGGAGTCACACGTGGCCCTGGTGGCGCACGGCGGCTATGGTCGCCGCGACATGGCGCCGTATTCGGATGTCGATCTGATGCTGTTGCACACTGCGGACGCGGAGTCCGAGGCTCAGGCTGTGGCGCGGCGTTTGACCCAAGACATCTGTGACGCGGGCCTGACGCTCGGCTTCAGCTTGCGGCCGCTGGCGGGAGCGTGTGCCTTGGCGCTGTCGGATGCCACCATCTTTACTTCACTGGCCGAATCCCGGTTCCTGGCAGGCAGCGCGAGTCTGTTCGCGAAATTCAGAGCTCACTTGCGGCGGGATGCGCGGCGCAGATCGCGGTCGCTGATCGCGGCGATCGAGGTCGCGCGTCAAGAGGAACGGAGCCGCTACGGCGAAACCGTGTATCTGCTGACGCCCAATGTCAAGCGTTCGGTGGGCGGTCTGCGCGATATCCAACTGGTACGCTGGGTGGGCTTCGCGCGCCACGGCGAAGTGGACCCGCGCAATCTGGAACGTCTCGGTGTGCTGAGTCCCGATGAGTGGCGGGAATTGGACAAGGCCCACGAGTTCCTGCTAAGGTTGCGTAACGAACTGCACTTCCACGCCGGCAAGGCCCAGGACGTGTTGGATCGCGAAGAACAGGTGCGGCTGGCGGAACTTTACCGGTATCCGGGCAGCGAGGGACTGATTCCGGTCGAGCAATTCATGCGGGATTACTTCCACCACACCGCCAGCGTGCATTATTCGGCCGTGCACCTCTTAGCCTGCGCCAAGACCGGTTCTGGCATCACGCGATTCCTGAATTGGCTCCTGAGTCACAGTGTCGAGGGCGATTTTCGCGTGGGACCGACCGATATCGCGGCCACCCAACGCGGCTTGGAACGGGTCCGCGGCGATCTGGCCCAGGTGCTGCGGCTGATGGACTTGGCGAATCTGTACAACAAACGCATCGAGCACGTCACGTGGCAGACCATCCGCCAAGCCATGTCGCAACGGCCGACCGTCGAGCTGAACCGCGAAGCGATCGTAAGATTCCTCTCGCTGATGTCGCAACCGGGGCGGCTGGGCGACTTATTGCGACGTTTGCACGAGATGCGGGTGCTGGAAAAGATTATTCCCGGTATGGCCCACGTCCGCTGCCTAATGCAATTCAACGACTACCATAAGTACACGGTCGACGAGCACTCGCTGCGGGCGGTGGAGGCGGCCGAACAGTTGCTGACGGAGGAAGGGCCGCTGGGCGAGGCCTATCGGGGGATCAAAAACAAACGGATCCTGCACCTCGCCTTGCTGATCCACGACCTGGGCAAAGGCTATCCGGAAGACCACAGCGAGAAGGGCGAGCGTTTGGCCGGCGACGCCGCGGGATTGCTCGGCCTGCCGCCGCAGGAGACCGAAACCCTGCGATTCCTGGTCCGCCAGCACCTGTTCCTATCGAATACCGCCCAATTTCGCGACATTCATGACCGCGACGTGATCGTCGACGTGGCGGTCCAGGTCGGCTCGCCGGAAGTCTTGCAAATGTTGTTTGTCTTGACTTGTGCGGACTTGACGGCGGTCGGCCCGGACACCTTCAACCACTGGAAGCGGGACCTGCTGACCCAACTGTACGACAACGTCCGGCGGGAACTCACCGGAGACGCCCTGGGCGGTTCGTCCGATCAACAGCTCCAGCTTCGCCGCGATAACTTGTGGGCGCGCGTCCAAGACTGGGAACCCGCCTCCTGGTGGCGAGATCAAGTCCAGGCTTTGCCACCCGCTTATCTCGCGGCCAGCCGTGCCGATCAGGCGCTGGAGGACCTGCAGCGTCTGCAGAGCCTGTCGCGAACAGATGCCGTCGCCTGGGGACGCTATTCGCCTGAATCTCGGGCAGTCCAGTATACGGTTGGCACCTACGAAGAGCTCACTCCAGGAATCTTCCACAAGCTGACGGGCGTGTTGAGCAGCCAACGCATGCAGATTCTGTCCGCCGAAATCAATACCCTGGCCGAGGGCTTGGTTCTAGACCATTTCTACGTGGAGGATCCGGACTTCGAGGGGCCGCCGCCCGCGGAGCGACTCCAGGAAGTCAGCTCAAAACTGGTGGCCGTCTTGAAGACGCCCACGTACAGTCCACCGGCGTTTCCCCATGTGTGGGGCGCTCGCCAAGTGCGTCCCGGCAGCCAGCTGCCCCGTGCTCCGAGCCAAGTTCGCGTCGACAACAACACGTCGGAACGGTTCACGATTCTGGACATCTTCGCCACCGACCGGCGGGGGCTGCTGTTCGCCATCACGCGTAAGCTGTTCGATCTCGGTCTGTCGGTCCATAGGGCCAAGATCGGCACGCGTTTGGACCAAGTGGTCGACGTCTTCTACGTGACCGACATGCAGGGCAACAAGGTCCTGGACGAGGTAGCACGGGAGACGATTCGGGCCACGCTGCTGGAAGAAATTTCCGAAAATCTCTCCAACTGAGCCAATTCGGGTATTGATTTTTCTTGCGTGAGACGATTAAATTCTTCAAATTAACGGTGCAGTCAGACTGCAGTGAACGCAGTGCTAGCTTGGCGGTCATCTGACGCGTGTGAGGTGCGACGGATATCTGGCGGAAGGGATGTCCGATTGAAGGAGGTTGGCTGTCGAATCTCGGTTGCTTGGCACGCCTGCCTGCGGTTGACATCTGCGACTGTCAGATTTGTCTTGACCGTATGGAAGCCAGTCCTTACAAACGCATTTTCTGAGCGGTGATTTCTGCAGGGTCGATGATCTCGGTGGAACAACGTTGTGAACTTCGCAAGGAGGAGTGCTGGCCGATAGAACGCCAGTGCAGCGAGCCGTCAAAGGATGATTAGTACGTTGGAGAGCACTGTCTCACCGTTGTATGCGAGCGCCCGACAGCCGAATCGACTGGTGGGCGCTCGACGATTGCGGCAGTTCCAAAACACTTTGTGGACCCCGACAATCGTCATGCACTTTCTGCCACGGGCTTGGCGCGCGGCGGTCGCTCGCCGTTTCTCAGGGCTCTCGTGTCTGGTTTACCGTAAACCAAGTGAACCGGTGTAGGCCGCGAGACCGATGAAGTAGGACCAATGTACGCGGACCACCGGTTTCGTCGATCGGTTGAAATAACAGGCCGCTAGTGGTGGCGGCCTGCCGGGATGCGACAGGGAGACAGTCGAGTTCCCGGATTTGTGGTTGTGCTCCCGCAGGGGATGTCCATGATGAACGGTTGCAATTCCGACGAGTACGGACCCTTGGTGGCCGACGAAGAACCTCCAGGTAGTGAGGAACCTCCAGGTAGTCTCGTCCAACTGGCCCCGCTCTCTCCC
>JAPLNJ010000931.1 GCA_026692885.1 Planctomycetota bacterium | reverse complement strand
GAGAACTCGGTGAGGCGCCGTGGTGTAAGGAGTTGGCGGGACTGCTCTCACCGACTCACGTCGGGAGCGTCTCGGACGGGCCCAGCTTGCGGTGACGGTATGTCGCAGTGTTACGATCAACGTCAGCGAGGAAAACGCCGCTCTTCCTCGCTGACGCGTCGGGTTACAATGCGCAACGTTCCGATCAAGGCCGTGTCCCACGGACTCAAGGGGTCGGTGAAACAGTGAAGGCATACTGGCCCGAGCCGACTTCGAACACCGCATAACCAGGCTCGTGCCGCAGGAACTTCACGCCTGTCACTCGCTCGATCGCTTGGCCGCCTTCCCGGATACTCGCGGGATCCTGAGCCGGCACGAAGACCGTCGCCACCGTGTTGGCCGGAATCGTGACGTTCAGCCGAAAACCTTGCGCGTCCCTGCTCCATTGGCTGACGATGCGTCCGCGAATCGAGTCATAGGAGCCCCGGGCCGAGCTCAAGCCTGTCCCCGCGGAGGCCAGCACCGGGCGAATGGTGATCCGCGCAAACCCGGGGCCGTCGGTGTCGAGGCCCGCCACCGAGCATTGCAGCCACTGGCCGACGCAGCCAAGCCAATAGTGGTTGAACGAATTCATGCCGGCGTCCTGGAAACCCTTGTCCGGCAGCCAACCATCCCACCGCTCCCACATCGTCGTGGATCCCAGCTTCACGGGGAGCAGCCAGGAGGGATAGGTGTCGTTCAACAGCAGCCGGTAGGCCAAATCCGCTTGACCGGCTTTCTCCAACGCAAAAAGCACAAAGGGCGTGCCGAGGAATCCGGTGGCCAGATGCCCATCCTGCTTCTGAATCTCTGCGACGAATTGCTGCGAGACCTGCGCGTGCCGATCCCGAGGCACCAAGTCGAGTCCAAAGGCCAGTGCGTAAAACGTCTGGCCGGTCTCCCCCTTGGCGTCGGCGATCCGGCCGTCCGCTTTCAGGAAGTTCTTGACGAAGGCGGCTTTGATCTGCTCCGCCTGGGCGCGATATTTCTGCACGTCATCCGTCTTGCCCAAGGCGTCGGCCAGTTCGGCCATCAGACGCGTGGAGTAGAAGTAGTAGGCAGTGCCGATCGCCTCGGAATGCTGCGGGCCGGCCAGTCGCAGCCAATCGCCGAAGGCACCGGTGCCGCGCGTGAAGTTCTGGCTGGTCCGGGCCAGGTAATCCATGTAGCGCACCAGCGCCGGATAGTGCCGTTGCACGACCCGCGTGTCGCCGTATAGTTGGACCATCTGCCAGTTGCACACCACACCGGCATCCGCCCAACCGGTATTACCGAAGCCCACGATGTTGACGTGCGGCGCCACGTCGCCAAGACCGCCGTCTTCACGCTGCGAGTCCTGGCAGAGATCGGTCAGCCACTTGGTGAAAAAGGCCGGCGAGTCCAGGTTCAGACAGGCGGTCTTCATGAACACTTGAGCATCACCCGTCCAACCGGCCCGCTCGTCGCGCTGCGGGCAATCGGTAGGTACGTCAAGGAAGTTACCTTTCTGGCCCCAGATGGTGTTTTCCACCAGCTTGTTGACGAGCGGATTCGAACATTCAAACGAGCCCGTGCGGGGCAGGTCCGAATGCACGACAATGCCCGTGACGTCGGCCAGGTCGGGCTTGGCGTCCAGCCCGGTCACCTCCACATACTGGAACCCGTGGAACGTGAACGACGGTTCGTAGGCGCGTTTCGGCCCGCCGTCCAGGTAATACGTATCGAGCGCCTTGGCCGCGCGCAAGTTGGTGGTGTACCGCGTGCCGTCGGGATTGAGCATTTCCGCATGCCGAACCACCACCTGTTGGCCTTTGCTGCCGTGGGCCTGCAGCCGCACCCAGCCGACGATGTTCTGGCCGAGGTCGAACACGTAGACGCCCGGCTTCGGTTCCGTGACTTTCTGGGCCGGCAGTTCCTGAATCCTCCGGATGGGTGTAGCCGGATGTGCCTCCAGGTTGGCTTTGACGTCCGGGTCCACCGTGGCGGCCTGCCACGGAACTGCCATCCCACCGGTCGTGCTCCAGCCTGGCTGTTCCAGACGCGCGTCATAGACGCAGCCCATCAAGAGGTCGCCTTCCCGCACCGGGCCGTAGGCTGCCTGCCAACTATCATCGGTGCCGATCACGCGGCTGCTGCCGTCGGCGAAATCGAGACGCAGGTGGGCCAGGAAACGGGGCTTGTCTCCGTAGTAGTGGCGGCGGCCGGAAAAGGCCAGATACCCCGCATACCAGCCATCCCCCAGAATCGCACCCAGCACGTTGTCGCCGGGCTTCAGCCGACTCGTGATGTCGTAGCCGAAGTAGTGGACCCGTTTACGGTAGTCCGTCCAGCCCGGGGACAGCACATCGTTGTTGAGCGGCTTGCCGTTCAGGTGCAGGTCGTACACGCCCAACGCCGAGGCAAACAGGACGGCGCGGCGGAGCGGCTTGTCCAGAGAAAACGCCTTGCGCAGGTACGCCGCAGGCAGCATCTTCACGATGCTCAGTTGCAGCTTGCCCCAGGGCTGGTCGCCGTGCTTGGCGACCGCGTTGGACAGTGTCCACGAAGCGTCGTCGTAGTCCGCCCATTTCCACCGCTCGCCCGGTGTGCGGCTGCTGCGCCAGGTCTCGTCGATCGGGACGACCAGCGGAGCGCCAGCATCAAACAGGACCACGAGCTGGCCCAGCAAACCGGCCGGACTCGGCGTCGTGCCACCGTTGACCACCGTAATCCCCAGCGCGTTCCGACCGGCCTGCAGCCGCCCCGTCACGTCCAAGCCGGACGGGGTTTTCCAGTTGCTGCCGTTGCCGGAGTCGTGGCCGTTCAGGAAGAGTGTGAAGGCGTCATCTGCGGCAATCAGAAAAGTCGCTTGCGCCACTTTGCGGCCTGCCGGAATCTCGATCACCTTGCGGAAATACGCCGGGCCGGTCGGCTGATTGCCCGGCTTCGCGCCGCCGGTCCACATCCACCGGTTGTCCTGGAAGGTCAGCAGGTCCCGCCAGACCTTCGTTGGTGCGTCCTCGGACTCCGGAGCGGCGTCAAACCCGATCCAGCGCGCCTGCCAATCCTCCGCATGCAGCAACCCCATGGTCCAGCGCCCCGTCGCACTCCACTCAGACGCTTGCCCGGCCTGGTCCCACACCTGGACTTTCCAGAAACAGTCCTGGGCCGAAGCGAGTTCTCTCCCCGCATACTCGACGTGGACCGACTGGTCGGAAGCCACCTTACCGCTGTCCCAAAGATCGGCTTGGCCGGCGTCGAGCAGCTGATTGGAACTCGCCACCCGGATCTGATACGCGTCTTGCTTGAGTCCCCGTTGCGCAGCCTGGGTCGGCACCAGCAGCCAACTCAACCGGGGCCGGCTCACGTCGATCCCGACCGGATCCGTCTTGTATTCGCAGCGGAGTTTGTCCACCTGCAAACTCCCCGCCGCCATGGCCACCGTGGCGGTGGCGACCAACAGGGCAATTCCGAACGCCGAGCGGGCGAGTGTCGTCAACATGGATGGTGTCCTCTGGGGGTTCTTTGACTTTGTTTCCAAAAGGATAACCCATGCCAAGAACCGCGGGAAGGCAGGGGCAAAGCGTTCAAACCTCGGCTATAATGTCGAGCACCACAATCGCCAGATTTTGGGCGATGCGTTCGCGGATCAAGCTCGCGGAGATCTACTTCATGCCGATTCACGACTGGCCCCGCGTCGAGGCAGGGGTGTTTCACGACTTTCACCATGCCTGGATCGAGGAAATCAAACGTGCCCTGAACGCCGAGATTCTGCCCGACGACTACTATGCAATGGCGGAACAGCATGCGGCGGGATTCGGACCCGACGTCCTGACCCTGCAAGGCGGCTTCGAGCACAATGACGGGATCCGGACGGGGCCGCCGACAGGCGGTGCCGGGCTGCTGCTCGCCGTTCCGCAGACACGCCTGCGGGTCGAGACGGACCTGGAATTCTACCGTCGGCGACAGAATACCGTGGTGCTGCGGCATGTCAGCGGCGACCGGATGGTGGCCATCATCGAAGTCGTGTCTTCGGGCAACAAGAGCAGTCGCCATGCCCTACGGTCATTTGTGGACAAGGCGGCTCAGTTGCTCGACTACGGCGTCCATCTCTTGATTCTGGATCTCCACCCTCCAGGCCCGCGAGACCCGCAGGGAATCCACGGGGCGATCTGGGAGGAGCTTACGGCGAGTGAGTATGTCAGTCCGGCCGACAAGCGGCTGACGCTCGTTGCCTATGAGTCCGCGTTGGCTGTGCGGGCCTACGTGGAGCCGGTGGCTGTCGGTGATGAACTGACGGATATGCCGCTGTTTCTCGAACCGGGCGGGCACGTGCTGCTGCCGCTGGAACGTACATACCGCAACGCCTTCGCTGCCGTCCCGCGCCGCTGGCAGGCGATCCTCGAAGCCTGACAGCTCGTAGGGTGCATCGAGCCAGCGGTTCGCTCGGTACATGCACCCTACCGTCACTCGTCGCCCGCGGTCGTCGTCCGTCCCATGGCGATGTCAAACTCGGCGATCGCCGGCATCAGCATCGCGGCCGTGGCAAAGCCGTAGGTCCCCGTGACCATCAGAAACACGGCCAACGTATGGTGCAGCAGAAAACTAGTGACCGCGTAGAACGTCGCGAACGGCAGCAGCAGCGCGGCCAGTTGGATCGCCGGCGACGGATTCCGGTGTCCCAACAGGACGTACAAACCGACGCTGCCGCCGATGATGAAGGCCAGGAACGGTGCCAGTTGATTTGTGAACGAGCCGCTGAACCAAATCATGATCAGCATGCAGGTCACCACCCCCAGGAACAGGAAGAACACCAGACCGAGACTCACGCCGATGGCCGTCCGCGAATTGGCGTAGGTCAGGCCGCAGTGAATCCCCAGCGTGTTGACGAACAGGTACATCTGGGCCAAACCCACCAGAAGATATGCCAAGTTCTCCGCCGATAACACGCCGCGCCACGACACGTAGACGCACAGCAACAGCGGCAGCAGGACCATCTCCTTGGTGACCCAGAACACTCCGCCCAGCTTGCCGAACACAAACTCCCGGGGGGACAGATCCGTGACGAGCAACAGATCCAGCGACTGTCCGTCACGTTCGTTGGTGATCGAAGTGACTGCCAAAGCGTTGACGATCACAAGGCTGATCAGAAACAGCGGGGCCAACGGCAAGACGCCAGCGGGAATCACGGAGCGGGCTTGTTCGCCGGCGGTGGGCGCGGTCATCGACCACGCCAAGCCGGTCGCAGCCAGGGCGAAGAACAGCAGGTAGGCCAAGCGGATGATCAGCACCTTGCGGCCGTAGGCCCAGGTACAGATTTCCCGCCAGAGGACCGGATTGTCCCAGACCCGCCGACTGCGGTGCGAGGCCTGCGGGCCTCGCGCATCGACGTGTTCCGCCCGGCCCAGTTCGCCCGCATCAAGGTCCGCCGAACTCGGTTGGAGGCCGGCAATGTCCTGCGTCCCGTCGTAGACGACCGCCGGCCCCGTCTGCCGCTCCTGACCGGAGCGTGCTTCGCGGGACGGGTTCCAGACACGCACTAACAGGCAGCTCGCCCCGCTCAACAGTGCGGCCGCGGCCAACGAGACGCCCAGGTACAGCGTCACGCCATCGCGGAGCCAGCCGCCACCGTCCTCCCCGCCAAGTCTCGGCTGCGACGCCGCCAGAATCGCACGGAGCGGACTCCCGGCGGCCACCCAAGTTTCCAACGGTAGGTCTGCCCAGCGAAGGCCCCGCCCAATTGCGTAGACCGCCTCGCCCGCCCCGATCCAGATCACGATCAGCAGCACGGTCATGGCCAATGCCTGGAAAGTCTTTTCCCGCCAGAACGCCAACATCGCTCCCAGACTCCCCGCGGCCAGGATCGTCGTGAAGGTGACGGCAAACACCCGTCCAACCTGGGCAAAAGAAACCCCTCCAAACAACGTGGCCAGGAGAAACACCGGCAGGGCGGCCAGCCACATTGTCAACACGTTCAAGAGACCGGCTGACAGCTTGCCCAACACCAATTCGCTATTGCTCAGCCGGGTCATCAACAGCAGAATCAGCGTGCGCCGGTCCTTCTCCTGGGAGACAGCACCGGCGGGTGCCAGGGCCGCCAGGAAGACCAGCAGCGCCAACTGGAGCGGTGCCAGGATCTGAAACAGGCCTGCCCCAAACCGGGACAGGTCGCCCACATTGCGGATGATCTGCGTGCCCGCCAACACCAACCAAGCGGTGCACATCAGGATCAACAACGCCGCCACGTACACCGCCCGGATCAGGTAGTGCCGGGGACGACGGGGCGTGGTGACTGCCTCACGACTAAAGACCGGTCCGAGCAACAAGCGTCTGTCCTGTAAACGAGTAAGGAGCCGCCCGTACAGGATGATCGCCATCCCGACCAGATCGCTCACCTTGCCATGCAGATCGCGAGACTAACGAATTGGAAGCTGCGCCTTCCCCGTTGGCTCCGAGCTAGACGCGTTTGACGGCGCCCGTCCAGGGTATGCGCACGTCCAACCCCTCCGCGATTTCGAATCCGTACTCGTCGCCCATTTCCTCCTCGAAGTCGTCGTCAAAGTCGTCGTCGAAGTCGTCGAAATCGTCGTCGTCGAAGTCCTTGGGATCCGGAAGATAGAGATCCAGTGGATCCGCGCCGTCGAGATCCTCGTCAATTTCCAAGGTGCGATGCTCGACGTCGACGTTTGAAAAGCTAGATTGGGCGATCATGGCAAAGTAACGCTCCGCAGTCCTAAGTAGAGAAACCTAATCACGACGCGGGCCGAGGTCGAACACAAGACTAAGTCGCCGAGGCAGCCTGTTTCGCCTACTTCTTTGGCCGAATCTCAAACTTCTTCGTCGATCCGCCGGAATGTCTTGCGAGCAGAGCTAGCAGGCCGCATCGAAACGGGGACTGCCTTTCTTTCCGGGTCGACCCGTGGATTATACGGCATTCCGGCCCAAACAACCAGGGTGTGCAAGTTTCCTATTGGCGGGCCGGAGGCAACTTGGTATATGCCCGCCAACAACTGCTCGACTGCGTATCATAGAAAAAGGAATTCTCATGCAACGTATCCTACTTGGCTGCATCTTGCTGTGGGCCTGCGGTGTTGCTGCTTGCCAACGCCAGGAACGCACGCTGGTGGATTTGCTGCGTTTCCCCAACGAGGTGCGGACCGTGGTGATCGCTCCGGAGTACGAATCGTGGTACCATGACGTCGGGGAAAACCGCGGCGACGGGGCTACGGCCGACGGGGCCACGGCCGACGAGGAATCGCTGGATCAGAAGTATGACGAGGAGGGCGACGAGGACCGCGATGTGGAAGAATCTGGCGAGGCCCTCGACGACGAGTACAATGTCGGAGACGACACCTTCGAAGAAGATAGTTTGGAAACACACAGTCCGAGGGAATGAACGCATGGAACTTACAATATCCAACCAGTCTGGGTATGTGCTGGCCAGCACAACAGGGCCGATCGATTCGTCCGCAGAGAAGCTTTTTCGCGAGCAGCTTTTTCCCTTGGTCGGACGCGGTGGGACGAACCTCGTGCTGGACCTCTCGCAGTCGAAACTCATCTCCTCCCAGGGCGTGGGACAGCTGGTGACGTTGGTGGCGCATGCCAACACGCAATCCAGCCGCGTGATCCTGGCCGCCTGTTCGTCGTTCGTGTCAATTGTCCTGACTCGCTGCAAGCTGGACAAGTTCTTCGAGACGGCCCCCACCGTGGCCAGCGCCGTGCAATCACTGGGGTCGTGACGTATCACTAGCACCAAACGGTTTTGGGGTTGTCGGTGTCAAGCCTGGGGTTTTTCGGTTTCGCATAGACGGACCGCCAGCTGGGGTCAGAAGTCGGGCTAGCACTCAATAGGAGACGGCGAGTGGAATATCGTCGGCGCCGGAGTCGTCCGATCACCCCGACTCGTGC
>JAPLNJ010000930.1 GCA_026692885.1 Planctomycetota bacterium | reverse complement strand
GGCTGGACGACGACCATTTCGCCGTCTACCTGTTGGATGTGAGCGGTCACGGGGTGGGGTCTTCGTTGATGTCCGTGTCGGCCCTGAACGTCTTGCGGTCGCAGGCCCTGCCGCATACGGACTTTCGGGATCCCGGCCAAGTGCTGCAAGGGCTGAATACCGCCTTCGCCATGGAACTGCACGACAACAAGTACTTCACGATCTGGTACGGCGTCTTCCGCAAGAGCACGCGGCAACTGATCTACAGCGGCGGCGGTCATCCGCCGGCGTTGCTGTTCCACGGTGCTCAGCGGCAGGAGTCGACCGTGACCCGTCTGGAATCTCAGGGACCGCTGATCGGGATGTTGCCCGATCTGCCGTTTGACACGCAGACCGTGGAACTCGGACCCGCGGCGAAGTTGTTCCTGTTCAGCGACGGGGTCTTTGAGATCGAGCAGAAGAACGGCGAGATGTGGCCCTTTGACGAGTTCGTGAAGTTCCTCTGCACGGCGCCGCCGGACGGCCCCGTCATGGATCGACTGCTCCGTCACGTGCAGGAGCTGCACGGATCCGACCAACTCGGGGACGATTTCTCGATCGTGGAAATCGACTGGTGAGACGCCGAGCCCTAGCCCGGATTATTCACCAGAACGACGCGATTTCCCGTAAACTCTTTCCTGAGAATAGGTGGAGAACAGACAGAAAAAACACTAGGTACGACGGGCCTCCGAGCCCGTCGCGCAATTCGACGGCTTCGGAGAGCCTTCGTACCCGTTTCGGGAATAATCCGGGCTACCGCAGCGACTCCAGCGGCTTCAAACGCATCGCCAGCAGCGCCGGCACCAGACCGCCAGCGAACCCCATGACCAGGGTCAGCAGCATCCCGCAGGCCAGGATCTGGCTGTTGACCGTCAGCTGCAAGACCACGGACTTCCCGCCGCCCGGGCCGCTGCCCACGATGCTCGAGGCGGACCAACCGTCTGACAGGCAGCCGAGCGCGCAGCCCACCAGGCCGCCGACCAAGGCAATCACCAGGGATTCCAGCAAGAAAGACAGCAGCATCTGCCGTCGGCTGAAGCCCAGCAGACGCATCACGCCGATGTCCTTCGTCCGCTGGCTGATGGCCGCGAACATCGTGTTCATCACGCCGAACACGCCGCCGATGGACATGACGGCGGCCAGGAAAATGATGGCGACCAGGAACTGCTTGTTCGTGCCCGACAACCCGCTGTAGTACTCCGGCTCCAAGAGCGGTTGCAGCGTGGCCTTGCCATAATCCTTCGCGAAGAAGTCCTTCAGACGCTGAGCTTCCGCTGCGCTGGTCGCCGTCAAGACCAGCGACGTGTACGTCTCCTTGCCAAACGCCTTGCCCACCCCGTCGCGTCGGGCCCAAATCTCGGAATCGAACGTCAGGCCCGTGGACCGCATAACGCCCACCACCAGCCATCGACGTTCACCGACGCTGAACGTGTCGCCGACGTCCAAGCGGTCTGGATTGCGGGCTTGCGCCAGCTCCTCTTCACCACGGTCGCTGCCCAACACGCGGGCGACACCTTCCCCGAGCACGGCTTGGATCAGCGCGGGGGCGGAAGCGGAATCGCTGCCGGGGTCCGCCACGGCCTGCACGCCAGCCTCCGAGAACCAGTCGCCGCCTGGATAGAGTCCGACGCGGTGGACCTGGGCGGCGATGGCCGGATCCTCAATGCCTCGCAATTGCAAGAACCGGCGATGGGGCCGTTCGGCCGTCGCGTTCTTGCCGAACAGCGACGTGACCAGCCGGCCCAGCCGATTCCAGACGCCCCGTGGCGGTCGCGTCGCGGCCGCGTTGGCGACGGGTTGGTTGACGATTAGGAAAGTCTCTTTGCTGCACAGCGGCAGACCCTGCTCGGTGCGGGCGAGGCCCGGTTGGTTCTCCACGTCCGCCACGTCGGTGAAGGCCAGATTGCTAAATGTCTCGTCGTTGTTCCCGGCGGCAATGATGATCAGATTGTCGGGCCGTCCACTGTTCTCCGTCAGCTGGTACATGCCGTTGACAAAGGCGAGCATCACCGTCAGCAAGCCGATCACCAGAGTGAAGGCCAGGGCCGTCATCGCCGTCGTCCGCCAGCGGGCCAACAGATTGCGGACGTTGTAACGGATTGGCACGCGGACGACCAACGCCATCAGCCCCACGAGCAGTAGGCCGCTCGCCACGGTAACCGGTGCGCCAATCGTTCCCGTGACGAGGACCAGCAGCTGGCCCATGAGTTTGAAAATGTAAGTCATGCGTGTCTCAAGCTACTTTGGCAAAGACTTCGGAGACTTTCACGGAACGAGCCGTCCAGGCCGGCAGGAAACTGCCCACCAGCGCCGTACCCGCGCCCACGGCGGGTCCCCACCAGAGCGATTGGGACGAAATGACGAAAGCCGGGAAAAAAGCGATCGGGAATTTGATCCCGCCCATCACGTAATTGATATACGCGAAGGTCGCGGTGGAACTCAACGCCCCGGAAAGAACGCCGATTAACAGCGCCTCACCCAGCACCAGCAGCATCACCTGTTGCGGCCGGAAGCCGAGGACCTTCAGCACGGCCAGTTCCTGGCGGCGCTCGCGGACGCTGATGCTGATCGCGTTGGAGATAACCAGCGAGAGCGTGATCAGAATGGCCGGCGACAGGAACCACCGCATGCCAAACAACAGATCCCGGTAGGCTTCCAGGAAGGCTGCTACGCCGGACGACAGCGTTTCACACTTGACGGCCGGATTGGAAAAATCCGGCGAGTTGGTGATCGCGGTGGCCACTTTCGAGAAGGTCTCCGCATCCGGGAACCGGAGCCACAGCAGATTCAAGGGGCGTTCCGCCATCGGATGCTTCTGGTTGTTGTGGGATCGCGGCCAAGCGTCGAGCGCGTCGTTCAGGTAGTCGCGATTCATGACCGCCGTCTGGTCGTACCTGGGCACCGGCGGGAATTCGCCCATCACCTCGAACTCCAAGTCGATGCCCTTATAGTTGTAGCTGGTGATGGTGAACCGATCGCCGACGCGCAGCTTCATCTGCTTCAAACGGCCGGGGCCGACGACGATCCCGCGGCGGTTGCTCTCCATCTTGCCGATCGCCGCCTGAAGCGGTGCTTTCTGGTTGGGAGGCAAGGCGTCGAGTTCCTCCATCATGGTCAGCATCTTCCGCGGTTCCATGGCGATCGCGAACAACACGCTCTCGGGCGTGCGATTGACGGGATCGGTGGTGCCGCCGTAGAACGTCCAGGTCATCAGGTTGTCGAGTTTACCCTGGGGCCGCTTATCCGCCGGGTCCTGCCAGGCGTACTCCTCCATCGCGGTCGCGTACGAAAACGGCAGGCGGCTGGGCATCTGCCAGCGTTCCGTGACGATGCACTTCAGGTTCTGACTCTTGGCTTCCGTTTCCCGGTCCAGGAAACTCAGCACCGACCAGACCAGCGTCACAACGAACACCAGGACGATGGTACCCAGGGAAGTCAAGCTCGTACGCAGCGGGTTACGGCGCACGTTTTTCGCGATCAGCAACAGGAATTTCATGTCCGGGGCCTCTCGGCGTACAACTCCATGTGGCTCACCAATTGTCCCTTATCCAGGTACAACGTCCGCTGTGCCCGCTCGGCGGCCCGCGGGTCGTGCGTGACCAAGAGGATGGTTTTGTGCAGCGACTTCCGCAGCTCGCACATCAGATCCAGAATCTCGTGTGCCGATTTGGCGTCCAGATCGCCGGTCGGTTCGTCGGCCACGATCACCCGCGGGTCGGTCACGATCGCCCGAGCGATGCCCACGCGTTGCTGCTGACCGCCGGACAGCTGGCCAGGCCGGTGTGACAGGCGATCCGTCAGTCCCACCAATTCCAGCGCCGTCCCGACTTGCTCGCGACGCTGGGCGGACGACAGCGGCAACAGCAGCAGCGGCAGTTCGACGTTCTCGTACGCCGTCAGCACCGGCAGCAGATGGTAGAACTGGAAAATGAAGCCGATGTTGCGTGTGCGCCAGCGGGCGAGCTGGCTCTCGGTCATGGCCGACACGAGTTCGTCGCCGACCCAGACCTCGCCTTCGCTGGGCGTATCCAGACCGGCGATCAGATTCAAGAGCGTCGTTTTTCCCGAACCGCTCGGCCCCATCAGGGCCAAGAAATCGCCGTTCGGGACGTCCAGCGACAGACCGTTGAGCACGTCGAGCCGTTCGCTGCCGCGCCGGAAGTACTTATGCACACCGACCACACGCACGCTCATCGCCGATGCATCCATCGTGGCCACCTTTTCCTGCAGAATCCCGAGATCAGAACTCTGGAAGTATTGTGCTTCCGCCGACGTTTGCAAAGGGGGCGTGCGTGTTGCCAGGGCACGATCAGGTGACGAAATGCGGCTGACATGAGCGCCCGGGGGTGGCCCGCGCAAAATTGGGCAGACGTGTGGCTAGGGGTCGGGAGTGGCGTGTTCAGTTTGTCTGATTTGTTTTGGCCCCTGCGGGGCGAGAAAACCAGGAACATCCACCATCTTTGCCGCCCAACTTCCGTAAACAATACCTGCCCGATTGCTTTCACGCGCCAACCCCAACTTTGCCTCGCCCTCCCATGCCACTTCGGCTCGGCAGGAGCCTCGCCCTCCCAAACTGCTGCGGGCAGCGGGTCGTCGTGTTCCGTCCGCTGGCCCTACGAGACCTTCGTGAGCAGCATGCTGGCCAGCCCCAGCTCCTGTATTTTCCTGAGCAGCAGTTGCTGAACCTCTCGATCTTCGCCCAGTCTTGCCATCAGACTGTCATCCTTCAGTCCCTGGACCGTGGTCCCGAAAGCGGGGCATTCTATGGGCAGCGGTACCGAGCAGATCTCCTGGATCAGACGCAACAGGGTTTGCTCGTTTTGCTGGTCCTCCTGCAGAGTCGTTCCTGTGCGGCGTGCCTGGGACAGGAGGACATCTCGGCAGGTCTGGATAAAGATCGGGTTCTCGGCGTAGGCGTGCCCACTTCGCACCCGCAGAATCCTGGAGATCAAGACGGCCGGCCGGACACTGGCGCTGCTGGTCTTGAGCCCCGCGTCGCGGAAGGCTCGGACCAGGGCGACGATCCGCTCAACCTCCGCCAGGGGCAGTCCGGAGTGGGCCTGGGTGATACCGGCCTCGGTATCCTGGTCGAAGCCACTCAGGAGGATCGTCACCATGCGGTCCAGGAGCGCATCTTGGGCGCCGTGAACGCCCGCGTAGTCGGCGGGATTGCTGGTGAAGATTATACGGAAATCGGGGTGCACGGCGAGATGCCCGCCGCGGAGCGGCAGCACGCGTTCCTCCAGGACAGACAGCAGCACATTGTTGGCCTCAGGCCGCGAACGCGTGAATTCGTCATAGACCACGCTGCAGCCTTGCTGGCAGGCCTCGGTCAGGGCCCTGCCCACCCACAGCGGCTTGGACTCTTCCTGGACCTTGAGCACGGTATGCACGTACTCGTCACGCACATAACTTCGCTTGTAGCCGCTCTCCTTGCCCACCAGATCCGAGGTACCCATCTGGTCATCGCCATGGATCAGCACCACCGGACGACCTAACTGCTGGGCCACGTGGAGCGCGATCGTGGTCTTGCCGCTGCCTGCTGGACCGGACAGATGCACGTGTAGACCATCCCGGAGATAGACCAAAGTGCGGTCTACCAGGTCCTTGACAAAGGGCGTCTCCACGAAGTCCGCTGGTGGAGCAGTTTGTGCCCCACGTCGCTGAGCTGGTGGCTTCGCCTCTACCTGAACGGCATTGGGGGTAAAGCTGAACTCGTCCTTACAGAAGGGGCACGCGTAGCGGCGTTTACGCTCGGATTCCACCCGAACTTCTTTATGGCACCAAGGGCAGATTGCGAGTTGCATCTCCATCCATCGCCTCCTTTCTCTCCAGCTCCTGCTCCCGCTGAGCCGCGTCAGGCCGCACGAGCGGAAGGATCGCAGTAACCACCGTGCCTTTGCCTGGAACGCTGTGGACGCCACACTCTCCACCCGCGGCCTCCGCGTAGTCGGAAGCTCGCCACTCCGGCTGTCGTACAGCAGGGCATCCGCGGAAAACACCTCGCCATCGCAGACCTGCACGCGAATCGGCCTCTTCGCCAGAACCGCCTCCCAGCCTGTCAAGATACCGCGCATCAGATCCGTCATCCGGTAGGGACTATAGACCCAACCCTCGATCGCAGCGCGGCGTTGTGCAATGGTTTCAATCGGCAACCCATGACGGTACACCGGGATATACAATAAGACGCCGGATTGAACGTCCTGGTCGGTCTCTTGTACCAAGATGACTTTCCCGGACAGCACGGCGTTCGCGTCATCCCGCGCCCGTTCCATTGCTGCGCGGCGGACAGGTTCGGTGAGCATATCGTAGCCAAAGGCACGCAGATTCCGCTCCGAAAAAGGTTCAAGGTAGATGATGGCCGAGTAGGTATCTCGTTCGCCTGCGGGCGTTACCTGGTAGTCCGGGAAACCTTCGCGGCGAATTTCCTGAATGTGTTGAGGCAGTTGCTCGCGGGGAATCAACTGCGCAAAGCCGAGACCCTGAATACCGGGCAGTTGCCGTTCTAACTGGAGTTCCTGGGTGAAACTCCGCCATTCTTCGCGCGAGACCGTTCCCGCGGAAAAAAGTGCTGCGCCAGCCCGCAGGACCTGGGCGTTGGCGGCGAGCCGAGCGTCGAGACTGAGCTGGACCTCGTGGCAGGCAAAGACGAAGTCACGTCGTGCGTCCGCTTCCATCTGCGACTTGACGTACAGCGTGATGAGCACGGTGACAAGCAACCCCGCTGCCAGCAGACCCACGGCGCCCGGTGATTTGCACAGGCATGTTCTGCGTAGCAAATCGAGCGCGCGGGCACAACGGGACAATGGTTCCGGGTGCGGGCCTGCGGGAGTTGTCTTGGCAGCGGGTTTCATCGGGCTCGTGTCTTCGATCTGCATTTTGTTAGGTGCAAGTCTAGCAAGTTGCGATAGGTAAACGCAAGGCTCATTGAGCAAATGACTTACGGCACGGTTTCTTACCCAGAGGGATTTGCCCGTGCGCGATTCCCTCGGCTAGTCAAACGCTGGAACGCTCATCAGCTGATACCTGCGAGCACGAAACGGTTTTCCAGGTGTCGGCATTCACCTTTTTCTCGTTCCGACGCTCTGCGTCGGAA
>JAPLNJ010000929.1 GCA_026692885.1 Planctomycetota bacterium | reverse complement strand
TCTGAGCCCTGCCTGGGGCCCGGCACTGTGGAACCGTAAAATCTCATTCTTCACGCGCCAGGACCAAGAAACCGCTTGGCGCTAGCCACCGGTGAAGACTGGCCGCTTCTCGCCCAGAATCCGCGGCTAGCGCCTGGCGGCTCACAGGGCCGCGGTCACGGCGATTCTCCGTTTCCAGGCAGTTGGCAGGTTGCATCCTGGGCAGCGGGCGGTCAAAATTCCTATCCGTGGGCGCCCGGCGGTATCGTTCCGATCGCGGGAGCCGCGCAAGCCGTGTCCCGTGTGAGCCTAACAGCGGAGGAGAAATTGAGCATGCGAAAAACAGAAGTGACGCGACGTGGTTTCTTGAGGGCGGCTGCCCAGGCGGGCGCCGTCCTGGCGATACCGACGATCATTCCGGCGGCCGTGTTAGGCAAGAACGGGGCCGTCCCACCCAGCGAGAAGATCGTGGTCGGGGGCATCGGCATCCAGGGCCGTGGCATGCACGACCTGCAGTGGATCATGGGCAACCCCGACGTGCAGTTCGTCGCTATTTGCGACCTGCAGAAGAAGCAGCGTCTGGCGGTCAAGAAGTACGTAGACTCGCAATACAGCAACCAGGACTGTGCGATGTACCCGGAGATTCGCGCCTTCCTGGCCGAGCGGACGGATATCGACGCGGTGCTGATCGCCACGGGCGACCACTGGCACGCGATGGCGTCGATCCTGGCGATGCGAGCGGGCAAGGATGTCTA
Source organism: Planctomycetota bacterium (assembly GCA_026692885.1). The sequence continues at coordinate 7,977 of JAPLNJ010000929.1, read as the reverse complement.
CAGCGAGAAGCCCTCGTGCATGACGATCGCCGAGGGCCAGGCGGTGGTGGAGACGGCCCGCCGCTACGCCCGCGTCTACCAGACGGGTACGCAGCGTCTGAGCGAGGCCAACCACGTCTTCGCCATCGAAATGGCTCTGACAGGCCGGCTGGGCAAGATCCACACCGCCTACGCCCACATCGCTCCCTGGGATGCCGCCGAGATGCGACACGACTGGCTGCCGGCCGTCGCCGAGCCGCCCAAGGAGGACGTGGACTGGGACGCCTGGCTGGGCGCCTGCCCGTGGCGGCCCTACAACCCCAGCTACGTCGCCGGTGGCTGGCGGGGCCATTACGACTTCCACACCAGCTGCATCGGCGAATGGGGCGCGCACACCTTTGCCCAGGCCCAGGCGGGCCTGGGTTGCGGCGAAGCCTCGCCCGTCGAGTACGAGTACGTCGCCAACGACACGGGTGACGGCATGGTCACCCACTTCGCCAACGGCGTGAAGATGATCCTGTCGCGTGGCGACAAGTACTGGCACGGCTCGTGCGGCGAGCGGTTCGACGGCACCGAGGGCTGGGCCTCCGCCGCCGACGGCTACTCCAAGCCCGACGTCTCCTCGCCAGCCCTGCTGGGCGAGTTCAAGAAGGTTGTGGGCGAGTACGTGGCCCGTACGGGCCGGGCACTCAATCACATGCGGAACTTCCTGGACTGCGTTAAGAGCCGCCAGCCGGCCGTCGCCAACCCGTCCGTCATGCACCACTCCATGACCACCGTGCACGCCGCCAACATCTGCATGTGGGTCAAACGCGACCTCAAATTCGACCCGGTCAAGGAGGAGTTCGTCAACGACGAGGAGGCCAACCACCTCCGCTCGCGGGCCATGCGGGAACCGTACGTGTACTAACCCATTCCAGCTCTCACCAAGGAGAATTCGCAATCATGTGGAAAAGCATACTGAACTTCGCTCTGGCCGCCGCGTTGCTGGCTGCCACCGCCACTGCCGTCGCGCAGGAGGCCCAATGGATCGCCGTGCTCAAGTCGGACGGGACGCAGAAGGAGAAGGTCGACGCCTTGCGTGCGCTGGCACGGGTCGGCACCAAAGTGGCCGTCCCCACGCTGACCGCCCTGCTGGGCGATGAACAACTCTCGCACATGGCCCGCTACGCCTTAGAGACCATCCCCGACCCGTCCGTGGATGCCGCTCTCCGTGATGCCCTGGGCAAGCTCAAGGGCCGGCCCTTGATGGGCGTGATCGGCAGCCTCGGCGTGCGGCGTGACGCCCAGTCCGTCGACGCGATGGCCAAGCTGCTCGCCGACGCGGACACCGACGTTGTTCAGTCGGCCGCCCGCGCCTTGGGCAAGATCGGCACCCCCGCTTCCGCCAAGGCCCTGGACGGTGTCCTGAGCGGCGCGTCGGTCGCCAACCAACTCGCCATTGCGGAAGGCCTGTTCCGCTGCGCCGAAGCGTTGTCGGCCCAGGGCCAGAGCGCCCCCTCGCAAGCGATCTACGACCGTCTGCGCGGCCTGCCGCAGGCGCAGCAGCAAATCCGCGCCGCGGCCCTGCGCGGCGCCATCCTCACCCGTAAGCAGGCGGGCATCCCCCTGATGCTCGAAGCCATCCGCGGCGCGGACTACGTCCTGACGGTCGCTGCCGCGCGGTCGGCCCTGGAACTGCCCGGCCCGGAGGTGACCGCCGCTCTGGTCGAGGAACTGCCCAAGTTGCCCGTAGACAAGCAGATCCTGCTGGTCAACACGTTGGGCTACCGAGGCGACGCGTCGGCCGGCCCCGGTCTGCTGGCGCTAGCCGCCAAAGGCCCCGACGACGTTCGCCTGGCCGCCATTCATAACCTCACGCACCTGGGCTACGCCCCTGCCTTGACGCTGCTGGCCGAACTGTCGTTGACCGGCGAGGCCGAACTGGCCGCCGCCGCGCGGGCCTGTCTGAGCAACTTCCCCGGCAAAGATGCGGAAGCCACGATTTTGGTCATGCTCGCCCACCAAGACGCCAAGGTCCGCGGCCTGGCCGTCGAGATGATCGGGCAGCGGAACGTCGCCGGGTCGGCCGCCAGCCTGCTCAAGGCAGCCGAAGACGCCGACGAGACCGTCCGCCTGGCCGCGATCAAGGCCCTGCACGACCGGGCCGGGGTGGCCGAGTTGCCTGCCCTGCTGAAGATTCTGGTCAAGGCCAAGTCGACCGGGGAGACCCAGGCGGCCGAGAGCGCCCTCGGCGCCTTGTGCGCCCGCCAAAGTGGGCCTGCCAGTGGAAACGTCGTGATCGTCAAGGCCGAGTACGGCGTCCTGCCCGCAGGCCCCTCCGCCGACGTGACCAAGCAGGTGGCCGCCCTAGTCAAAGCCGGCACCTTGGCGGTCGATGCCTCCAACGAAAACTTCGGCGATCCGGCCAACGGGTCTGTCAAGCAGCTTCGCGTCGACTATACCGTCAACGGCGTACCGGGAAGCAAGACCGTCCGCGAGCGGGAGACCGTCACGTTTACGGCTCTGTCCACGCCCCCGGCGATCGTCGATGCGATCTGCGGGGCGTTCGGCGGCGCCCAGGGCGAGGCGAAGTTGGCGCTGTTGCGAGCGTTGCGCGCGGCGGGCGGGTCCAAAGCCCTGCAGACCGTCCAGGCAACCGTCGCTGACAACGATGCGCAGGTCAAGGACACCGCGTTGCGAGTGCTGTGCGACTGGCCCACGCCCGACGCCCTGCCGCTGGTAGCCGAACTGGTCAAGACGGCCCCGACCAAAACGGTCAAGATCCTGGCCCTACGCGGCTTCGTGCGTCTCGTGCCCCAGCAGGACGCACCCGCCGCAAAGAAGCTCGACTCGCTGAAGGAGGCGCTGGCCCTGGCCGAGCGCGACGAGGAGAAGCGATTGGTGCTGAGCGCCCTGGGTAACGTTCCGACGGTCGAAGCCCTCGCGCTAGTCACGTCGCACCTGGAGAATCCCGTCCTGAAAGAGGAAGCCTGTCAGGCCGCGGTAGCCATCGCCGAGAAGATCGCGGCCAGCCACCGCGCCGAAGTGACCGCGGCGATGGGGCAGGTCGCAAAGCTGACGGCCAACAAGAAACTGGCCGCCCAAGCCAGCGCTATCGCCGGACAGGCGAAGAAATAGCGCCCACCCGCCGTTGTGCCCCGTGGTCGCCGCGTTGGCGCCCACGGGGCAATCAAAAGAATGGGAGGGCGAGGCTCCTGCAGAGCGGGCCTTGATCGGAACCTTGCGCAAAACGCTAGCCGGGTGGCTGGTGGCTGAGCCTAGGCGAAGCCCCAGCAACGGGGGACTGGGGCTTCGCTTAGGCTCAGCCACCAGCCACCCGGCCTGTTGCCAGAACCAACAGTGCGCAACCTTACGATCAAAGCCAGTTGTAGTTGTGGTGGGCAGAGCCCACCCTACCCAAGCATCTTCTTCACTTCCAGGCGAACGCTTGGCCGGTCAAACGTTCGTAGGCCTCAATGTACGTGGCTCGCGTTTTGGTCACGATCTCGTCCGGCAACGAGGGCGGCGGGCTGTTCTTATCCCAGCCGGTGGACGTCAAGTAGTCGCGCACAAACTGTTTGTCGAACGACGGCTGACCGTGGCCGGGTTCGTACCGATCGGCCGGCCAGAACCGCGAACTGTCAGGCGTCAGCACCTCGTCGATCAAAATCAACTCGCCGTCCACACAGCCCCATTCGAACTTGGTGTCGGCAATGATGATCCCTTGCTGCCGGGCGTGTGCGGCGCCTCGGAGGTAGATCTCGACGCTGCGACGGCGCAGTTCGTCGGCCGTTTTCTGACCGATAAGCTCGACCATGCGGTCGAACGAGACATTGATGTCGTGGCCGGTCTCCTCTTTCGTGGCCGGGGTAAAGATAGGCTGCGCCAACTGTGAGCATTGCTGCAGGCCCGCCGGCAGCGCTATGCCGCAGACAGTGCCCGACTGCTGGTACTCTTTCCAGCCGGAGCCTTCCAGATAGCCACGCACGACGCACTCGATGGGCACCACTTCACACTTACGGACCACCATGCTGCGTCCCATCAGACTCTCGACATCTGTGCCCGGCGGCAGCGAGACCGACTGCGGATCCATTGACAGCAGGTGATGCGAGGTATCCAACAGGGCGAACCAGAAGGCGCTGATTTGGGTCAGGACCCGGCCTTTGTCCGCGATCGGCGTGGGCAACACCCAGTCGAAGGCGCTGATTCGGTCGGTGCTGATCATCAGCAGGCGATCACCCAAATCATAGATGTCGCGCACCTTGCCACGGCGGACCGGCAGCCCAGCCAACGACGTTTGGGAAACGGCTGTGTTCATGGGGATTCCTTAAAATTTTAGGAAATAATATAGCCCCTGTCGGTAAACATCAAGAGGGCCGCTCGGATCACCCTTCGCCAGCGACGCCCGAACGGTATATACTGGACAGCCGTCCGAGACGTGTGGGCTGTTCAGTTAGTCGAGCGGCAGGGAATAACTTACCCAACTTAATGTAGGATGGTCTTCCAAGACCGTCCCGATCGGATTGGAGACACCGACCTACGGGTAAGTTATTTCCTGCCGCTCGCCTTAGTCGGCGATGGTACGTAATGTAGGGTGGGCTATGCCCACCAGCTACGGCAGCTTGTGGTGGGCACAGCCCACCCTACATTAGATTGACAGCCTGCGTGTCTGGGAGGGACTCGTTCCAAGTGGGCGTGCCACGGCCGAGTATCGAGTATACGGTGCGGCGGGCCGCGGGGCAGGGCTGATGCAGTCAGCTGCCGCGCCCGGCACTTGTCCGAATTTCTCACAGTAGATGGTTCCAGATCTTTCAAGGTGCTCACGGAATGGGATGCATGCATTTCCTGACGCCGCAGCCCGAGCGTGTACCCGAGCAGGCGTTGCAGCGTGCTTATGTGGTCGGCTGGGACTGCGTTCCCACGCAGAGTCGCAAGTCGTGGGAGGGCGAGCTGCTGCTGCGGCTGGAACGTACGATCGACGAATCCGGCAATCTGCACATCCCGTGGCGCGTGGCCGGGCACGGTGAAGTGCTGCTGTCCACCGCCAGCCTGATGGAACGTGAGCGGCCGTATCACCTGCCGGTCGAGCTGGCCCGCGGCACGCTGAACCGCCTACGTTCCAAAGCCGACCTCTGGCGGATGGCTGGCCTGAAGCTCTCGGAGCAACTGACGGCGCAGATCCGCTCGGCCGTGACCTCCTTCCAGCGAGCCGCCACGCTGCAACAGGATGCGCAGGCGGCGGCCGTGGCCGCCGAGGAAACCATCCGGATAAGCTTGGACGCCATGCAGCAACTCGTGGTCGAGTACGCGAGCCAGGTACTCGAATTTCGACACCAGACCACGTCGCCGCTGGGCACTCTGCTGACGGGGAATCTGGGCCAGGAGTTGATCAGTCCCAACTCCGAACCCATGTTTGGGGCCGCCTTTAATGCCGCCGTCGTCCCCTTCTCATGGCGGAAAATCCAGCCGGCCGTTGATCAGTGGGACTGGACCTTGTGCGACAAACAAATCCAGTTCTGTGGACGTCACGGCCTCAAGGTGTTTGGGGGGCCGTTGCTACAATTGGATCGCGATGTTATGCCGGACTGGGTACTGCCGCACGCCGAGGACTACGAGCGACTGGCCCGGTACGTGCGGCAATTCGTGGCGGCGGCCGTCGAGCGGTATCGGGGCCGCGTGCATCTGTGGCACGCGGCTGCGGGCATCAACAAACCCGGCACAATGCCGCTCCCGGAAGAACAGGCCATGCAACTGGGCGTGCTGGCCGTCGAAACCACCCGGCGACTGGATCCCCGCACGCCGCTGTTCGTCAGCCTGGATCAACCGTGGGGCGAGTACCTGGCCTTCACGGACGCCGACTTGCCCCCCATGCATTTCGCCGACACGCTGGTGCGGGCCGATTTGGGGATCGCCGGCCTCGGATTGGAGATCAATCTGGGTTACTGGCCGGGCGGGTCGCTGCCCAGGGACGTGCTGGAGATCAGCGAATTGGTCGATCAATGGAGCCTGCTGGGCTTACCCCTAATCCTGCTGCTGACACTGCCCAGCAGCCACAGCGAGGATCCGCTGGCCAGGCCAGACGCCGGCCGACCCCTGACCGCTTGTCTGGCGGAGGAGCTTACGCCGCAAGTCCACAAGGCCTGGGTCGAGCGTTTGCTGTCGGTCTTGCTGGCCAAGCAGTCCGTACATGCCTTGGTCTGGAACCAGGTTTTCGACGCGTTCCCGCACAAGTATGCGCATGCCGGCCTGTTTAACGCGCAAGGCCAGCCCAAACCTTCGCTAGGTGTCCTGCTCGCGCTCCGCCGGGCACACCTTGAGTAGCGTTTCCAGCGCCGCTTGGCTTACGATCAAGACCCCCGCAGGTCCGGCAGATCCGTCACGATCGTTTCAATTTAGGGTGTTCTGGCAGAACTTTCCGAACAAGAAGAGCTTTCTGGCAAGGTCGCTGCAACCAGCGTGCGATGAATAGCTCACAGACAGAGAATGGTTTCTTTCTCTTCATCCACGGAAACCATCCAGTCCGGACTCGTGGGGAGTTCAGGTCTGGATGCCTGGGAATACGTCGGTCCCGGAACGGAACGGATTCATTCGCAGAGTTGTTTCAGCAGCGAGGCGTGCTTCCCTCGTGACCGTCTGGGAGGTCGCTGAATCAACGCCCGACCGCAAGAATTCGTTCCGTTCCAGCCGACCCCATTTGCTTCTCGGCGCAGCTCGCCGTATGCTGACGCGGCATGGACCGTATCAGCGACATCCCGGAAATCAGCGGCTTGGACTCGCGTCTCCAGTTGGTCAGGATTCCCGACCAGGTGGACGTGCCTTTGACACGACGCGTCCGGCGGTTGATCGATTCGGCCGAGTTTCGACGGTTGGCCCACATCACGCAGTTGGGCTTGGTGTCGTTGGTCTATCCTGCCGCAAACCACACCCGGTTCGAGCATTCGCTGGGCGTCTATCGCATGGCGCTGTTGTACCTGCAGCGTCTGGTGCACAATGCACGATTCACCGCCGCAGTCACGCCGCACGATGCCGAGGTGTTGATCGCGGCAGCCCTGTTGCACGATTTGGGGCACTGGCCCTTCTGCCACGCCATCGAAGACATGGGCCTGCCGGACGTCCCGGAACATGAATTGTTCGCCAACAGTTTCGTACTGGAGGGCGACATCGCTGACCTGCTGCGGAACGATTGGGAGATCCAACCGCGCGAGGTCGTGGCGCTGCTGTCGGCCGAACCTCAGGACGTGCGCGGGAGTCTCCTGCAGAGCGTGCTGTCGGGGCCGATCGACATCGACAAAATGGACTACCTGATGCGGGACAGCCTGCACGCGGGCGTACCGTACGGACGCAACTTTGACCAGCAGCGGCTGATCGGCAGCCTATGCCTGAACCAAGCCGGCGACGGTCTGGCGATTACGGATAAAGGCCGGACCGCCGCCGAGATGATGGTCTTTGCCCGTTACGTCATGTTCAGCGAAGTCTACTGGCACCACACCGTGCGCTCGGCCACGGCCATGCTCCAGCGGGCCTTCCAGCTGCTGCATGCCCAATTGGACTTGGACAAGCTGTTCCGTCTGAGCGAGCAGCCGCTGATCGGTGTCTTGCGGCGGACGGCCGGGGACGGTCCTGCCCGCGAACTCCTGGACGGCTTGTTCGGCCCCGTGCGGCGGCTCTACAAGCGACTGGCTCAGTTCAGCTTGTTCGAGCAGCGGGAGTTCTATCTGCCGCTGGCGCGGCGTCCTTACACATGGCTGGTCGCCTGTGCGGAAGAGTTCGCCAACCAACTGAGTCGGCGCGTGGGACGCCGCGTCGGTGCCACCGAAGTCCTATTCGACGCGCCGCCGGTCAAGCTCGAAGTGGAAATCAATGTGGAGATCTACTTCCACAAGGAAGATTGCTACCGGCATCTGGGCGACGTTTCGCCCGTAGTCCAGACGCTGGCTCGTCAGCAATTCGACGACTATGTCAAACGCGTGCGGATCTTCGTGCATCCCCGACTGGCACGCGAGCTAGACGGCTTGG
>JAPLNJ010000928.1 GCA_026692885.1 Planctomycetota bacterium | reverse complement strand
TTCGTCTGGAGCGGCAACGGCAGAACCAACCAGTCCGGCGCGATCAGCGACACCATCGCCAGCCTGGCTCCGCTCGCCACGGTCGTTTACACGGTGACGGCGACAGTCGATCCGACGGCCACGGCCCAGTTGGTCAACACGGTGACCGTCACGGCGGCCAACGATACCAACCCGGCCAACAACACGGCTATCGACAAGGACAACCTGACGCCGCAGAACGACGTCAGCGTGACCAAGGTGGATAGCAAGGGCGGGTCGTCGATCACCAACAACACAGGCGCGGTGGTGGCTGGCAGCAGTTTCACCTACACCATCACTGTCAGCAACAGCGGGCCCAGCACGGCCACCAGCGTGGCGGTCAGTGACCCCGTGCCGGCCGGCCTGACGTCCTTCGTCTGGAGCGGCAACGGCAAAACCAACCAACCCGGCCCACTGGCCGACACCATCGCCAGCCTGGCGTCCGGCGGCAACGTCGTCTACACGGTGACGGCCACGGTCGGCGCGTCGGCCACGGCCCAGTTGGTCAATACGGTCACCGTCACGGCGGCCAATGATACCAACGCGAATAACAACAGTGCGGTGAACAAGACGGACATTGATGCCAGCATCGCCGGCGTAGTGTACCTGGACAACAACCGGAACGGCCGCAAGGACACGGGGGACAGCATCCTCGCCGGCATCACCGTCACGCTCACCGGGACGGATGGGCAGGGCAACGCCGTCAACAGGACCACGACGACCGACGCCACCGGGGCCTTCTTGTTCGACCGACTGAAAGTCGGCAGTTACACGATTACGGAAGGCGGCACTCCCAACTACCAGGATGGGAAGGATACCATCGGCACCCTGGCGGCCAGCACCGCCACGAAGAACTCGTTCGCCAACATCAACCTGGACGGCGGGGTCGCCGCCAAGGGCTATCTGTTCGGGGAAATGCCGCTGTTCTTCTCGAAGCGCGCGTTCCTGGGGTCCACCTACCAGTAAACCCCGTAATGGCAGCAAGCCTCGCAAGCGAAGGGCGTTCGCTCTGGTTGCGAGGCTTTGCCTCGTGACCCACGGGACGCGCGAGGCTCCGCCTCGCAAGCAAGCTGGCGGAACCGGCAAGGCAGTGCGTTCCCAGACAGTCTGGGGACTGGCACCAAACGATATTTTGGCCCCTGCGCGCAAAGCATGAGACTTAGCGGTTCAGCAGAGACAGGGCGTCTGACCTGGGGTGTTCAGTTTGGTCTCGTCAAGATCAGTTGATTTGATCCCGTTTCTATTCCGCGTTTGGGGCTGGCGAAGGCTTCCCGGCGGAGGCCGGCGTGATCCACTACTCTTCCGCCCCAAAGGGGCAAAACAACTCAGCCCAGGGCAAAGCGTCGCGGCGACAGCCGCAGAGCGACGCCCTGGGTACAGGTTCGATTCATCACGGTAGCCCTGAAAGGGCGAAACAAATCGGTGCATCCCGCACGCATCGTTCGTCCGATGCGGCCAACCCCCGTTTCGCCCCTTCAGGGCTGGTGTTCTCCATCCGCTCATAACCCAGGGCGGCGCTACGCGGCTACGCCGCTCCGCTCTGCCCTGGGCTGATTTGTGGCTGCCCCTTTGGGGCGAAAACCTGTGGATTACGATCAGGGGTGCCCCAGGAGCCACTCGGTCATCCTGGATTTCGTAATCGCTCCGCGAAGCAAACCAGAATGGAACAAAATCAGGCATTCGGGAAAACACCAATTCAAGGCAAAATCAGACAGACTGAACACCCTAAGTCTGACCCCAGCTGGCGGTCCGTCTATGCGAAACCGTAAAACCCCATGCCTGACACCGACAACCCCGAAAACCGTCTGGGACTACTGCGATACGGGCACATCGCGGGGTGGCTACAGCCATTGAGACTGGCTATGATTTGCCTCGGACACTGCCGTGCAGCTCGGCTTCGCTGTCCGACGTTTGAACAAGGAACCCCACGATGAACAAGCAAGCTTGCGGTCGAACAACCCGTCGGACATTTATCCAGTCGATGCTGGTCGCGGGTGCCGCGCCGTGGTGCGTGCCGGCCCACGTGCTGGGCGGCGCGGGACAGACGGCGCCGTCGGACAAGATCACGCTGGGCATCCTCGGCGTGGGGTCGCAGGGCCAGAACGACATGCGGGATTTCCTGGGGCACGACGACGTACGCGTCACGGCCGTCTGCGACGTGAACCAACGGAATATCGCCAGCGCACGCCGGTTCATCACGGAGCGTTACGGCAACCCGGATCTCAAGGTTTTCTCCGACTTCCGGGCCTTGAACGCGGACCCGACGATCGACGCCGTGTTGATGGCCTTGCCCGTGCACTGGCACAGCCTCCCGGCGTTGGACGCCATCCTGCACGGCAAGCACATCTACCACGAGAAGCCGATGGCCATGTCGTTCGAGGAGGCCCGGCGGGTTCGGCAGGCGGTGCGCAAGCAGGGCGTGGTGTTTCAGTTCGGCACGCAGCAGCGGTCGGATCTGAAGTTCCGCTGGGCGTGCGAACTGGCGCTCAACGGCCGCCTTGGCAAGGTCCAGGAGATTCACGTCTCGGTGCCGGCTGGCCGACAAGGTCCCTTGCTCCCGCAGCAGCCGCTGCCCGACTATGTGGATTGGGATCGCTGGGTCGGCCCCGCGCCCATGACCCCGTTCCACGAGGAAAAACTCCGCCGTGACACCCACGAGAACATCACCAACTTCTCGCTCGGTATGATCTCCTGTTGGGGCGTGCATCACCTGGATATCGCTCAGTGGGGCAACGGCACGGACAACACGGGACCGAGTGCCGTGGAAGGCACCGGCGAGTTCCCGCCAGCGGGCAGCCTGGACGCAATTCTGCGTTGGCGGGTGCGTTTCGAACACGCACAAGCCGCCCCGCTGACGTTTGTCAGCGACGGGACGCCCGGGTTCTCGCACGGCATCAAGTTCGTGGGCCAGTCGGCCTGGGTGCACGTGGCCCGCGGCTCGATCGCGGCCAGCGACGAGGGACTACTGCGCGATCCGCAGAATAAATACGATACGCTGCCGATTCAGTTGCCCATCAGCCTCCAGCACACACGCAACTTTGTCGACGCGATCAAGAACCGCACTCGGGCGATCTGTGATATCGAAGCGGCCGTGCGTTCCGACACGCTGT
>JAPLNJ010000927.1 GCA_026692885.1 Planctomycetota bacterium | reverse complement strand
AGTTTCTGGGAGTGGGCGCCGCCTTGCTACCACTTCCGCATGCCCTACTGGGAACACATGGGCACGTTCCTGAAATACTTCGAACGGCTGTCGTACTTGATGAGCCAAGGCGCCCACCAGTGCGACGTGGCAGTGCTGTATCCGGTCAGCCCGGGCCAGGCACAGCTCGGTGGCCAAGAGGCAACCGGCACCGCCTTCACGACGGGTACGGCCCTTTTCCAAGACGGCTACGATTTCGTCTTCATGGACGACGAATCGTTGGCGCGAGCGCAGGTTCACGACGGGCGGCTGCACGTCTCTGGCGCAGCCTACCGCGTGCTGGTGCTGCCAGCACTGCGCGCGGTACGTTGGGCGACGCTCCAGAAATCCCTGGAGTTCTTCCGCGCAGGCGGCGTCGTCATCGCCGTCGGCGCGCTGCCCGAGGCGAGTGATCATGCAGGGAGCCAAGACGCGGCGTTGGACGGGGCCGTAAAGGAACTCTTTGGCGCCACAGCCGCGGAAGCTCAGGCCGGTAGCCGCCCACCGATGCGGAAGAACGACGCAGGCGGCGTGAGCGCCGCCGTGCTGCGAGGCGACGAATTGCCCGTGCGCCGTTATGACGGTGGCTTCGCCGGACGTTGGGCCTGGTCGAAAGAGCCGGTCCAGAACGTGTATTTCAAGGCCGTCTGGCACGTTGAGTCCGAATCGCAGCAAACCTACCGCGTCCGGTTCTTCTGCGACAACGAGGGGGCGCTGTATGTGAACGGCCAGCGACTTTGTGCGGGTGTTGACTACAGTGCGGGCTGGGTCGGCGACGTCGGGTTGAAGAACGGCGACGTACTGACCATCGACGCTCGAGATCACGACCCGCCCGGCAAACGCGGCACCGCGGGGACCTTCCTGGCGGTGGTCAAGGACGGGCAAACTGTGCTCTCGACGGACGACTTGCGGTACACGCTGGCTCGACCCAACGGCGAGTCCTGGCGGACGGATCCAGCCACTACGGGACTCTCCGTGCCGGACCCGACCAACGTCCACGAGGCGCACCGGGGCGCGTCGGCGGGCGACGTGGTGGCCTCGCTGCTGGACAAGGTCAGAAGTCTGATCCCGCGCAAGGTGCAATCGGACAATCCGGTCCGGGCGGCACACCGCAAGATCGGCCCACGCGATGTGTATCTGGTCATGGGAGCGGCCCAAGGGTCGGAATGCACCTTCCGCGCCACCGGCCGCGCCGAGTTGTGGGACGCTTGGACCGGCCAGGTCCGGCCGATGCACGTGGTGTCCCAGGATGCGGTTTGTACCGTGGTCCGTATGCCGCTCGAAAAGTATGAAGCCCAGATCGTCGTTTTCACTCCGGGCGAGTCGTCCGTCGCCGTGCCGGAGACCAGTCTGGTGGAGATCGCCAAGGTCGAATCCGCGGGCGGCAAGGTGACTGTGACCGGGTATGCCGCCGAGGCTGGCCCGCAAACGGCCACGGTCAAGCTCGGCCAGCGGACCGCCACGCTACGCGGCAACGCGTTGGCGGCTCCGGCGCCGCTAGATCTGGACGGTAACTGGGAGTTCGAACTCCAGCCGACGTTGGATAACCGCTGGGGCGATTTCCGTCTGCCGGTGACGGAGAAGATCATCGGGCCGGAAGCGCGGATCTTCCGTTACGCGGCGGAAGACGCCGCGAATCCCGGCTGGCAGGCCGCGGAATTCGACGACGCGCACTGGCCTCGCGTCACGCACGGCTTCGGCCTGAAGTTCTGGAAGCTGGGGCCGCTGCCCAAAGATATCGATACGGCCGTCCTGGACGCGAAACTCGCGGCGCTCGAAAGCGTCAACCCGGCAGCTCCCGTCGAGATCGGCGGCAAACGCTACGCCTGGACACCGTATGCCTTCTCGTGGCGCTGGGGCGTCGAGGGCGACCCCGGACACCAGGGCTGGCACGGCCTTAAGGAAAATGTCTCGGACGACTTTATCCGCCTGGGCCAGCCCAAGGGTGGGCACAACGAGACGCTGTACGCCGAGGAGGAAGCGGGAACCCGCTACTACCTGTGGACGTCGCTCGTGGCACCGCAGGCGGTCCAGGCCAAGGTCATCTCAGGCGGCGAACGCCAGCCGACAGCCGTCTACGTCAACGGAACCGCCGTGGCCGCCGACGCGGAAGGCGTGACGCTGCGGGCCGGCGCCAACCCGCTGCTGCTGCGGTATGACGCTCCAGGCCGTGGTCATTTCGTTCTCGTCCAAGCGGCTGCTTCGACGCCGCCGCGAACGCCGCTGGCGATGAGTTGGTATGACCGACCGGAGGTTCTGACGTTCGATGCCTGGCCGGCAATTGCCAGACCAGTCGGCTGGTATCGGTTTGTTGCTCCGCCGGGATTGCGTGGGCTGACCGTGACTGCGTATGGCCCGGTCCAAGGCTGGGCGGATGGCCAACCATTGACCGTGACTTCGGAGCCATCTCGCGTCGGTGGGCCGAGTCGTTACCGACTGACATCCGGCAGTTTGGTTTCCGGCCAGGCCAAGGTCGCCCTGCGAATCGAGCCGCCACGAGGTTTCTACGGTGGCGCGGCGATACCCGAGCCGATTCAGCTCGATTGCGGGACCGGAACCATCGCGTTGGGCGACTGGTCGCAAGGGTCGGCACTCGAATGCTACTCGGGCGGTGCCCGGTATCGAAAAAGCGTAACCTTGACGCCAGAGCAACTCAAGAACCACGTGTTGTTGAAGCTAGGCGAGGTGGTGGCAACCGCCGAGGTGCGGGTCAATGGCCAGCCAGCCGGCATCCGGGTGTCGCCGCCCTGGAGTCTGGAGATCACGGAGCTACTCAAGGCGGGCGAGAACCGTCTCGAGATCCTGGTTTACAACACGCTGGCGAATCATTATCTGACGATCCCCACCAAGTACCGGGGCAAGCCGACTTCCGGCCTCCTGGGCCCGGTGCAGCTGGAATTCGTCCAAGAGGTGATGCTGAGCGAATGAACAATACTTGGTTTCCAGCCTGCGGAGGCTGCTGAATTAGTCGTGGGGTAAGCTTCCAGCTTGCCAAATGCGTAGCCGAGGAAGACGAGGAAACGGAGAATACGGAAGATTGGCAAGCTGGAAGCTTACCCCACGTTGCTTTCCGCTACTATTTCAGCGGCATTCTGCGGCTGATGGGTTAACATGCAGCAAATCGCTATTCGAGGAGGGCGTAGATGGCTGTTCACGACTGGACCCAAGTGGATGCCGGAACCTTTCATGCGTTTCACACCGCCTGGATCACGCATCTTAGCGAAACGCTGAACGGCGGTCTGTTGCCGTCCGGCTACTATGCGTTGCCCGAACAGCATGCCGGTCGTCTAATCGCCGACGTGCTGACGCTGCAGGGGCCGGTGTCCGCCGTACCCTTGCTACCGGCGGGTGAAGGCGGTGTGGCGGTTGCAGAAGCCCCACCCCGCGTGCGTCGCCGACTGTCACCTTCCCCGGCGGCCCGGGCCAGCCGGCGGACGCTGACGATTCGTCACATCAGCGGCCATCAGATCATTGCCCTGGTCGAGATCGTTTCACCGGCCAACAAAGATCGTGCGACCCATGTCACGGAGTTCTCCGACAAGGTGGAAACCGCGTTGTGGCACGGGATTCACGTGTTGGTGGTGGACCTGTTTCCATCCGGCAAGCACGATCCCCAAGGTATGCACGGGGTGATCTGGGAACAGTTCGACGACCAGCCGTACCTGCTTCCGCCCGACGAAGTCTTGACACTCAGCGCCTACGTCGCCGGGGCGTGTCCGGAGGCCTATGTCGAACATCTGGCCGTCGGTTCATGCCTGACCGAGATGCCGCTGTTCCTGACCCCGGAGCGTTACATCAACGTGCCGCTGGAAGCCACCTATCTGGCCGCTTACCGGGGCCTGCCTGCGTTTTGGCGCGCGGTACTCCAAGGACATGAGACACCACCGCCCATGCGGCAGGCTTAAGCGGACTCGTTGTAGTCGTGGTAGCCCTTGGTCTGCCGCACGAGCGCCAGCAGTCGTTGGAGCCGATGCGGCTCGCTGCCGACGTTTACCCGCACGATGCGCGCCCCTTGCGGTACGTCCGAAGCCGCAATCTCCCGCAGTTTCTCGCGGCCCACCACCAGGATTTCACGCGGATTGTCGGGATCCACCGCGTAGACGACGTCTGCCTCGGCCAGCATCTTCATCGCACTGACAGCGCCAGCTTCGTCCGGCGTGGCGTCGCCGCTGATGAGCGAATGGAGCCATGCAATATTGTCTGAGCCGAGCATGAACGGTTTCTCCTTGAGTTAAGAGACTCACAGCTTCACGGCCGCGCGGTGAAAAGAGCAAGAGTTGCGGGCGAACTGCGTGGAATCGGTGGTCGACAGGATGCGCCCCTGAAGCGAGGCGTCATATGTTATTTCGGTATACCGCAAGGAGAAGGTAAACACAACGCAGGATTATTTTCTCATAGACCCCAAACCCCCGCGGGCAGTCCTTGAAACAGCACAACGCGACGTCAGCCAAAACAGAGCACCACCGGCTGGAAGTGATTTATTAGCAGGAGTTTAGATATCAGAAATAGGTCTAGCCGAAGCATCTTGCATCCGCTGCTGCCAGGGGAATGGGCCTCGCACGGATGGCAGAGCCGGAGCACGGATTTTTTCTGATTCCGCCTTCATCCGTGCTCTGGCTTTGCCATCCGTGCGAGGAACAAGGTGATACGGCAGGAAATAACTTACCCAACTTAATGCAGGATGGTCTTCCCAGACCGTCCGATCGGCCTGGAAAGGCCGACCTATGGGTAAGTTATTTCCTGCCGCTCGCCCAGGACCTGCAGG
>JAPLNJ010000926.1 GCA_026692885.1 Planctomycetota bacterium | reverse complement strand
GTTCCTCGGGCGTGGGAGTGGGCGAAGCGATCGGCGCGCCGGGGTTGTAACGCGGGCCGACCACCATCGGGAAATGAAACTCGTAGCTGCCCACGTCGTACCGCAGCACGTCCACATACGCGATCTCGATCTTGACTTCCTGCCCCGGCGGGATGTTGCCGACAGACTGCGTGAAGATGTTTGGCCGTTCCTGTTCCAGCAGCGCGACGGTCTGACCGGTCCGCAGGGCCTGTTCGTAGATCTGCCGGGCCTCGGCTCGGCGTTTGATCAGGCCCACGATTCGCCGTGAGCCGATGACCATAGTCATCTGGTCGACGGGCGCTTCGTGCGGCAGGGGAAATACGTAGACGGCTTCAATTTTCTCCTGCGTCGGATTGAGGAACGTCTGGGTGACTTTGACCCGGGCAATGAAGCCCGCCACGTCCGCCTGCACGTCCGTATGCTTCAGCGGGCATTCAACCACTCCACCCTGTTTGTCAATCATCCGCAAAGCGCCCTGCGTGACATCTTTCTCCAGGGCCGCCGCCCGTTCCTGCTCCTGCTTGGCCCGGTCGCTGCCCCCATCAGCCCGCACCGCAGTGCCGACCTGGTTCAGACTGAATCCAAGCACCACAAGTCCCACAAGAGCTCGTGAAATCGCCGCGGAAAGATGACGCTCGCACATGAGAGGAGTCTCCTACTGTTGACGCAGCCTGGGGCCGTAACCAAGTAGGTCAGGCTTTCCAGCCTGACGCGAACCGAGCGTCAGCCTGGAAAGGCTAACCTACAACATCCAAGAAGACGATTTGCATCTGAAAAGAGTTTTTCTCGGCGCGTCGCAACCTCCAGACCGTTTGCGTCGGATTGCTCACAGAGTTGGCCGACAAGAGTGGACCGCTGAAGATGGTGCCCATCATAATACGCCTGCGGGCCGCGGCTGCAAGCGCGGGACGCCGTAGAGCCGTAGGGTAGGCCAAGTGCAGGAAGCCGGGCGACGAGGGAGGCGTCGCCGCTCACCACTGCGAATCGCTTCGGAACGTGAATGGCAGAACGCGGCCCACCGTGTTTCGCGATCGACGGCGTACCGCATACTTCGCGGCATCCAGAGATGCCAGTCCAGGACGCTGGCGAGTCGCTCCTGGTGGGCCATCGCTTCGCCTGCGACCCTACCTGGTCTCTACAGGAAACGGCGTTCCAGCCTGCTGCAAAGCGGTCCGTATGGCGCGCTCCATCCACCCTACGTCCGGGGACCAAAAAGTGCGCCTTCGATCAGACGCCACATGAGCAACAGGCCGCCCAGCAGCACCAGACAGCAGACGAGCAGTTCCGGGACCCACCAACCCAGGCTGAAAATCGGCTTGGCCTGGTGTTCCCACAACGGATTCCAGGCCCAGAGGATCACGACCGCAGCCGTGCACAGATAGGGACCGAAGGCGATGTCCCGGCGGCGTGTCACCACCCACTGTACCACGCAGATAATCACCGCCACGAAGGGCGCCAGAAAGAAGACCATCAAGGACGACTGCCAACCCAGGTAGGTGCCGATCATGGCCATCAGTGTCACGTCGCCAAAACCCATGGCTTCTTTGCCCAAGGCGCTGCCGCCCACGATCCGCACCGCCCAGATCAGGCCGCCGCCAAAGGCCATCCCCACCAGTGCCGTGAGCAGGCTGGGCCAGCTTGGAATCTGCAGCCACCAGACAATCCCGATGCCCGCCGAACCGCACACCAGGATCACGACGATCAGCCGCCAACCCGGATAGCGGAACATACTCACCAGACCGTACTGCACAGCTTTGCGCAGTCCGCGCCGCAGAGTCACGGTCCGTGGCCAGATCGCGAGACACCAGCCCGCGAAACACGCCAGACCGAAGTAGAGACCGAGCGGGCCGTCCAGCGTCTTCGACCACGATTGGGGGGACATTAGCACCAGGGGCGCGACATGCACGGATGTGCGGCCGACCGACTCGCCGATCGGCAAGGCGGCCAGCGGGCAGACGGTCATCAGCAGCAACCCGACGAGTGTGCCCGGCACCGTGATCGCATCCGGGATGGTCTTCTCGTCAAAGTCGATGAATGTGGCCACGATCATCAGCGAGATCAGCGTCACGTGACTGAGAAACTGCGCGTGCAGCAGCAGGCTCAGGCCCGCAGGCGGTCGCAGGCTCGTGGGCAGCAAACCACCGCAGACCACTTCCCACCCGTACCAGGCAGCCAAACCGCCGCCCACCGCCAACTCGATCAGCAGCGGCCGAATCCAGTAGCCTGTGCCGTGCAGCGGGGCTTCGCGCCGTAGGCCGAGCCAGCCGATCACGGGCACGCGATCGAGCCACCGTCGCGGCGGCGCGTCGGGGTGCGGGGCGGACCACGGGCCCACCGAACGCTGGTACCAAGCCAAGCGGTAGATACCGCGATTCAGTTGACCACCGAGGGCCGTACCTAGGACGAACAGGATGGCATAGCGAAGAAGGTCCATGATGTCCTACAAATTCACCGGTCCGATGACACGCTTGAACTCGTTCCGCATAATTTCTTCCGGAGGATCCTCGCCCGTGAAGTGCGTGAACTGCAACGCCGCTTGCCGGACAAACATGTCGACTCCCGTGATTACCCGGCAGGCCCGTTCGCGTGCCTCTTTGACCAGCAATGTCTGCTCCGGATCGTACACCGTGTCGAACACGATCATGCCGCGCAGCAGATACTCCGGATCAAACGGCAACTGGTCCAAGTTCGGATGCATGCCAATCGGCGTGGCGTTGATCAGGATGTCCGGTTCCACCTTCGTCCGCTCGTACCACTGGACCGCGCGGCCCTTGAAGGTCTCTGCCAGAGTTCGGGAGCGGTCGTACGTCCGCGAGGCAATCACGACTTGCGCCTCGCGGCGCCGCAACCCGAACACGATGGCCTTCGAGATACCTCCGGCCCCCAGGACCAACACCGTCTTGCCGATCAGACTGGCTCCCCGGTCCGACTCCGGAAACATCGTGTCCAGGCTGTCCATGAACGCGCGATAGTCCGTATTGTAGCCCACCATGGTCATGTCGTCGAACGCGACCGTGTTCGCGGCACCGATGCCGCGCACCGCACCGTCGCCCTGCGTCAGGAACCGCACCACGTCATCCTTGTGGGGAAGCGACACGCTCAGCCCCTTGATTCCCATCCCGTGACAATCGTCCATGAACGGCCGCAAGTCGTCGTGCGGCACGCGGAAGGGGACATACACTTTGTTCATCTTCCGCGCGTGAAAGGCCGCGTTGTGCACGACGGGATGCATACTGTGGGCCACCGGATCGGCGGCGATTCCGTAGATCTCGGTGTCGGCATTGACGTCGTCGTAGTGGTAGATATCCCGCATCTGCTTGTAGCCAATCTGCCCCGGCGCCATTTTCCGTTCGGAATGAAACGTGGCGTAGCTGAACGGCGCCCCGAACTTGCCGCACAGGATTCGCGTGGGCAGACCGATTTCGCCCATGCACAGGCCGATGGTTGGGATTTTGGCCTGCTGGATCAGGCGGAGCATCCGCAGATTGTCGCCGGGGTGATGGGCCATCGTGGCGATTTTCACGATATCCGCATCCTTGGCGGCCAGCCGCTGATGGATCTCCTCCAGCTCGAGCGGCGTTTCGCGGAAGTTGTGATAGCTGATGATGCGTTTGGTCTTGCCGTAGCGTGGGATTCCGCCCGCGATATCATCCTCGAGGTCCACGTAGTCCGCGCCCTCCACCACGGCTGTGCGCAGCAACAACAGGCGCGCCTGCTCCGTGCCCGTCCACTGGCCGCCGTCCACCTCGCGGCGGCACGTGACGATGCACGGACAGGGGCGGTCTGCCATCAGCCGGCGCAGATCGAGGCGGCTGCGAATGTAGTCGACCCGCAATTCGACCAGTTTCACGCCGTCTTCCGCCAGATGACGATATTCGGCGAGCATGTGCTTGTGACGCCCACGACCAATGCTGACGCAAATCATTAGCGGCATAGGGGTAGGGTGGGTCGTGGTACGAGACCCACCAGGCATCGTGACGAACCGAGGTGGGCGGGTCTCGTACCTGGACCCACCCGACCTCCAAGGCCATCGTCGGCGCAGGACTGGAGACCGGTCCCCGCCAACCGAGCGGCGCCATTCTAGACTATTGAGTCCTAGGTTGCCAATGGAAGACGAGAGAGAACGTGAGCCGGGGAGGGCGACGCTCCCGCGGAGTCGTGGGCCGTCCCTGACGGCCCGCTCCGGCTCGGCAGGAGCCTCGCCCTCCCATGCAGGGGCCTCGCCCTCCCATGCCATTGGCAACCTAGGACTCAGTTGTTCCCTCCCCCTTTTCAATTTGGCGTATCACCCCGGATTATTCATGCTCCTGTAGGCCGGAACAAGCAACCGGAAGCACTGCCGGAACTTCGGTCGCTTCCGGCGCATGGCGTCTGCACCAAGCGGGTTCTTCCGGCGAGCGTCGGTTGTGCCGTTCCGGCATAGTCTTGCGAGACCTCGTTCC
>JAPLNJ010000925.1 GCA_026692885.1 Planctomycetota bacterium | reverse complement strand
CGGCCTTGGTTTTCAAACCTCTTTTCCACTGGGGCAAGCCCAGTGGGGATCGGAGGTTACGCTTAACCTCGTGCCATTCGAGCTGGCCTCGGTGGAGCGATGATTCTGCACTACCACACGAGCTTAGAAAAAGGCTGCTTTTCCTGCCGCTGCCCGCCGCCTCCGGCGGCGGGCAGCCGACGAGTCGGGCCGGTCGGATATGGGGCCCCGGGTTAGGCACAGGGCGGGAACACTCCCACCGACTTACGTCGGGAGCTTCTCGAGGGCGATTACGACACTGCTAGCATTTCGCAATGTTACGATCGAGGCTATCTGAGGCCCGATTGCCCTTCCCAATTCGGCCCAATTGGCCCATAATCCGAAAAAACCTGCGAAAACAAAACCACATGACAAATCCGCATTCGCCTGCATTACGTGTCGCTGTCATCGGCGGCGGCATCTCTGGTTTGGCAGCTGCTCACCGGTTGTGCGAGCTTTCCCCGTCGCAGCGCATCACGCTGTTCGAGTCCAAGAATCGCTTGGGTGGGGTGCTTTGGACCGTCCGGCAAGATGGCTTCCTGATCGAATGGGGCGCCGACAATTTCATCACGAACGTCCCGTGGGGGTTGGACCTTTGCCAGCGGATCGGGTTCGCGGAACAGTTGGCACAGACCACCTCCGAACATCGTCACGCCTTTGTGGTGCGGCGGGGCCGGCTGCACAAGATTCCGGAAGGCTTCATCATCATGGCGCCCAGCCGAGTCTGGCCGGTGGTGTCAACGCCGATTCTCAGCCCGCTGGGCAAGCTGCGTATGGCGTGGGAGTTCTTCATTCCCAAGTCGAAATCCGACGAGGACGAAAGCCTGGCGGCGTTCGTGATCCGCCGGTTCGGTCGTGAGACGTACGAGCGGTTGGTCCAGCCTTTGGTCGGCGGCATCTACACGGGTAATCCGGAGAAGTTGAGTCTGCGGGCGACGATGCCCCGGTTCCAGGAAATGGAACGGCAGCATGGCAGCCTGATCCGGGCCATTTGGAAGCAGATGGGGCAGCGTCGCCCGGAGTCGCAGGGCAGCAGCGGTGCTCGCTACAGCATGTTCGTGGCCCCGCGCGGCGGGATGACCAGCCTGATCGACACACTGGCGGCACGACTGCCTGACGGCACCGTGCAGCTGGACTCGCCCGTGGCGAATGTGGCGCCGGGGCGTGGTGGCGGCTGGGACGTGTCCGTCGACGGCGAGCATCCGGCTACCTCCCATTTTGACGCCGTGATTCTGGCCACGCCCGCGACGGCCGGCGCGAATCTGGTCGCCAATCTGGACCAGGAGTTGTCGGGCGAGTTTCGCGGCATCCCGCATGCGAGTTGCTCGATCGTGTCGCTGGCGTATCCTCGCGAAAGCATTGGCCATCCCATGGACGGATTCGGCTTTGTCGTGCCGCTGCTGGAAGACCGCCAAATCCTGTCGGGCAGCTTTTCCAGCGTCAAGTATGACGGGCGCGCGCCCGACGGGTCCGTGCTGCTGCGGGTGTTCATCGGCGGTGAGTGCCAGCAGGAGTTGGCGCATCTGGCGGACGATGCCCTGATCCGCATCGCGACGGAGGAATTGGCCGAGTTGATGGACATCCGAGGTCAACCGCACTTCGCGCACGTCATCCGCCAGCCGCACGCCATGCCGCAGTACTATGTCGGCCACGATCAGCGTCTGG
>JAPLNJ010000924.1 GCA_026692885.1 Planctomycetota bacterium | reverse complement strand
TTGGCGGCTTGACTTGGCGGCTTGACTTGGCGGCATCGACAGGCGAGCATGGGGGACCGCGCATGACCATCCCAAGTACAACCCTCCAGGAGACCCGATCATGAAGAAATCGTTGTGCACGTCCTTGGCCGTTCTTGTCCTGTCGACATTTGCGATGCTGAGTCGCGTTGACGCTGCGGACCCGAAACTGGCGCACATGGTGTACTTCAAGCTGAAGGACAGTTCCCCGGCCGCTAAGGAAAAACTGGTCCAAGCCTGCCGCAAGTACCTGTCCGGCCATGAAGGGGTGGTGGCTTTTGCCGCTGGCGTGCTGGCCGAGGACTTGAAACGCGAGGTCAACGACCGCGACTTCGATGTGTCGCTGCACGTCGTGTTCGAAAACAAAGCCGTCCACGACAAGTACCAAACCCATCCGCGGCATCTGAAGTTTATTGAAGAGAACAAGGCGAACTGGGACAAGGCTCGCGTCTTTGACTCTTACCTGGCTCCCAGCGAAGCGGCCGCACAGTGAACGGGTTGGTCGCGGGGCATTGATCGTTACGACGATCCGCTGCAAGCGTCTTGCGTAACGTTTCGATCAAGGCCCTGGGGCAGAGCGCAGCGATACCCCAGCAATCGTGGACTGGGGCTCGCTTAGGCTCAGCCGCCAGCCACCCCGGCGGTTGACAACACGGACAGTAGTTGGCGACCTTACGATCAAGGCCGTGGTTGCGTCGTCGCACGATGAATTACGGCGGGGACGGCTTGCGAAGGCCCACCGACCATGAATCATCCGGTCTAGTGCGTCGTCAAGGCTTAATCTTGGGGTGACCGACGCGGTGGCGTAAGCTTCCAGCTTGCGTTTGACGCGATGAATCGAAAGGCAAGCAGGATGCTTACCCCACTTTTTCGCCTTGAAGATGCACTAGTCGTCCAGGGCGAAGCCAATTTTCAGGGTGACCTGCCACTGTCCGACACAATCATTGTCGATGTTGCCACGGATCTCAACCACTTCGAACCAGCGGAGGTTGTGAACCGTCTTGGCGGATTTGGCGAGAGCGTTCTGCACAGCTTCTTCGATCGACTTGTTCGAAGTTCCCGTCACCTCGATCTTCTTGAATACGCGGTCAGACATGTTCTTCTCCTCAGTCAGCGAAACGAAACAAAGCCAGTTAGCGTGGGCATCGCCCACCGTTTGCGGTTACGAGACGCATTACCATCGGGCACAAATATAACCCTTGGCGGGCCGGCGAGAAAGACGGGCAACCGCGGGACGTGTGGGTAACCGCGGGTTCAGCGCGGATCACCCAGCATCTCGTGTTCGGTGCTGACCACCAAGCCCTGCTCGTCCACGAGATTCAGGTAGTAGACCAGGGCGTCCACGGGCAGCTCGGCCGTGATGCGCTGCTGATCGGCAACGAGCACGGCGGGAACCGTCTCCCATTTGCGGTCCTGCCACTTGCCCGTGTCGCGAGTGAAGTTCAATTCGGCTTTGGCGGCTTTCGACTTCATGTCAAATGTGGCCCAGACTTTGACGCCGTCCCGCCCCTGCCCGGTAATTTTCGCCAGCGGCGGACCTTGTCGCAGAAGGGTATTCGCCATCGCGAGGATCTCATCGGGGTTCTCTCCGGCTGGGCCGTGGCCGTGTGGCATCCGCACCCGCAGGCACAACGTCCGAGGACTCTTGGGCAAGCGATAGGACTTTTGCCAGGAGTCCATGGGGTACGCGAAATCATTCGTCCCGTTGACCCAGAGCACGGGCATGGTCGCGTGTGGCAGATACGTGGACGGATCCCACCAGCGAATCCAGCGGGCGGCCTGCTCCGGACCGAGTTGCTGGAACCGCGGCAGCCACGCCGAATTGTCGCCCAGGAATCCGCACCCGTAGACGGGCACCGCGAATTTGAAGCGTTGGTCGACACCCGCCACAAAACACGTCAGGTAGCCGCCCCAGGAAATGCCGGTGACGCCGATGCGATCGGCATCCACTTCGGGATACGAACGGAGCAGCGAGTGAGCCAGCACGACCGCGGCGACAGCCTGATACGGCCACTGATTTTCGAGCGGCGCATCGAGTTGGCCGAAACTGGCGTCCCAGCCCGGCGGTCCACCGAGTTCGTGACGCTCCCAGTGCCGATAGGTCCCCTTCGGGACGCAGCCACACAGATCCATGGCGATCGCAGCGTAACCGCGTGAGTTCCACAGCCGTACCCAGCGGTCGAAGGCCGTGCCGCCACCCCCGTGGATCAGCACCACAGCGGGCAGTTTCGTTTCCGGAGCAGCGGGTGGAGCACCATAGTACGCGAACACCCGCGTTGGTTTTCCTTGAAACTTGATCCCCTCATAAAACATCGCCCGCAGGCCGTCAGTCGCGAACCCTTCCGCTGGAAAAACGGCCGGCGGTTGCGACAGCGCCCGGAGATCGAATTGCGGCGTGTCGGCCTTTGCGGCCGTTTGAGCCGGAGACGTGTCGGACTGTGCTCGGGCCGCCCCCGTCCACAACAGGAACGCGAGCAGTTGGCCAGCTACGGTCGACCAACGCCAGGGTAATGTCAGCATTGTTTGGTCCTCGTGGGTATCGGGGGTTGACGATGGGGACGGCAGGCCGGCTACGGGCCTTTTCAACGGCTTGGCCATTCGGCCTCATTCTTGGGACGTTATTCTACGCATCCGCAACCGGAATGACATCACAGGAGTCAGCATCCGGATTTAACCCCAGCCGCATCCGTGAAAACCGATCTACGGTCGCATCCGTTTCGACATCTCCCGCGAAACTCTGCCGGATCGTCCGGGTTAATAGTGGGTAGGGTGTTGTTGCGGGAGTTTCAAGATGGCTGTTCGCAAGGAGTTACCGATCAAGAACTTCCGCTCGCCTGCAACCCGTTCTGTATATAACATGAATCGATTCTATGGGTTAGAATGCATTGCGACTTTTGGCTGGGGCCTTGATCGGAACGATGTGCAACGTTCCGATCGTGGCCTTGAGCCGGTCAGGTCGTGGTGAGTTGCCAGTTGGCGTTTCGTATTTGCGAAAGAGCCGTGTTTCGGCGATGCTTTAGCCCTCAGAGAGAACACTAGGATGGACGCCGGAGAAATCCTTCTGCAGCGCGGATTGATCGAAGCCAGCCAATTGGAGCAGGCCCGCGCTCGCGGCGGCAATTCCGTGTTGGATGCGGCCGTGGAGCTGGGGTTCGTCAGCGAGGAGAATGCCCTGCGCGCGGTCGGTGAAGAAGTGGGTTTAGAGTACATGGATCTGGCGAACGGGGAAGAAGACGTCGACCTCTCGCTGTTGGCTAGTTTTCCCCTGCGGTTGATCTACCGGCAGTCGCTGTTCCCGATCCGCCGCTGCAATGGATCGTTGGTGGTCGCGACGAGCGATCCCTTCGATCTGTACCCGTTGGATGAGGTGGGGGCCGCCACGGGGTTGTCCGTCACCCCGGTCCTGGCCGCCAAGAAAGAAATCGCCAAGCTGATTAAGAAGCATCTGGGCGTGGGCAGCGAGACGGTCGAAGGCTTGATCGCCCAGACGGCTGAGGAAGATGGCGTCGAATTGCTCGAGGCCATCGAGACCGATGGGTCGGAGCTTTCGGAAATGGCCCAGGAGGCCTCCGTCGTCCGGCTGGTCAATGAAATCCTGCTGGAAGCCATTGAGACGCGGGCCAGTGACGTGCACATCGAATCGCAGCCGTCGGGACTGTGCGTACGGTACCGCCTCGACGGCATGTTGCAGCCCCAACCCGTACCACCGGAGATCAATCGATTCGAGGCGGCGATCGTCAGCCGGCTGAAGATCATGGCCCGCTTGAACATCGCGGAAAAACGCTTGCCCCAAGATGGCCGCATCAAACTGAAGGTCCGCGGCCGGGAGATCGACGTGCGAGTGTCGGTCATCCCCATGATTCACGGTGAAGGAATCGTGATGCGCATCCTGGACAAGGGCGCGATGGTCTTCGACCTCAAGTCCCTGGGCATGGACGAGCAAATCTACCGGACGTATCGCCAGTTGATCGACCTGCCGCACGGGATCATCCTGGTCACAGGGCCGACTGGTTCGGGCAAGACCACAACCCTCTACAGTTCCCTGCTGGAAATCAACCGTCCGCATCTGAAGATTATCACGACGGAAGATCCGGTGGAGTATCAGCTGCAAGGGATCAATCAGATCCAGGTGCATGCGAAGATCGGCCTGACCTTCGGAACTTCGCTACGGAGTATCTTGCGGCATGATCCAGACGTAGTCCTGATCGGCGAAATTCGCGACTTGGAGACCGCGGAAAACGCGATCCAGGCGTCCCTGACCGGACACCTTGTGTTTAGCACGTTGCACACCAACGATGCGTCGGGCGCCTTCACGCGATTGGTCGACATGGGCGTCGAGCCGTTCCTGGTGTCCAGTACGATGGAGGCAGTGATGGCCCAGCGACTTGTGCGGCGGTTGTGCGACCAGTGCAAGCAGCCCTACCGTCCCAACGCCGATGATTTGCCCCCGGACTTTCCGTGGAACACGTTGGGCAACGGTGACTTGTATCAGCCGGTCGGCTGCCGGCACTGCCGCCAACTTGGTTACCGTGGCCGAATGGGCGTGTACGAATTGCTGGGCACGAACGAGGAAGTGCGGCACTTGGCCCACGACAACGCCAGCAGTTGGGATATCAAGAAAGCGGCCGTCCGCGCCGGGATGACTACGTTGCGTATGGATGGCTGGAAAAAAACGCTCCAGGGCATCACGAGCGTAGAGGAAGTGGTGCGGGTAACGAAGGGCGACCGGGAAGTCACGATGCAGTAGAATAGGACGGTTGATCACCCAAGCCTTGATAGAGCCAAACCATGCCCGACTTCGCTTACGTTGCTCGAAATCCTCAGGGCCAGAAGGTGACCGGAGTACTCTCCGCGGGCTCCGAGCGCGAAGTTCTGTCGATGTTGTCGGGCAAGTCGCTGTTCCCCATTCAGATCACAGCCGAGAAGGCCAAGGGCAGCAACCCGCTGAGCCGCAAACGGGCCAGCGCCCAAGTGATGGCCAACACGTATAATCAGTTGGCCTCGCTGCTGCGGAGCGGTGTGCCGCTGTTGCGTTCGATCAATGTGATCCGCCAGCAAACTTCGCACGTCGGGCTCAAGGAGGTCTTGGACGACGTCTACCGGCGGGTCGAAGACGGTACCCCGCTGGCGGACGCGATGAGTCGTTATCCGCGCGTGTTCAGCGACATGGCGGTCAATATGATGCGGGCGGGCAGTGAGGGCGGTTTTCTGGAAGACGCCTTGGACCGGGTGTCACAGTTCACGGAACAGCAACAGGACTTGAAGAGCCGCACGGCCGGCGCCTTGGCGTATCCGATCTTCTTGGCTGTCGTCGGCTCCTTGGTCGTCGGTGGGCTGGTCATCTTCTTTGTTCCCCGATTTGGGGCAATGTTCGACGGTCTTCGCCAACGCAATGAATTGCCCGCCTTCACGGACTGGCTGTTGTGGATCAGCACCACGCTGCGCAGTTACGGACTGGTGATCGTGGGGCTCGCTGCATTCCTCGGAATCTACCTACGGCGAAAGTTGCAGACAGACGCGGGCCGTCGCATGCGAGATCTGGTTAAGCTGAGAATGCCGCTGCTGGGCGTGGTTTTCAGCAATCTGGCGGTGGCCCGTTTCTGCCGCGTGCTGGGGACGCTACTCCACAACGGGGTGCCGATCCTGAAGTCATTGGAGATCAGCCGCGAAGCTACAGGAAATCGCGTGCTGTCGGAAGCGGTCGCCAAGGCTTCCGAGAACATCTCGGCGGGGCAATCGTTGGCACAGCCGTTGGCTACCTGTAAGGACTTTCCTCCCTCGGGGGTGGAAATGATCGCGGTGGCCCAAGAATCGAACACCTTGGATCGCGTCCTTGTAGATATTGCGGACGGCCTAGAGCGACGAACCTCGCGACAACTGGACTTGGCCGTGCGGTTGCTAGAGCCGATCATGTTGTTGATCCTGGCGGCCATCGTGTTATTTGTGGTGATCGCACTGCTCCTGCCCGTGTTGAAGATGAGCAGTACCATGCGGAGATAAGGTCGATTGGCCTCTCAAAGAAAGAAGGAGAAGAATTTATGAAGAGCAGAGTTCGACAGCGCCGGCGAGGCGGTTTTACGTTGATGGAAGTACTGCTGGTGATGGCCATTCTGGTGATCCTCGGTTCGATGGTCGGCGTGTACGTAATCGGCATGCAGAGAAGCGCCTACGAGGACGCGGCCCGAACCCAAATCGGCCTGTTCAAGACGCAATTGAACGCGTACCGGTTGCACGTCGGCAGCTATCCGAACGGGACCCAAGGTTTGAACGCGTTGCTGGAACCGCCTGCCGATCTGAAGAATCCGGCGAAGTGGCGCGGTCCTTACGCGGATGACACGATTCCCAATGATCCGTGGGGCAACCCCTATCAATACGAATTGCTCAACGCCGACGTGTATCGCATCTCGTCGTGGGGTGCTGACGGGGTCAGTGGAAGCGACGATGACATCTCGAATCGGTAACCCACCACCCCGCGGTTTTACGTTGATGGAAATGCTGCTGGTGTTGGCCATCATGGTCGCGGTAGCGGCGATGGTTCTACCCGCGCTGCGTGGCTCGATGGAGGATCAGCAGTTGCGGAAGGCGGCCGACTTGATTCGCGCGGATTGGGCCACCCTGCGAGTCACGGCGATGAGGACGGGCCGGATCCAGTTGTTTCGCTATGACGTGGGAGCCAATACCTATACGCTTGAGACCTGGCAGGGAGACGCGGACGACGCGGAACTGCAAGCGTCAGCGACGGCGGCGCCGGAACCCACGATGACGGTCGGCCAAAACAGTGACAGCACCAACGGTCTTGCCTCTGCGGGTCTCGGAACGCTCCCGTCCAACATCACGTTCAACCGGGGTGAAGTGGCGTCGGATGCTCGCTCGGCGCAGGTTGACGGGGCCGCGTCGAACCCGTCCGCATCTTCGAGCGGCTCATCGCCGATGATCGTCTTCTACACCGACGGCACGACGACGGACGCGAGCTTGGTGTTGACCAACGAACGGTTCTTCGTCGAGTTGCGGCTGCGTGGATTGACCGGGCAGTCGCAGGCCAGCGATTTGCTGTCGCAGCAAGAAATCAAACCGTGAACATAGGGTCTGGGTGAGGGGCGAGAAGAGCAAATGCCGAAATTAGCCACCATTCCATCCCGAGCCACCTTGCTTCGCAGCGGCCTGTCGCTGTTGGAGGTGATCTTGGCGGTCGCCATCCTCGGTGGCAGTCTCGCCGCAATCGGCGAATTGGTGCGCATTGGCTCGCGGCACGCGGAGGAGTCGCGGGAGCTGGCGACGGCGCAATTACTCTGCGAGAGCAAAATGGAGGAAATCGCAGCTGGTGCTGCGGCTCGCGAAACGGTGTCGTCGACACCGTCTGAAACGAAAGAGGGTTGGCAGTACTCCGTGACCGTCACTGCGCTGGACCAAGCCGGACTAAGCGAAATCCGCGTGACGGTCGAGCAAAGCGACAGGCCCCAACCGTTGTCGTTCACCCTGGTCCGCTGGATGATGGACTCGACGCAACAGACGGGCAGCGGAGCGACTCCGTCCAGCACCTCCAGTCAGCCGGCGTCTTCGGGAGGCAGCAATGTGTCAGGCATGTGAAATCCTGTGTTCCCACGCTTCGCCGAGAAACGCACATCCCGGAAGTTCCGGTCTCCCACGGCTTCGTCGAGGCATGACGTTGTTGGAGCTGATGCTTGCCCTAGGACTGACAGCCGTGGTCCTGGTGCTGATCAGTCAGGCAGTTCGCCTGCACCTGACCGTATTCGACGTCGGCCGGAGCGAAGTCGAACAACCCCAGGTGGCTCGAGCCGTGCTGCGGTACATCGCGGCCGATTTACGGAATGCGATGCGCCCCAGTTCGACACAGGCCTCGGGGACAGGCCCATCGACGGCCGCCACAAGTCCTAGCACCGCGAACACGCCAGCCGCATCCCAGGGTGCTGCGGGTGGCCAAACGAGCACCGGATCTTCAAGCACTCAGAAATCAACCGCATCGCAGAATGCGAGCACCAGCAAGGACCTGAACGCCACCACGAGCTCGGCGAGTTCCGTGCCACCCGTCAATGGTCCAGGTCTCTACGGCAGCCAGTGTGAACTGCAGGTCGACGTGAGCCGGCCGCCACGTGTCGACCAGTATACTCCGGCGTCTGTTTCGTCCTCTGCCGGCGCGACGGGGGATATTCCCAGTGCTGTGAAAACGGTGTCCTATTCCCTGAAGACCGACGGCACGACGGGAGCATCGGGGGGAACTGCCCCGACGAGTGGCGAAGGGACGACGGGTTTGTTTCGCCGGGAATTGGATCGGGGGGTCGCCAGTTACGCTGTGACCGGCAACAGCGGTTCCGGGGACAGTAGCAGTGGCACGGGGGATGGCAGCGGTCAGCTGCTGGCTGCCGAGGTGAATCGTCTGGAATTCCGCTATTTCGACGGTTCCAGCTGGTGCACCGAATGGGATTCGCAGCAGCAGGGCGGCTTACCCCTGGCGGTGGAGATTACCTTAGGCATCGATCCGGCCGCGGGCGTCAATGCTTCGGCAGGAACCGCCACGGGCGCTCCTGGTTCGGCTTCCGCAGATACCAACGAGTTCACTTATCGACTGGTGGTGCGTCTGCCGGTCGCCGAGCAAAGCACAACCACCGGCGCGTCCACCTCGAATACCGGTTTAGGGGCAATGGAACCATGAAATCCCGTGGCGTCGTACTGATCATCGTGCTGATTGTCGTGGCGGCACTCGCGTTTTCGGCGTACGCCTTCAGTGGTTTGATGTTCACCCACAACGAGGCGACACAAGTGAGCGGCCGTCAGGTCCAAGCCGAATCGCTCATGGCTTCCGGCGTAGAAGCGGCACGGGCCTTCCTGGTGCAGGATACGGCCGCGCAGACCGAGGGCGGAGGAAGTTATGACAACGGCACAAGATTCCGTGCTATTAACGTGGTCAACGAGGACAACCCGGCCGAGCGTGGTAACTTCACGGTCCTGTCACCCAGCCTCGACACCGACGGCAATCCCAGCGGCGTGCGTTACGGATTGGAGAATGAATCCGCGCGGCTGAACCTAAATGCCCTGTTCGAGATCGAACAGCGAGTCCAAACGCTGGCGTCGCAGTCTGCCTCGACAACCGGACAAACTCCTACACAGGGTACGCAAAAAACTCCTGCGGGGCAGTCGGGCCAAACGGGCTCGGCGTCCGCCCAGCAAGACGTCCCCCGAACGCTGCTGATGGCCTTGCCCGGCATGACCATCGAGATTGCCGACGCGATTCTGGATTGGATCGATCCGGACGATCAGCCACGCGAGAACGGGGCCGAGGCGGAGTACTATTCCAGCCTCAATCCGCCGTATGCCCCGAAGAATGGTCCGTTGGACAGTGTCGATGAGTTGCTATTAGTCCGGGGGGTCACTCCCGCGTTGTTGTTCGGTCAGGACACGAATCGCAACGGCCTGATCGATGCGCGCGAAGCCTCCAATGCTAGTTCGACCACGTCGGGTTCCTCCGACGCAAGCTCGCAGCGCGGTTGGGCAGCCTACTTGACACTGTACAGCCAGGAACGAGTTCTGAATTCACGGGGGCAAGCCAAGATCGACTTGAACAGCGCCGACTTGACGACCCTCGCAGACTCGTTAAGTCAAGTGTTCACCGACGACTGGGTAACGTTCATCATCGCTTATCGGCAAAACGGGCCGTATACTAGCCCTTCGCCCGGTCCCGGAAATCAGCCCGGTCCCGGCGCCCAATCGAACTCTTCGGGAAAATTGAACGGTGGCGGCGGTGGCACATCCACCCGCAATACATCCGCCGGTGACGTATTCGCTAATGCTACATCTGCCAATGTTATCTCCGCTAGTGGACCGCCTGCTGCTCGTACCTCTGCTAGTGATACGGCTGCCGCTCCTCCCCCGGCCGGTGGAACGTCGGGCGGCGCGCCTCCTAGCGGTGGGGCATCTGGCGGCGGTGGGCGTGGCGGTGGGCGTGGCGGTGGGAATGCTGGCGGTGGGATGCGCGGTGGTGGGAATGCTGGTGGTGGGAATGCTGGTGGTGGGACGCGCGGCGGTGGCAATGCTGGTGGTGGGACGCGCGGCGGTGGCAATGCTGGCGGTGGGACGCGCGGCGGTGGGAATGCTGGTGGTGGGACGCGCGGCGGTGGGAATGCTGGTGGTGGGACTCGCGGCGGTGGGAATGCTGG
This sequence comes from Planctomycetota bacterium, assembly GCA_026692885.1. The sequence goes on along the minus strand of JAPLNJ010000924.1, from coordinate 66 downwards.
CGGTGGGATGCGCGGCGGTGGCAATGCTGGCGGTGGGACGCGCGGCGGTGGGTCGGGTTTCGCTAG
>JAPLNJ010000923.1 GCA_026692885.1 Planctomycetota bacterium | reverse complement strand
CGGGCCATCTCGGCATAGAGGCTGTCCCGAGACGGGGCCGGAGTCGCGACGGCGGATTCCGTCGACGCACTGGCCGCCACCGTCTGCGCAGCGCACGGAACGGTTCCGTGTCCGAGGCATACGAGCACCGCCAGAACAGCTTGCGGGCAGGCGATTCGCCGAACGTTCATCCGGTCATGCTCCCATCGAACTGATCCACTTTTCAACAGCGCCGCCCACACGGGCCTGTCGTCAGCGCCTGCGAAGACTACGACACGTCCATTTCAATGTCGCTGAAGACGGCGTCGTTGTCCGTGGCACCGGTGTCGATCAGCCGTCCCCAATCCGGACTGGAACGGGAGCCGCCGGCTTTTTCCGCCTCGCGCTGGCAGCGAATGCACAGCGTGGCGTAGGGCAGCGCCTGGAGCCGAGCCAGCGGGATAGTCAAATTGCAGTGTTCGCAGAGTCCGTAGCCGCCAGCCTGCATCCTGTCCAGGGCGTTTTCGATATAAGCCAGCTCGCGGCTTTCGACTTCCGCCAACTGCGAGCTGATTTCGTCCTGGACCGCGTCTACGGCAAAGTCGACCACATCGCCTTTTGACTCGGTGCGGAGTTCCTGGAGCATGCTCCAGTCCCCGGACAAGGCATTGCGAAGCGCGTCGCGCCGTCGCACCAGCACCTTTCGCAAACTGTGGAGAGAGTCTTTTCGCGTCATGTCAGTCATCCTACCGTTTTACTCCCGCGAGCGACCGTTCGATCGTCCATCAACGAGGTACTTTGCCGACCTCCACTTGCGGCGACACTGCGTCTCCGGGGTTTCCCTGACCCCCGCATCGCTTGTGTCGACCGGCGTAGGCTCGGCATCGGAACTATAGTGCGTTGGACTGCCAGGGAAAGCCGCGACTAAAGATTCCGTAGCCGCAGCTCGCTCACGATTTGGAACGCGATCGCTAACTGCTTCCAAGAAAGCAGTTTGCGCGCTATCCGCCAGCGGCTTGCTAAGGGGCTATCGATGATCCGAATTCGCAGCTCACAGGACACTTGTAGGCCCGCGCGAACGCGACATCTCGTGTCCCGCGGTTTCCTGCGGTGAAGTCGTTACGTTTCACCGCTTTCGGATAATCGACAGATCAGGACCAGATGTGCAAGGTATTTTGATAATCGTTCCGGATCTGCTCTTCCTGCTGGCGGAGACCGTCGCAGGCTTTGACCCGCCTCCGTCTGTAAGCTAAATGACAGAGGCCTTCTTCAGACCCGTCGACACGCTCTGTATCTGCCTGCGTCGCAACGGGCTTTCACAGACACAACCAACGCGACGACTATGACTTCCACATGCTCTGCGATAGGCGATCACGCCCCGAACCTCTTCGTTGTCGAAAATGAGCTCCGAGAATGGCAGCGGGAACGAACGCTCTGGGCGGCGAGACTCGACCAGTATTCGACACAACTTGAGCAGCTTCGGGGGCAAGTCGAGGCGCTTAGCCGGTCGTCCTCCGAAGCACGCCCGCGGCGTCCCGACGGCAGCGGTCAGCCAGTTGAACCGGACGCTGGCTCTTTCGCAACCGCCTTCGGGGAATCGTCGGAATCCCAGGACCCGGAGACCCTGCAACAGGTCGAGCACGCCAGGGTTCAGAAAGCTCGAGCGATGTTGACGCTGAGTCCCTCGCTCTGGAAAAGCGACCCGCTCAGCGACTGCGATCCGGAGTCACCACCGGTGACAGTCACAGAACAACTCGCGGAGAACCTAGCCTGCAACGAGTGCGACGACGCCCCGCGGCTTGGTTCACGCGAGGATACGGCGCAGGGCTCGCTGCGGCAACTCGCAGAGGCTGGCGAAGAGGATCGTGACGCATCCATTGACGAGTATGTGGCGCGGCTCCTGCAACGCGTCAGCGGTCCCACCGTGCACGCTTCGCGCAGTGACAGGGTCGCGCCGCCCGCGGCAGGCGGCGGTGGTTCGCCAATCGCCGCCCCGGTTACCGTCAGCCCAATTCCGCAGCCACAGGCAGACCTTGAGCGGCCGGCAGCTGCTGCGATCACAGAACAACCCTCCGGAGTCAAGGAAAGCGGCGCCGTAGTGATGGCGGGCGAAGTGTCGACGCCGCCCCGCGAACACCACCGCTTCGCCGAGGACCTGTCGGCGATGCGGGAACTGGCCAACGAGTCCGCGCAGGCCGCCATCAAGACCTTCGAACAACGCTCCGCCTTCGAGCGGGCGCTGGTCAATGCGGCATACCTGCTGCTTGTGTTCGCGTGCTTCGCCGTTCTGTGGTTTGGCAAGGGGCACGTGAACCACAGCCTGACCTACCCGGTGGTGGGCTTAGGTTGCCTCGTGGCAATCGTGGCCGGAACCCAATCCGTGCGTTTGTTCCTCCGCTCGCGATCGTAGCCTGGCTCTCCAGAGCCGTGCAGTTCGACTCAGCCCCGCGTGCCCGCCTACGGTTCGTGTCGCGGTGGGACGTGTCCCGGTTTACCGAGTCGCACCTTTGGAGTGCGGTGACCTGTCACCGCTTTTCAAAACGCTGGTCTGGGCGAGTGACCGCAATCATCGCCAGAGACGCCGCCGCGATTTCCGCAACGCGGCGACGGGATACCCTGTGGGTCCGCCTATGGAGTGCGGTGACATGTCACCGCTTTTCAAAACGCTGGTCTGGGCGAGTGACCGCAATTATCGCCAGAGACGCCGCCGCGATTTCTGCAACGCGGCGACGGGATACCCTGTGGGTCCGCCGCACTCCAAACTTGGTCCGCAAGGTGCACAGACCGCTGCCAATTCGTGGCCGTTGGTTTTCAAACTTTGCCTGCTACGGGGCTGAAACACAGAACGGATTGACGATCGTCACGCCGTCGTAATCTTGGCCTGCGTTGAGGTCTTCGCTCAAGACGCGAACACAGCCGCTGAACTGCGCCGTGGCGACGATCAAGGCATCCCAATTCGTGTCGATGAAATGTCTATCGGTCATACAGTTCATCCCGATCGTTCCAAGGCTTCCCGCCGAAAGGCGTGCTGACTTGTTGGAACGAGCGATCTAACACACCACAGGCCCGGCTTCCCGCGTCCTGCTCCTCGACGTCCAGCCGTTCAATCAGCCCTTGGACAAGCACATCGACCGTAATGTGCCGGTGCTGGGCAGCAAGCCGGGCCTTGTGGGCCGTCGATTCATCGATCGTGAGGGTCAATTTGGTCATTCGCAGTTCCTCCGCTCAGTGGCGTGTAGATTATGCCAGAGGAGCCGGCCGCAGACGAGACGGAGTCGACCAGCCCGGTCCAAGCGGAAGTCAAGACCAAGCCGCGTTCGAAGGCCAAAGCCGCAGGCAAGCCGACCAAGCCCGTGTTCCAGCAATCGGGATGCGAGTCCGGGGTGGGCCGCGCAAAACCGGGCGGACATCTGGCTGGGGCCCGTTGAGAACCTGATCTCGACGGGCAGGCTACGTACCTGGCCCAAGTGCAACTCCTCTGGGGATCTTCGCACGGATGGCAGAGCCAGAGCACGGATGAAGAGCAAGTGAGAAAGAAATCCGTGCTTTGGCCGCATCAGCCATCCGTGCGGGAAACAATACCGGGAAGATCCCAAGAATGACAGTAGTTCCAAGTTCGGAATGTAGCTGAACTCGTGAGAGTTCAGGGGTTTGGCGAAAACACCTGAATTCTCACGAATTCAGCTACGCCAATTTGCAACGACGCTACGAACTTGGAACTACTGAATGAGTCCGTACAACGGCCAAAAACCGCGGCCACACACGGTGAACCCGTCCGCTTGTGAGGGATCATGCGAACCGATAGAGTCAAACCACGGTAACCACTCCCAGCCACAAGACTTTGAAGTTGCGCATTTCGACGGGGAGTAGCCGAATTCGTGAGAATTCGGAGGCTGCGGTGGTCGTTGGCCCCCGCGAAACACCCCGAATTCTCACGAATTCGGCTACGCGCAACTTCAAAGCCACAAGACGCGGAGCTGCCATCATGCGATGCCTGACCATGCGGAACCTGCTCGGCGTTTTCACGCTGGTGCTCACGCTGGGCACGACCACCACGTTCGGCCAACCGACAGCGGGCACCAGAAACGTCGTCGTCCAGCCCAAAGGCAGTCAACGTTGGGCGCTATTGATCGGCGTCGACGATTACGCCGAGGCTAAGAAGCTCGATTACTGCGGCGCGGACATGCGGGCCTTGAAGGACCAACTGGTCGCATCCGGGTTTCCGGAAAAGCATGTCTTCCTGCTGCACGATCAAGCCCCGGAGACCCGCTACCGGCCAATGAGGGCCAACATCCAATGGCAGTTGGAGTTGGTCCTGGGCCTGGTGCAGAAAGGGGACCTGATCGTGCTGGGTTTCAGCGGCCACGGCGTCCACCTGGACGGCAAGAGCTATCTGTGCCCTGGCGAAGCCCAGGTGGACCGGCCCACGACGTTGGTGTCGTTGGACGAGGTCTACGACCGGCTGCAGAAATGTCCGGCGTCGTTCAAGCTGTTGCTGGTCGACGCCTGCCGGAACGACCCGCGGCGCGACGGCGAGAAGGCGCTGAAGGCCACCGAGGGAACCAAGCAGTTTGCCCGCACCTTGGAGCGCCCGCCGAAAGGGATCATACTGCTGACCAGTTGCGCCGCCGGGCAGATTTCCCGCGAGGACGCCGCGCTGGGCCACGGCATCTTCAT
>JAPLNJ010000922.1 GCA_026692885.1 Planctomycetota bacterium | reverse complement strand
GAGATTCGCTTCGAAGATTGTGTAAAGTTGTTTATCGGTTTTCATGATCTGGCCTCCGAAGCGGCTTCCTCCTGGGTGGTTCCCGGTGATGGTGGTCGGAACCACAAAGACGCCGATTGTAGCGTGTTGGGTCGCCACAGTGGAACTTAGACTGTCGATTCCTATGACAACTGCTTACGTCGGGCAGTGGCTCGACAAATCCGGGACGCATGGCTTAGGATGGGTGGGCCGAGCGTTGGCTGGCGAAGGTCTTGCTGCGAAGAGCGGAGAACGGTTATGGCGGTCGCCGAAGAAGTCACTCAGTGGATCATCCAGCTCGGCCGCGGCGACCCGCAAGCCGCGGAGAAACTCTGGAAACAGTACTTTTCCAAATTGGTGCGACTGGCAGGGAATCGATTGTCGGGGGTGCCGCGCCGAGCCGCCGACGAAGAGGATGTGGCGCTGAGCGCGATGCACAGCTTCTGCCGTGGCATGGCCGAACAACGCTTTGCCATAGACAACCAGGAGGACCTGTGGAAACTGCTGGTCACGATCACGGCGAGGAAGGCCTGCGCCGCCAGACGCCGCCACTATACCCAGAAGCGAGGCGGTGGTCGGGTCCGTGGTGAGTCGGCCTTTGGACGGGCCGACGAGGACCAGGGCATCGGGGCCGTGCTGGGCGACGAGCCCACACCCGAACTGGCCTGCATGGTGGCCGAGGACTGCCGGCACCTCTTGGAGCGTCTGGGCGACGAGACACTCCGGCAGGTCGCGTTCTACACCCTGGAAGGCTACAGCACGGCGGAGATCGCGACCAAGCTTGACTGCCTGCAACGGACGGTCCAACGCAAGCTGAACACGATCCGGCAAATCTGGGCGCCGGAGGATACGCCGTGAGCGAGCGACATGATCCGCACGAGTTCCGGGAGACACCCTCCGAGCGCTCGGTCCTGGTCCAGATCGAGCAGCTCTGCGACGAGTTCGAGCGGGCCTGGAAGTCTGGCGAGCGTCCACAGATCGAGCAGTTCCTGACGCGGACCACGGTGGCCGGTCGCCGTGAATTGCTGACGCACTTGTTGGAAGTCGAAGTGGAGGTCCGCAGCGAGGCCGGGGAAGTGCTCGGCCTGGACGAATACTGCGACCGCTTTCCGGCGGAAGCCGAACGCGTCGAGACGGTCTTCTGCCAGCTCGGCAAGTGTCGCATCTTGGGGGACTACGCGCTCTTGCGCAAGCTGGGACACGGCGGCATGGGCGAGGTCTATCGGGCCCGGCAGTTGCGTCTGAACCAACTGGTGGCGATCAAAGTGCTCCCCGAAAGCTGCCGCAATGAGTGGCAATCCGTGGCCCGCTTCCAGCGTGAGATGCAGTCGATCGGGGCCTTGAATCACCCCAATATCGTTGGCGCCCGCGATGCTCGCGAGGCAGATGGCGTGCCGTTTCTGGTGATGGAGCACGTGGACGGCGTGGACCTCCAGCAGTTGGTCGAGGACCGGCTGGCAAACAACCAAGGGCCACTCGACGTGGGGGCCGCCTGCGAGGTCCTCCGTCAGGCGGCTCTGGGCTTGCAGCACGCCCACTCGCACGGACTGGTCCATCGCGATATCAAGCCTGCCAATCTGATGCTCAGCCTTAGCGGGACCGTGAAGATCCTCGATTTCGGCCTGGCTCGTTCCGACACAAGCCAGCTGACCGAGCAGTTGTCCCAAGAGGGTATGGCGATCGGCACCGTTGACTATATGGCGCCCGAACAGGCCGAGCACTCTAGTGCCGTCGATATCCGGGCGGACATCTACAGCCTAGGTTGCACCTTGTGCTTCTTGCTCACGGGCCAGCCGCCCTATGGCAACGCCGGGTATTCCACGATTCGCAAGAAGTTGCTGGCGCACGCCGTCGCACCGATTCCCTCGTTGCTGGAAACTCGCCCAGACTGCTCGGAGGACCTGGACCACATACTGGGCCTGATGCTGGCCAAGGAACCCGACGAGCGGTTCGACTCGCCGGACGAAGTGGCGGACGCGATTGGCTTGTTCGCCGACCCCGCACAGCTCAAAGCTTGCCTGGCCGACGCCGTGGCCGTCGAGTCGTCGGGCGTGGCTTCGACGCCGGGGATCAACAGCGCGGATCTCGACACGGCCCAGCGCGCGGCACGACGCTCCCAAGAGCGTTGGCACTCCGCGAAACGTCGTTGGCAGCCAGGTCCCTGGCATCAGCGCCCCGTTCCGTTGGCCAGCCTGTCATTCGGCGTGGTCTTGGTCGTGATCCTGATTATCTGGGCTGTAAACCGGCCCTGGAGAACGGCGCCCGCCGTGCCGGACCAAGGCCACGCCCAATCCGTGGCTGCGGACTTGGCCCTGCTGCCCGGCCTGAATGGGCAGTGGTGGTTCGACGAGATGCCGTGGTACGTGCCTTTTGTGCGGCACGCCGTGGCGGAAACGGGGGAGGCGGCCGAGGACCCGGCATCCCTGTGGGGAGGCGACTCGGCCGGTTACCTCGACCCGAACGTCGCCCAGGTGCAGCGGTGGTTGTGGGACGTGGTCACCCGCAGTTCCCAGCACCCGTCCCTCAACCAGCGCCGACTCGTGAACGAACTGAAAGTCCTGGCCGACGCCAACGTGACGGACGCGGAATTGCCGAACCGGCTCGAACAAATTCTCCAACAATTCGTGGACAGTCATGGAGGGCCGGAATGGCCGGCCGCTGACCTGCACACCCGGGCCTTGCTGCAGCACAAGCTGGCGACGCTCCGCAGTAACCGCACGCTGGCCGAGGCGGCCCAAGCGTCCTACGAGTCGGCGTTGCAGGGCTACGCCCGGACCGACGGTCCGAACTCGCATCTGCGGTTGCTTTGCCTGGCCGATTCCGCACTGCTCTGGTCCCAAATCCTGGGCAACTACGAAGAAGCCAGCCAGCGGTTCGACAAGGCCTTGCCGCCAGGCGACACGCCGGTCTTGTTTGCCGCGGAGACGCGCGTGGCCCACGGCATTGCGGCGGCCGGTGCGGGACACTATGCGGATCATCTCTTCGACAAAGCCAAAGAACTGCTCAAGGAATCCAAGGTGGGCAAGCGAAGCCATCCCCTGGCGGCCCGCGCCTGCGAGGGCTACGCCTGGAGCCTGATGGACCAATGGAAGGTGGACGACGCCGCCAAGCAGTTCCAGGAGGCCTTTCGCATTCGCTCGACCAACCAGAAGGACGCGGAGAACCCGTTTGCCGCGATTTACGTCTTCCACAATCGACACGGCACGGCCATCGCCCAACGCTACCGGGGCAACTCGGAAAGTGCCCGCCGCGTCTTCAAGACGTTGGTCGGAGATCAAGTCCTCGTCGGCGAGAAAGGCTCGGTCGGCGAGATCCAGGCAGCCCTGAACGAAGGCGAGCAGTCCTCGGCACGGTCCGGACAACAACGCTACCTGCGCAATCTCCGAGAGCGCTGGGCCAACTCGATGGAACGTTGGGCGGATTGCGAGTTGTACGGCGGGGCAGCCTCCGGCGCGCCGGTCAACCTCGCCCGGGCTTGCGCCCTCTACCAGAAGGCGGGTGAGCTGAACAAGGACTTGGACCTGGGTACTAAGGTCGTGATGGCCTGTAAACTTTGCATCGCCTTGGCCCTGCATGGCCGGGTGTCCGAAGCCCGGCAGGTCCGGGACGGTCCGGAGGCCGGGCAGGAGGATGTTCTCGGACCGGATCAGGAGCGTGCCGAACTCCTGCAGCAAGTCGCCGATGCCGTCTTGCAGCTCAAGGCAGACGAGCAGGATCCCACCGCCGGCCAGAAGTCCCTGCGAGGCTTTCTCGACCAATTCCAGCTGAACCCGGCTTACACCGACAGCAGTCGGCGGGAGACCCTGGAATTGCAATTGTTCTGCGCCGAGTTGCTGCTGAGTTCGGAGCTGGATGCCAACCAACTGCCCGCGGCGCACCGCGATCTAAAATACCTCGACCCGCTGCTGGCCGTCTTTCGGGGGCGCAAGGACATGCGGCCTTTCCTGCGGCGTTACTACGAGTTGGCGATCCGCGCCTGCGATCGGAACGACCTGGTCCAGGTGGCCAAGTATCTGCGGGAATCGCGCGCGGTCGAATCCCAGGAGACGCTGCATGCGGGCCGCGCGACCCTGCTGTTATTCCACTTCACCCCGCACGAGAACTTCGCGATCGTCCTGCCTCAAGACGGTCGGGCTGGCCAGCTCATCCCGCTCGATTTCAATCGCCAGCAGATCAAGGAAGCGGCCTCCCGCGGTCAGCAGCTGCGTCTGAACGAGCCCTTGGTCAGGCTGGTGCAGGACGAGGTCCAGGCGGGCCGGTCAATCGAGACATCCTGGTGCGACACCATGTGCTGGGCCAGCGAAGACGAGGGCCTCTCGGACGCCGATTGGCAGCCTTTCCGCGACCAGCTTGATCTGCTCGCCCTGCGGAAGGCACTCTGACGCGAACGGGGCCAAACGATGCACCGTCGTAGCCTGGACTCTCCAGAGCCGTGCGGGATCCGCAGACTGGCTGAAACCGCAACCAGGACCCGTGAACAGGAAAGAATAAATCTCCGCGATAGCCACACTGACTTCGGTCGTACAACTGGCCGGTTTCTGCCACCATCGGCCAGAAGATCGTCTGGTGCTAGCGCAAACTTGCGGTATTTCTTTTCGTTTCCTCATCGAACCCTAGCCGCGTCTGAACCCAGTCGCTCTAGCATGCTCACGAAAGCGGTACGTCACATCTCAGCCACTCTCACCAGGAGCACGATTATGGTTGCCATGGAACGATCCTTCGTCCGGCAGAATCGGGATATCATCGAGACCACGCAGGCTTCTACGAGGCTCACTGCCTCGCCTGACAGCAGCTTGTTTTCGTGTGCACAGGGCCAGGTCTCGCACCTGGTCGAAGACAACCTCGTCGCACAACGCGCGTTTTTGAGGCAAGCAGCCGAGGACGGCCACGCACCGGCGATGTATCAGTTCGCTTTGGTTTGCGGCAACGCCAGCCAACGCGGGTACTGGCTCCGCAAGGCGGCTCAGGCAGGTTATGTGTCGGCCATGTACGCCTTCGGATTCGAGTGCGAAAATCCAAATCACCGGCGACGCTGGCTGCGCAAGGCGGCCGAAGAAGGGCACGTCGGAGCGCTGTGCACGCTCATCTCGGAAGCCGAGGATGCAATCGATCGACGCCGCTGGTTGCAGCTGGCGGCCGAAGCGGGGCACGTCCCGTCGATCTATGAGTGGGGATTGGCATGTGCCGATCCGTACGAACGCGAGCATTGGCTCAGCACAGCCGCCCGGCAGGGTTGTGAGCCCGCCGCGGTTGAGTTGTGTGATGCTTGGTGATGTTGCGTAACTCGCCCGCAACCAAGTAGGTCAGGCTTTCCAGCCTGACGCGAACCGAACGTCAGGCTGGAAAGCCTGACCTACAACATGCACGCACCGTGTACGCATCACACCACCTGCGACGCTAATCAGAATTTAATGGAAAACTAACGCCTAAACCCGCTCCTTTGGATTAGGCGTCGAGTTGCGGCAGGCAATGCCGCATCCTATCATAAAGACCATCTTGGCGGATTCTCTGAAGGACCGGATGTGGGGTATGGCGGCCCGGGCTGTTCCGCGACGCGTGTGTCGACTCGATTTCCGGTGCCTACTTGAGGACTCGGTGGCATGTCTGAAGATGTTAGCCCGACGGCTTCAGCGTCGACAGTTGTTCGCGACAGCAAGTGGGTGGAAGGCGTGGCGGCGGATCGGTCCGTTGGCGAGGTGGCGCACTGTATCCTGGCGGCGCGCTTGCAGGCCGTGTGGCATTGGCTGCCGTTGGCGGCCGAGAAGTGCGACGAGGATGTGGAATACGTCCACCAACTGCGTATTGCCACGCGACGTGCGGCGCAAGCCTTGCGGGTCTTTTCGCGTCTGCTTCCGGAGGCGACCGCCATCGACCTGCGCGCGAAACTGCGGCGGGTTCGCGAGGCGGCCGACGAAGCGAGGAATTGGGATGTCCTGTGTGCTCGCTTCCTGACCGGCAGCGAACCGGGGGGCGATGGGTTTGTCACCGGTCTGCTGGAGCGACTCCAGCGGCAACGTCGCGAGGCGCAACCGCCGATCGTGGCGATCTACCAGGAACTTGTCGCCGGCCAGTTCGGCGCGCAGATCGACCAAGTGCTGGACGGCTTGTCGGCACAGCGGCGGGGGCAGGCACGACGCAAGTTTGGGCGGCAGGCGCGCCGATACCTGAAGCCCGTCGTCAAGAGGTTTTTCCAGGCGGCCGATGCCGATCTCAAGGACGACGTTGCCCTGCACGAGTTGCGGATTCGCGCCAAGAAACTGCGTTACACGATGGAACTCGTCGCCGCGGGCTTTGAACCGGCCTTCCGCACGAAACTGTATTCCCAAATCACGCGGCTGCAGGACCGCCTAGGCACGGTCCAGGATCACGCGATCGCCAAGGACTTCTTCTTCGACTGGGTCGCGAAGATCCCCGAGCCAGAGACACGGGCTTTGCTGAAAGGCCTGCTGCTCGCGGAGGTCCGGGCACATGCGGATTTCCGGGACGCTTTCTTGGCCGACTGGACGCCTCGGGTGATCGCCAAACTGCGACGGCAGTTCCGCTTGCACTGTGGTTTGTCTTAGGCTTCCTTTGGTGAATTGCCCGTTCCGTGGCACACGCGAGCGGCGTGCGCTACATCCGTCATCGCTGCGTCTGGTCTTCTCCTACTCGCATCATTGCTTGCGACGCCAAGCACCAACTGCCATTCAGCGGCCACAAGTCGTTCCGGTTAACGCAGATTTAACCTGCTGCAAACAGACTGCTGACGAAGGACGCGTAGAATTCAGCGCGTAGGTCAGGCTTTCCTGCCTGACGGGGCAACCAGCCGACGGGGCGAAGCGTCAGGCTGGCAAGCCCGCCCTACTTTGTGCCCGCACCAATGTCAGACCCAGCTTCAAGGGGGAATCGTCCATGAATCAACGTCTTCGGCAAATCGCCAGCCTGTGTATTTTGTTCGGCTCGGCCGGCTCCACCGTGTTCGGGGCAGGTCAGAAAGTGGATCCGGCGGTGAAAGCCTATGAACAGGTCTCCGGCGTTTCAGGGAACCTGAATAGTGTCGGTTCCGATACGCTGAACAACCTGATGACCTACTGGGCGGAATCGTTTCGCAAACTCTATCCGACGGTGAATATCCAGGTCGAGGGCAAGGGATCGGCTACCGCGCCGCCAGCCCTGGCCCAAGGGACCGCCCAACTGGGACCCATGTCGCGCGCCATGAAGCCGGAGGAGGAGGACGCCTTCGAGAAGCAGCACGGTTTCAAGCCCACAAAGATCAGCGTGGCGTTGGATTGCCTCGCCGTGTTTGTCCACAAGGATAACCCCGTCAAGACGCTGACGATGCAGCAGGTCGACTGCATGTTCTCCAAGACCCGTAAGAGTGGCTTTGCCGATATCGCCACGTGGGGTAAGGTCACCGACCAATTCCCGGCCGATTGGAAGTCGCTGCCGATCAGCCTGTACGGCCGCAACTCGGCCAGCGGTACCTACGCTTTCTTCAAAGAACACGCGCTCTTGAAAGGTGATTACAAGGACACGGTCAAGGAGCAGCCCGGTTCGGCAGCCGTGATCAACGGGGTGGCCAACGATCGGGCGGGGATCGGCTATTCCGGAATCGGCTACGTGACCTCGGAAGTCCGTGCGCTGCCGCTGACCAAGAAGCCCGGCGAGAAGCCGGCCGAACCGACGTTCGAGAACGCCTTGGCTGGCAAGTACCCGTTGGGCCGAACGCTGTACATCTATGTGGCGAAGAAGCCGAACGAGCCGCTTTCGCCACTGGTCCAGCAGTTCTTCAAGTTCGTGTTGTCGCGACAAGGTCAGGACGTCGTCGTCAAGGATGGCTACGGCCCGCTGCCAGCGACCGTGATCGCGAAGCAGCTGAAACTGCTGGAGTAGTTCCGCCTTCGGCCACTACCTAACACAATCAGAGAATTCTCGGATGGTCACCATCAGCCCAACCGCGGCTCGACGAGTCAAACGTCGTGATCGGGCTGCGCGCTGGGTGATCATGTCGGGCGGACTTCTGGTGATTGCCAGCGTGGTCGCCATCCTGGTCTTGATCGTCGGCGTCACGCTGCCGTTGTTCCGGCCTGCTCAGGTGCGGGAAACCGGCCGTGTGCCGCTGCCGCCCGGATTGGGCGCGGACCAGATCCTGGGTCTTGGGACCGAGTTGGCAATCGGGCAAGACTCGGCCACAGCCCACGTGCTGACACGCGATGGGATCTTTACTTTCATCGACCTGGCAACACAACGTGTGCTGGGACGGGAAACCGCTGTGCCACCCGCCGCAGCGGCCGGTGCTCAGGTCATGGACCTGGAGCGGCATGCGGGCACGCGGCATTCATTGCTCTGGTCGGATGGATCACTGTCGCTCGTCGAAGTCCGGACAACCACTCAGTTGGGTGACCAGGGACAACGCAGCACCCAGTACAGCTTGCACTCCTTGGCTGCCCTGCCTGCCGCCGCTGGCCCGGTTTCCAGACGGGCTTTCGTCCGCGTCTCCGATTCAGGTTCGACAACCTCGGTACGGTTGCTAACGGACGGGCATCTGGCAGTCGCCCGGGAGGTCGTCTCTGAGAACCTGCTCGGTGAGCGTGAGAGCCAGTCGCAGGTGCTGCAGGTGGACCTGGCCGGTCTGAACCCTATCACTGCCCTGACCATGGATCGCCAGGGGACCACCTTGTACGTCGGCACCGCGACCGGCCAGTTGGGACGCTGGATCTTCGACGACGAGGGCCAAACGCGGACGCGCGAGATCATCACCGCCTTTCGAGATCGCCGGTCCATTACGGCGTTGGCTATGGTCTTCGGCGATGTGTCGCTGGCCGTGGGCGATGCCACGGGCGGATTGACCACCTGGTTCCCGGTCCGAGAGAGTGACAAGCCGCGTCTGATGGAGGTCCACCGCCTGGAGCCGCACACGAGTGCCGTGTGCGGGATCCTGCCGACACAACGGCAGAAGAGTCTGTTGAGCGTGACTGCAGACGGCAGCCTGCACCTGGATCACACGACCAGCGAGCGGCACCTGGTCACTCTCCAGGAGCAACTGGCGGGGAACCCGTTGCAGTATGTCGGCTTGGCGACGCGCGGCAATGCGGTCATCGCGCTAAACCATCAAAACGAGTTGGTGGCTTGGGAAATCCATGCGCCGTATCCGGAAGTCAGCTGGAAGGCGTTGTTCGGCAAAATCCTTTATGAAGGCTACGATAAACCGAGCTACTCCTGGCAGACCACG
>JAPLNJ010000921.1 GCA_026692885.1 Planctomycetota bacterium | reverse complement strand
TTCCGCGATCTTGGCGGCGACCTCGGCCACCGTGGCTTGTTCCTGGGCCATCGCCTTGGCTTCCTCCGCAGCGAGTCCTTGTTCAGCCGCTGCTTGGGCGGTGTCTTTGCTGATCTCTCGCTCGGAAGCAGCGGCTCGTTCCAAGGCTTCCGCGGCCCGGGCCAGTTCGCCGACTTCGACCGCCATCTGCTGGCGTTTGCTGTCGGCCAGTTGCGACTCGGTTTCAGCCAACGCCTGCTGAATGGCCTGTTCGGCACTCTGGGCTGCTTGCTCGCGCGCCGGGGCGGCCTGCGGAGCCGCCTCCTGCATGGTTTCGGCGGCTTTGCCGACCGCTTCCTGAGCGTCGGCCAAACGCGACTCGATGACACCTGGCAAGTCCTTGTTATCCGCGGTGGCTTCCTTGGTTGCTGCCGCCAAATCCTTGGCCACCTGCTGTTCCTGCTGCTGAGCTTCCGCGGGTTTTTCCTTCGCCGCTTCCGTCGCCTTTTCCTGTTTCGCGGCGGCCTGCTCCAACTTCTCTTTCAATTTCTCCAACTGCTTGACCTGTTGAGCCAACTCCGCCGCGCTGCGATCGGTTCGCTCCTGTTGGATCGCGTGCTTCAGTTGTTCTGCAATCTCGGCCAAGTTACCGATCACCTTGGTCTGTTCGGCGACCGCCTGCTCCTGCTTTTCTTCCAACAGCTGCGCAGCGGCTTCGTAAGCCGCTGCCTTGGCCTGTTCCAACAGTGGCTGAGCGGCCGGGTATTGCTCCAGCATGGGGGTCAACTTGCCCACGTCCTTGTGCAGTTGGGCCTGCTGTTCGGACAGTTGCTCCGCCTTCTTTTCCGTCAGTTGTTCGGGCTGACGGGCTTCCTCTCGCAACTTCTCCTGCTTTTCCAGCAATTGCCGGATTAGCTTCAGGGCCTCTTCGCGATCATTGCTAATCAGCCCCTGGGTCTCCTCGATTTTCTCCAGTAGCAGTCGCAGGCCCTTGATCACTGCCTTCTGACTCACGACCGCCTCCTCGAACCGGCTGGCGTCCAAGTGCTGGCCGACGTTGTCGAGTTCGACGCCGGTTTGCGCTGCTTTGAGAATCCGCAACCCGTCGGCCGCCCCCGCGCCGATGTGTCCACCCCAGGTACTGACATCGCTGAGCACGTCCACCAAGGCCAGGAATAGCGACTTCACATCGCGCTGGTCTTCGATATTGGAAAGGACCAATGGTTCCCGTACGCCGGTCGGCTTTTCCGGCAAGGATGCGGTACCGTTCATGGTCCGCGTCTCCAGGGCGATCAACTGTCGCACCTGGGCGGCGATGCGCGCGATCTGCAGCCGTCGCAGCAGTTTTTGCCGCTCGGCCATCAGACGCAATACGACCTCCCGAATCTTGCCGCGGGCCTCGTTGAAACGGGCCAGACGCTCCTCTGGAGTCCCCTCCTGGGCCTTGACCAGCAATTGGACGATGTCCTGCATTTGGGCGTCGACCAATTTGTCGAGGTTACCCCGCATGCCCTCGATTTCCTTGAAGATGGGCAAATCGTCCAACCCGTTCTCGCGGAACTGGCGAATCTGGAGATCGAGAATATTGGACACCAAGTCGCGGGCCATGACTCGCGCCTTCTCCTGGGCCTGCTGTTTGCGGCGCATCGGCTCGGCATCATCCGCGAGAGTCTGCGACCCGATCAGGCCCAGGACCAACACCAGTGCCACCTTGCTTCGCACGCGGACCTGACTCATGGCGATCCTCCCTTGCCAGGCTTCCTGAGAGTCCCGGACGAGCGCTGCCCGGCTCGCGCTCCGCTCGTCTTACCCGAGGCGATGTCCAACTCCACGTTTTCCGTCTTTTGCAGACCGCTTTCCAGACGCTGCAAGTGTTCCGTCTGATCTGCCAGGAAACCGCTTTGATCGGTGATTTCCAATACCAGTGGATCGCTACGATAGGAGGCGCCTGGCAACTGGCCGCGATAATCCACGACTTCCAAGATCAGTTTCAGCCGGTCACCCTTGGCGAGTTCGACCGGTTTCTCCTGCCCATTCTTCCCGGACCGCAACGACGCAAGATCCAGCACATAGCCTCGAGGCTTGCCCGTCTGCTTGTCCCGACCTCGGCGGTCGATCGGCAGGGCGTTGGCCAGCAGCGGTTGTGTGCCCACCAGCAGCGAGCGGGACGCGACTTCCTCCTTCGTCTCAGGCGAATCCTTCGGACCCCGTTCGAGCTGGAGGTCCAGCCGCACTTGGGCGATCCCATAATCATCGTTGGCGTAGTATTCTAAGACCGGCTTGGCTTGTGGTAAGACAACTCGGTGAACGCAGTAGATCGAGCCGGTCGGCGGGCGATCGGCCTTGAGCCGCACATGGCTGCGAATCGCCGGCTCCAAGTGCAGGTCGTCTACGTCCGTGACTTGGATCTCGAAGCGCAACTCGCGGGTGATGTTCGCAAAGGGCGAATCGGTGGCAGTCAACGCCCAACGGTAACCCGCGTCGTCCTGCTGCGTCAACGGGTAACGTTTCAGTTCCGGCTCGCCGACCAGCGTGAGCCAGGCGGCCTGCAGTTGCTTGTGGTTGGTGCATTCCACGGAGACTTTGACCTCCGAACCTTCCAGCACCGAGAGTTGCCGGGCATTGGCTGCCGCCGCGGGCGCCTTTTCTGTTCGCACATAAGGCGGCGGCACAGGAATCAGGGTCGGTTCGACGATCGGCAACGCCAGCATGTCGACCGTGGCCGGATCGGTCCAGGCGTCGCCCAGGTAGATCTGGTAGGTGATGGGATCTGTCAGACTTGGCAGGTGGGCCGCGTAGACGGCCGTGCTGTCTGCCTGGCTTGGCCAGGACTGCAGGACGCTCTTGATGGCCAACGCGACGTCCGTCAATCGCGTGGGGTCGCTGTTGGCCTCCGCGACGTGTCGAGCGGCATCCGCGGCGTCGAACTGCAACAGCATCTCGACTTCACGAGCCCAGGTCCCGGTGAGATCCACCTCGCGAGTCCGGATCGCGTTGGCGATCCGTGTCTCGGCCTCGGTCAGCCGCTGCTTACGTTCTTCGAGCGTCAATCGCAACAGTTCCAGCGGCCGCAGTTGGCCGTTGGGAGAACGCAGTTTCGCGATGCCTTGCGGCGGCAAGTTGCCGGAACACTGGACCAGGAACGCCAGCGGATGATGTTGCGGACTCTTCAGCGATTTCGGAGACGTCTGGTACAACGTCGGCTGCAGCACGAGCCGGTCATTGATGACCACTTGCTCGATGCGGGTGTGCGACGGGTAGTGGCGAGCACCCAGCAAGAGCCGATTCAAGAACGTGTAGGCGTGGTCGGGGAACCGAACCACGACAGCGCCGGCGAGGGCCGCGGTCAGCAGCAACCAAAACATCCGATGCGTCAGTTGTCGTCGCGATAAACCCTGGAAGACATTCAGCCGCCCGCCCACCTGGGCCATCTGATCGACGACGGCTCCTTCCAATTGGGGCGATCCCCAGGCCGACGCTTCGGGCGATTCGAACTGCAAGGCCGCCACCAAGTCGCTGTTGATGTGATGCTGCTTTTCGACATGCAAGGCCAGTTGCATTTCGGTCTCGCGCACGCCCAAGAACGGCACCGCGAACCGCGCGAAGGCCCAGATCGTAAGCCCGGCTCCGGCCAGCATCACGAGCACCCGTTGGAGGACATCTAGTTCGAAGCCGACGTCGACGGCGAAGATCGCGCCGAGCAACCACAGCAGGGCGATCAGCACGGCGGACCAAGCGGTTGCGCGGCGCACACGTCGTCGGCGCCGCCGGAGCGAACGGAGGTGTCTGCGGATGGCTTTAAGCTTCGTCATAGAGAACCTAAGTCAAGTGAATCATCTTTCTAAAGAACCATTCTCCGAGCGCTAGCCCGACCAAGGCGATGAACCACAACGGGGTGCTCCATAGCGGATAGTTCCGGGTATAACTCTCGACGGCCACTTTGACGTCCAAATCGTCCGGCAGGCTGGCGACCGTGGTTAAGTCGTACGTTTTGCCGTGCGTCTCTGTCGCCAGATCTTCCTGCAGCCGCGCGTTCCGCACGCCGCTCCGGCGTTCGGCCGACAGTCCGGTGACGTCGAAACGGACCTCCCGGAAGTTGGTGCTGATCGGATCCTTCACGCGAATCCGATACTCGCCAGCAATGTCCACGGGGATGCGAGCTTCGAATATGCCTTTGCGCAACAACGGCACCGCCAGTTCCCGCGTCTCGTCGGTAACGCCGTTGGCGCCGGGCAGCGTCAGCTCGGCGGTCAGCGTCGACTGGGCCAAGTCCTGCTCGTCCAACGGCTCGAAATTCTCGTCGTAGGCTTCAATGGTGAGCGTGACTTTGTCTTCGGCCCGGTACTGCTGCCGATCCGTGCGCACGACAAACCTCTTATCCGCGCCCAGAGCGTGGCCCATACCCAACCGGTAAATCAACTGGGACCAGAAGGTGCGGTAGTACTTTTCGCCGTGCATCCGCCGCAGCCGCCACATCTCGTTAAAGCTCAGATACACGACTTCGCCCGCCCCGTATTGGCGAATGGCGATCAACGGCTGCGGGGTCTTGCCGTCGCGGCAGGTATCGGTCGGGTGTTCGGCCAGCGCGTAACCCTGTTCCTGGAGCTGCGCCACGGGTTGATACCACGACAACCGCCCCAGATTGTCCCAGGCTTTGGCTGTGTCCACATCGTTCTCGCCCAACTGCATGAAGGGGAAACGTGACGCGTGAGGCGTGATCCGCAGGCGGAACTCCCGGCTGTCGGCAAATTTGGCGTCGGGGTCCACGATCACGGGCAGCAGATCGGCCAAACCTGTGCCGTGCAATTCGGCCGGGCCAAAACGCGGACCGCAGATCACCACCAGACCGCCGCCAAAGCCGCCCACGAATTCCTTGACCATGTCGCAGAAGCGGTCACTGAGTATCTTGCGGGGCATGTCGTCCAGGAACATCACATCGTTCGCAAAGAACGTGCTCCGCTTGGGCGTCAGGGTGTCCAGGAACAATTGGTTGGACTCGCGGACCTGAGGATCGGAGGAGGCCAGGTAAGTGCGGAAGCCCTGCATGCCAACCAGCTTGTCGCGGTGAAATACTTCTTTGATAAACCGCCATTCCCACGTCGGTTCGTAGGCGACGTACATCAGCCGCAGGTAATCGTCGATGATGTTCACTTCGCGGCTAGACCGATTGTTCTCGACGACGATTTCGCCTTCCAGCGGCTCCACCTCAGCGGCAAACTCAAAGCGGCCCGCCTCCTGAGGCGTGAAGGGAAATTCCGCGGTTTGCAGCGTCGAGGTCAGCGGGACAGTCTGCTCGCCGACCACCAGCACCTCCAACGGCTCGTCGCCAGCTTCGCCGCTGAGACGCCGCGCGGTGACCCGCACGTTGGCCGTGCGGTCCTGCAAACCGCTCTGACGCAATTTGACCACCAGCGAGGACTTCTCCGCGCGTTTCATTTTCGGATCGGTCTGCAGGTCGACCGCCAGATCCACATTCTCGATCGCCCCGACGCCGACGGTGTGAATCGGCACGTGCAAGCGACCGGCAGGCGATGGTTCCTGACCGCTCCGACTACCCAGCGGCGAGATGCCGGAGTTGTGAGCGAAGTCGCTGAACATCACCACCGCGGCTAGGTTTCCCGCTCCGAACTGCTGGCTGACGTCATTGAACGTCGCACCCAAGGCGGTGACCTGGCCTTGGGTGGTCAATTGTTTCGCTACGAATTTCGGGTCCAGGCGATCGTCCGAGGTCTCGCTCGATTTCAATTTCCGCAGCTGACTCGTGTTGTTACCGTCAAACACGAAGGCTTCCAGACGGCAGCGTTTGTCGTCCTGCAATCGCTGGAGCACGTTGTTCTTGTCGCGGCTGAGGAGGGCCTGGATGTAGGCCGCCCGTGAACGGGACGTCGCGTCCGCTGGCGAGTTGGGCACGTCGACCGCGGCCGCTAGACTTTCCCGCTGCTGGGGTGTGTACTCGTCCTCAATGGCCATGCTGTCCGTGCCGTCGAACAGCACATAGACCAGCGGCTTCTGGGCATTCTTCAACGAGACCTGCAGGACCGGGTTTGCCAGGGTCACGAACAGCAGGGCCAGCAGCAACCCGCGGCTGACGCCCAAGGCGGTCCGCCAGGTTCTTGAGCCGCGCGGCTGATACTTGAGGTAGAAGATCAAGGAACCGATCACCAAGGCAAGGGCGCCGGCAAAGACCCAGAACCGTCCCTCCACTGCCCACGGCTCTGCAAGCGACGGATCGATTTGGTCGATCGACAACACGTGATCTAAACCGAGTAGCCAGCCGAGTGTGTTCATAGTCAGTTATCCCCTCGCCCCCGCCCTGGGCCACGTAACGCGGCGACGCGGAAAAGGGGTCGGGTGTTCAGGAATTCATTTTTGGCGGACCAAGCGTCTTCCATTGGCAACGTCGTATCTCCGCAAAAAATGAATTCCTGAACACCCG
>JAPLNJ010000920.1 GCA_026692885.1 Planctomycetota bacterium | reverse complement strand
CGCTCTGACGGTTAGGAAACACGCACAGGCATTGGGCGGCGCATACAGCAAACCGTTGGCGGGAATGATGCCATACTGGCAGGTGCCGCGAATCCAACTGTTGTTGCTCAACCAGCCGGTGTCCAGGCTCAGCACCTCGATCCCCGACTTGCCGGTGAAGATGAATCGCTCGGAGGCTTTGTTGCGGTAGCAGCGATGGTGAGGCATACCGACCTTGGGGCCTTGGGTGTTGATCTGCTTCGCCAGCTCGCCGGTTTTCAGGTCGAGTCCGCGGAAATCGTTGCCCACCCAAACCACGCCGCCGATGACGAACAGATCGACGGGCGAGTTGTAGCCCTCACGGCACGGCGCCGACCACAATTCCTTTCCGTCTGTGGCGGCATAAGCGCGCAGCGTGCTCTTCCCGTGGCGCGGGAAGCCGGGCTCGTTCCAGCCGTGAACGCCCCATTCGACCGCGCCGGTGGCCGCCTTGTCGTCCGCGGCCTGGCCGACCTCGATGTCGGCCAGGAGGATCACGTCGTCGGTGGCGACCAGCGTCGGCGCGGAGAACGACATGCGTCGGGCCGGCGTCGGACGGGCCGTCTTCCAGAGTTGATCGCCAGAGCGGGCGTCGAGACAGGCGATGCCGGACGTGCTTTGGTAGTAGACGTGTGAGCCCTTCACCGCCAAGGTTAGCGGCAGGAGGCCTTCGTCCTTGTCGAACGCCTTCTTCCACAAGGCTTTTCCCGTGTCGGCGGTGATCGCCGTGATGAACCGGAAACCGGCTGCCGCTGGCTCGCCGCGCGCGAACAGTCCACCCCCTCGGCGGTTCTCTTCGGAGGTGCCCACGACCAGATACAACGTGCCATCGGCGGCGAGAATCTCTTCCGTATACTCGGTGCCGGCGTAGTCGCGCACCGGCTGGCCGGTCGCGGCGTCCAGCGCAACCACCGGCGCATTCAGGCTCGGCGTGACGTAGACGCGGTCGCCCACGGCCACCAAGCGGCGCGGCAGGTGCGCCGGCCCGGAGCGGAAGTGACGCAGATGATCCACCCACGCACCCAGGGGGCGTTTCCACAGCAGCGTGCCGTTGAAGGCATCGCGGGCGACCAGCTTCCAATCGCCCAGGAACCGGATCGAAGCCAGCAGCGCCTCGTCCACGATGTAGAAGATGCGGCCCCCGGCGGTGACCGCGGCACTCATGCTGGCCAGTTCCTCGTGACTGCGGCCCCAGCGCGGTTCGCTGACCCATTGGATGGACCGCGGAATGTCCACGCGGCGGTCGCGGGCGACGGCGTTGTTGTCGGGGCCGTGCAGGTAGTGCGTCCAGTCGTCGATGTCGGCGGGACGCGGCTTCTTCAATTTGAGATCTGAGATTTGGGATTTTCGATTGACGGACACCGCGACGCCGTTGGGAACGAGCACGCGCAACAACTCCTCACGGGCCACTCGCGTCTCGTCGCTAACCACGACCAGATTGACGAAATTGTCGACGTACGGCAGCCGCTGGCCCGACCACTGCTGGACCGAAACCGGCCCGTACAACCCCAGCGACTGGATGTGTTTCCGTGCCGCCTCGACGTTCTTGGCGTCCGTGTCGAGCCCGTGGACGAGGAAGCGGTCGTTGGCCCGCAGGCCCGCCGTCAGCTTCCCGTCGCCGCAGCCCAGATGGACGACGAGGCCGCCTTCGATCCCGGCGGCCTGGAGAATTGCATCGGCCGCTTGCGGTTCGGCACAGAGACCTCCGTGCGCAACCAGCGCGACGGTCAGCCCCCCGATCGCGACCGACAGGAACGTACGGTTGGAGTTTCGCTTCTTCATACATGGTCCTTTCTGTCGCAGGGCATCAGTCATCCACCAGGATGAACAGGACGTTCGGCTTGTCCGACCGCTGAGGTGCCGCGGCGGGCAGAGTTGCCATCAGCGTAAACGCGTTGAGCCACGTCAGGACGATCAGGTTGACGGTTCTCATGAGGTCCTCTCTTTCTCGGCCATTCATTGTTGCAACGTGCCAGTTGATCTACAACCGCAGGGTTAACCGTGGCGATGCAGTACTTCGGCAAATGGCACGATGTCGTCGCGCAGGGGGTGCCCGATCGGCTTCCGCCCTACCTTATCTCCGGCCCGCGCAGCGACTCGCGCAAGTCGGCCACGGCGGGATGATTCGGCGGGAGCCGATAAAGGCTCAGGATGAGATCAAAGGCGGTTGTGAAGTACGCGGATTCGTCGCGGAAATCTGCGTACACACGGCCGTGCAGCAGCGGTGGCAGCGAAGCCGTTTTCTCACCGTCCAGTAGTAGTGGGAGCACGCTTTCCTTCTGCGTTTCGGTGCCGAGAAGACGGTTGGCGATCAGATCGACCTCGGCCGCCACGACGTAGCCGGTACGGGTATCCTTGTTCTCGTACTTCCGGCGATAGAGCGGTGTGCCGACCATGACGATCCGGTCGCTCCTTTCGATCCGCTCGACGAACCGCGTCACGCTCGCGCCAATCTGGGCATTGTGCCACCGGTCCAACACCACGCCGATCCCCGCCTTCTGCAAGTCCGTCGCCAGGCGCTTCTCGACCCACCGTTCGTGCTCCGGCACGCCCCAGGCATAGCTGATGAAACACTCGGGCGGCTTGAACTTTCCCGCGGCCACGTAGGCTTGCACTCGGAAGACGGCCTGCTCGAAACGGGTCCGCTGTTCGGCGGTGCGGCGTTGCAGCTCGACCTCGGTCTCGACCGCGCGCGTCAACTGGATTGGCTCCGCCATCTTCGGCAACGTCAGTTTCTCGCCGCACTTGGAACAGAACGCGGTCTCCTCTTTGTTCTTCATCGCATCGCGAACCACCGCACGATTCAGTTGGTGGCCCTTGCTGCAACGCACCGGCTCGTAGCGCATCACCGTCAGGTTCCGCCGAGCAAGAAAACTCTCGAACAGCCCTTGGAACAATGTCCGCACCGGGGGGCCGACATCGGGACGGAAGCGGAGCACGAAGTCCAGTTCGCCGTCGCGTTCGGCCTCCTGCCGGAATCCGCACACTAGGCCGTCGCCCACCTCGTAGCGGGCGTTGTTCTGCCATTGGCTGGTGCGCGTGAAGGTATGCGTGTAGCCCAGCAGCACCACCAGCGAGGCAAATACGTTCTCCGTCGGACCGCTGACCGTATAGGCCACGCCATCCTCGGTCGCCTGCTCCTGGTCCGGTGGCTTCTTCAGATTGATCAGCTCCGGGAAGACCAGATACGGCTCCATACGCAGCGGGTCGGTCTCGCGGAAACAGACGTTATGCTCCAGGAACAACAAGGCCGCCGAGTCCAGGAGCACGTCGCGCTCGCCCGCGTGCAAGTCCGTCAGCTCCAGAAAGCCGTAGTCGCCGGCCAGCAGCCGTTTCTCCTCGAGCGCCCCCAGCCCCTTCGGATTCCGCCGCGCCTCGAGTACGAACGACGACGCTAGGTTGTTGAGCCGTTCCGGTTGGAGCAGGACCCGCTGTTCGCCGTTGGAGGTCCGCAGACGTTTCACATAGCCGTAGTTTTCCAGGTGGCCCACGGCGGTCAGCATCTCGGCGTCGGTGAAACGCCACACTATTGACCTCAGCCGGTTGTCCTTGGAGCGTGTGGAGCAGCTTGCCGCTGCGCGCCTCCCAGAGCTTTACCGTGTTGTCGGCACTCCCGCTGGCCAGCGTCTTGCCCTGCGGATCAAACGGCACGCTCCAGACCCAGTCCTGGTGCCCTTCGAGCGTGCGGAGTAGCTTGCCGCTGCGCACCTCCCAGAGCTTCACGGTGTTGTCAGCACTCCCGCTGGCCAGCGTTCCGCCCTGCGGATCGAAGGCCATGCTCACAACCATCCCTTGGTGCCCTGTGAGCGTGCAGAGCAGCTTCACGCCCGGCGGCAGCGCCGGCGCCGCGGCTTGGCCGCTTGGCCCAACGTTCCCCTCGGCTGGTTCTTCTTTCGCCATCGCAGGATCATCCTCTCCAGAATGCAGACTATACCGCACGCGGTTGGCGTTGACACCAGCCCGACGCGCAGTCGATGGCGTCTCTGCGTCTGTCGCGCCTCTGTGGTGCCTTCGTTAGCCGCCACTCCGGCATGGTCGTTGCCTTCGCGGATCTTCGCACCACAGAGGCGCGACAGACGCAGAGGAACGGAATACGTAACTTCAAAAGACCTATGCTTCGGTCTGTGGTGCCCTGGTTCGGTATTGGCTGCAGGAAGCATTGCCGGGTCATTTCGATTTCTCGTTTTTCAGCAGGTCCACCATCGCCCAGCCCAGTCACCAGCGCCGGCAGCTGGTATTGGTAGAGCGGCCCCTTGCCGGGCTGCGAGTTGGCTTCGCCTTGATACCAAATCGTCCCGCGGATGGCGTACGGGATCAGCGGCGCGATCTTGCCGTTGAACAGGCCCCCCGCGCCGCCGCGGCGATTGCGCTGCTCCAGCGGGCGAGCGCCTTCCCATAGTTCGCTTGCGTCTCGTCGAATTTCGCAGCTTTGGTCTCGTCCGCGGCCTGCGCCTGCAACTCTGGCACCTTCGCCTGTGCTTCGGCGGAAATCCACGACTCGATCGGCGTGCCCCCCACGGAAGAGTTAATCAGACCGATCGGCACCTTCAATTCCCGGTGCAGCTCGCGGCCAAGAAGAACAGCGTTGCCGAAAACGATCCCACCGTCTCCAACGAACACACAGACCATGTTCCGCTGGCGTTCGTTTGTGGTGTGGCGGCAGCTTTCGACTCCTCGCAGAACATGCGGATCAGCGGCAAGACCGCACCGGCTTGCTCCTGATCGAAGTCGCGGACATTCCTGACGAGAAAAGCCATGTTCGACTGGCCGGAGCCGAGCCAAACCTCGCCCACGAGCACGTCGGAGATTTCGGCTTTGTGCTTGGAGGTCTTGGATTGGACGACCAGCGTGCGCGGCTCGGCGCAGGCCGGCAGCGGTTCGAGTCTGACGAACCACTTGCCATCGGCATCGGCGACAGTGGACTGCTTCTGACCGGCGAACTCGACGGTGATTGGCTCGCCCGGCTCGGTCCAGCCCCAGACGGGCACCGGTTTTTTCGCGTTGGAGCACCATGTGGTCGGAGAAGATCGCTACGAGTTTCAGTTCGGCGGCGTGAAGTGCAGCGGGCAGCAGCAGGAAGGTGAAGAACAAGGCCGTGCGCCTCATGATGGGTCCTCTGGCTTGATGGGGATTCAAGGGACGTTATACCGCACGCGGTTGGCATTGGCTCGTTTAACCCGGAGCCAACGGCGACGGCGCCCGGTGAAACACGCCGTCGCCGTTGGCTCTGGGTTAAACGAGGATGTGCCATCCTCAACCGCGTGCGGTATAGCATCGTTCGAGAAACAAGTGGCGTAAGCTTCCAGCTTGCGATGTCGTTATCTACCGCAAGCTGGAAGCTTACGCCACGGAGACATCGGACAGTTATTTCTCGAACGCTGGTTACTTCTGCTTGTTCTTCTTATTGCCTTTGACCTGCTCGATCTTGTTGCCGTCGGCGTCTTCGCCGGACTCGCCGCCGAAGGGCTGTGTCTGCTTCACAAACGACTTGTCGCGCGGCCCGGCGTGCTGTTGTAGTACGACTTGAAGTCGGGCCTTCGCGGCTTTTGCGTGGGCGTCGAGCGCGGTGTCGGCAAGCGGCGATCTTTCGAGGTCATCCTGGGCGACGTGGTAGAACTGGCCGCTGGAGTAGAGCTTGAATTGGGCATCGTGCGCGAACTCCCATTTCGCCGTCGGGCCGCCGCTGGGGTTGTACCACGCGTAGAGCGCGTCGCGCGGCTGGCCCTTCTCGCCACGCAGTTGCGGCAGGAAACTGCGGCCGTCCAGGTTCAACTCCGCCGACACCTCCACGCCCGCCGCCTCGCACATCGTCGGCAGGAAGTCCGTGGCATCGATCAAGTCCTGGTTCACCTTGCCGCTGGCGAAATGGCCCGGCCAGTTGCCGATGGCCGGGACGTGCGTGCCCCATATCGTGCTGGTGCCTTTGCCGCCGACGACATCACGACCCTGGAATCGCGACGGCGTACCGCGGCCCGTGCCGTTGTCGCCCAGAATCAGCAGCAGGGTGTGGTCGCGGAGGTGGAGGGCTTCGAGCTTCGCGACAAGTTGGCCGATGAGCTTGTCGGTGTAGGCCACCATGTCTGGGAAATGGCCCTTCGTCTTGTTCTTGCCTTTGATGCTCTTGGATTCGAGATAGTCCGGGCTGTCTGGCGTGGCGTCATACGGCGCGTGCGTAAGCATCATCGGGTAATACAGAAAGAACGGTTGCTCCTTCTTGCGCGTGATGAAATCCAGCGCGTAGTTGCTCACGAGGTCCGGCCCGTATTCATTGTCCGTGTAATCCACTTGCCGACCGTTGATTTCGAGGCCGGGATTCTTGTAGCGGCCCGGCCGGCGGTTGAGCTGCCACAGGCAATACTCGTCGAAGCCGAAATGTGCCGGCCCCTCGTAGCCGTTGTTCAACTGCCACTTGCCCGTGACGCACGTCGCATAGCCCGCCGATTTGAACAAATTGCCGAACGTCTTCTGCGACGGGTCGAGGTGGCCGAAGCGGGTGTAGTTCCGCTTGTTGCCCAGGCCCGTCATCAGGGCCACGCGGGTCGGTGTGCAGAGCGGCTGCACGTGGCACTGTTCGAACCGCACGCCGGTCGCGGCCAGCCGGTCCATCACGGGCGTCTGGTAGCTCTCGCCGCCGTTGGCCGTGACACATTCGTAACCGAAGTCGTCGATCAAGATGAGGACCAAATTCGGCTTCCGCTCGGCGGCGGTGAGTGGGGCGCCCAGCGCGCCCAGGAACGCGACGAGGATCGCACTGCGTAGGTTCATGGCTATCCTTCCATTGAAACAAGGGTTGATACTACGGTTAGTGGCTGTAAAGAAATAACCTGGCAGATCGGTGGTAGGACGGATTGGCACTTCGGCCCCGAAACATCGGGCCGAAGTGCCAATCCGTCCTACGGTCAAACTACGGACTTGTTCTTTTCCAGCC
>JAPLNJ010000919.1 GCA_026692885.1 Planctomycetota bacterium | reverse complement strand
TTCCGCCCCAAAGGGGCATTAACAAATCAGCCCAGGGCAGAGCGTCGCGGCGACAGCCGCAGAGCGACGCCCTGGGTGCGGTATCGATTCAGCACGGTAGCCCTGAAAGGGCGAAACAAATCGGTTCATCCCACACGCATCGTTCGTCAGATGCGCCAAGGCTTGTTTCGCCCCTTCAGGGCTGGCGTTCCTGATACTCCCCTAACCCAGGGCGGCGCTACGCGGCTGTCGCCGCTCCGCTCTGCCCTGGGCTGTTATGTGGCTGCCCCTATCGGGGCGAAAACTTAAGCTGCTATGTGGCTGCCCTTATCAGAGCGAAAACTTGTGTATAACGACGAGGGCTTGCCCGGGGAATGCTTACGTTCGTCGCTACACACACAAGCCTCGTGTAGCTGCGAACGTGGACCTCCACGGGGCAAGCCCGTGGCATCCAATTCACAGAACCATAAAACCTCATGCTCGACACGCCAACCCCAAGAAACCGTTTGGTGCTAGTTGTAGCATGGCGCTCCAGAGCCGTGCAGTTCGTCGCGAAATCGCGTGGAAATCTGCACGGCTCTGGAGAGCCATGCTACGGGAAATCGAAAAACTTACAGCCGCTCCGTCAGGGGCCAGAACTGGTGGCGCGCGAGCCGGTAGGCGACGTGCCGTCCGACGGCTTGGCTTTGGCCTGTTCGGATTGCTGGCGGAGCCAGGCGGTGATGTTGGCCTGGTCCTCGGCGGCCAACCGTTCGCGTTTCGTCGCGTACCGCTGGTACTTCTCCAGATCCTGAGGGGACCAGCTGTTGGCCTCCAGGTAATCGGCGCAGAAGGGCACGCTGAGGTCGATCCACGCGGCCAGTTTGTCCAACTCGGCGCGCGACAGCTTGACGTCCTCATGGCCCTTGTCCAACAGTTCGATCAGCTTGCTGCGGTTCGCACCGGCCGAGTAGGGCGGCAGCATGGGCGGCGCGGATTGGGCGCTGACCCAGTTCAACACGGGATGATCCGGATTGCCACGCCAACCACCGGCGGTGGCCGCGTCGTCCGGCCGCGCGTGGGTCAGGGCCAGGTAGGACGCGGTCCAGGTCCGCTGCGCCCGCTGGTCTTGGACCGGCCGCGAGGTCAAATCGATTTCCTTGCCCGGCTCGCCCGTGTGGCAGCGGATGCAGTGCTGGTCGAGGATCGGCTGGACCTCGCGGCGGAAGCTGAAACCGCGGGTCGGGCCGTAAAAGGGCTGTGGATCTTGGGGGCCACGGCGCAGGGCCGCGGTCAGTGGTACGTCGATCACCGGCGTGCTGTTCTTGTCTTCGTGGCAACCCACACACGCAGCGTGCTCGCCGGGTTGCAGGGTCGCCCAACTGCGCATCGTCTGCACCAGGCGGCCTTGACCATCCAGTAACTGAAAGTAGACCGGCCGCCGAGCCGGCACGCGGAAAAAGGCCGAGCCGTCCTCGTGGACCGGCACGTCGCCGAGGATCACCTTGGGATCCCACGCACCGTTGCCGATCGCCACTGGCGTGCTGACCATGGCTCCCCCGCCCGGCCCGCCGTTGCCATTCGAGCCGACTCCGGCCGCCCGGAACTCAATCGCGATCACGCGCAGCGTCTTGATCGTGCCGCGCTCGACTCCGGCGATGCCCAGCCCGGCGTAGACGTCCTGCACGTAACAATCGCCGGTGGTCTGACGGTAGTCGACCTGGCTGGGGCGGGGACGCGCTGCGTCGCGCGGCCATAAGGGCACCGGCTGGCTGCAGGGCACTTGCGGATCGGAGACCAGCCGTTCGCGCCGGCCATCGCTGGTCATGAAGTAGAGGCCGAACCGCGGCCCGAAACCACCCGTGGTCCACCGCCAGCCCACGGGATGGTAGGTGACCAGATACGCGTTTTCGCTCAACGGATAAGGGTATTGGAACAGTTCGCCGTCTTGACCGTACGCGTCGACCTTGACTGCCGGTGTGTCTCGAACCGGAGCCATCAGCTGCACCCCCGCGTTCTCCTGGCGACCCTTGGCCGGATCGATCACGATCAGCTTGCCGGTCTGCCGCGAATGGTGCCCGGTGGCGATGGCCAGCACCTTCTGCGTGCCGGGGATACCCCGGGCGTGCAGGATCGTGGTCGGGAACCAGGAGTTGCCCCCGTAGAAATCACTCTGGGCCGTCCCGTCCGGATTCATCTGCAGCAGCGGTTGCGGATAGACCTGTCCTCGATCATTGTATTCCCAGCGTGTGTACAGAATGCGGCCGTCCGGGGTGACGGTTGGGAAGTTGTCGTGAACCTGGTCGAAGTTCAAACGCCGCAGGAACTGGCCGTCGCGGTCGCAGCGGTACAGGTTGCTGACCTCGGTCCACCAGCAATCGACAGTCTGCACGCAGCGGGTTGAATTGAAAATGATGTCGCCGTCCGGCAGGTAGCACGCTTCGTAGTCCGCGACGCCCAGTCCCTGGGTCAGCTGCCGAATCTGCCGTGTGGCGATGTCCATTTCGTACAGGTGATAATCGTCCTCGCGATCGGATTTTTTCCAAGCGAACAGGACCCGCTGGCCATCGTACGAAACGTCGGGATCGCGAATCACGCCGTGGGGATCGTCCAACAACGTCTCCTCGCGAATCTCCCGACCATCCCACGTCAGCAGGCACAAGGCCGCCCGCGGGACGAAATGGCGTTCGGACTGCGCGTCGGACTGGCCCTCGGTATAGGCGTAGTGCGAGCCACCCAGCGTGTAATGCTTGGTGAACACGATTCGCGGCGAGCGGGCCAACAGCGGCTCCAGTCGCTGTTGGCGGCGTACGCGGCAGGCGTCAGCGTACAGCGTCAGCCACGCAGGATCAGCGGCGGATACCGGGGCTTTAGCCAGCGTCTCCAGTCTCGCCGCGAAGTCCCGGCCGGCATCGCCCAGTTCGGCGAGTACCCGTCGGATCAGTTCCTGTTCGGGCTGCGCATCGCGTCCCGACTCGAAGTACCAACCGAAATCGCGTCGCGCGTCGAAGTCGTTCTTCTCCGGTTGGCGGTGGGGATTGTCCTGGAGGAACCAGTCGGTCTCGGCGAAGTCGTCCCAGAACTTGCGGTACAGGTCCTCCCAGACGGCCAGCCGGTCCATGCTCGCACCGGGCATCTCGAACCAGAATCGGCTCTCGCCTTTTTCGGTGTAGACCTTCATCAATAGCGTGTTGTGGCCTTCCTTCAAGTTGATGCGAACGGTCTCCTGAGCGGGCTTGAAGGGCCGCGTGCCATCGCCGGCGAAAACCGGTTCGCCGTTGCACCACATCAGAATCGGGCTGTCGCAGGCCAGCTTGATTTCTTCGGCTGCAGCCTGGGCACTGCGGATCTCACGGTACAGGTATCGCACGGTCTGCGGCCGGTTGCCCAGGCCGATGACGTGGCCGTCCTTCCAGTGGTTCTGCGACCGGAGCACGGGCCGTTTCTCGTCGTCCTTGGTTTGCAGGTCGACCTTGTCGTCGGGGAACAGCTTGTCTGCCAGCGACTTCGCCGGTAGTGCTTCGCTTTGGTGCCAACCGCCCGGCTTGAGGTCTTTCAACTGCAATTGCGTTACATGACGGCGCGTGGCCGTCATGCTCTCGGCCCACGACGCCTGTTTCTGGTAGATGTCGTCCGCGGCGAGGGTGGGAACTGCCACGGCGATGAGCAGCAAGAGAACAACGAGTTTTTTCATGGGTGGGCAACCTCGGGGGATACAGGGTTGGAGCTACTTGGGTGGCGGCACCGCCAGGTTCGGGAACTTATGGGCCGGATGACAATCGGTGCAAACGAACGTCGTGGGGGCCGCATCTGCCGCCGGTTCTGACCGTTCACAGTCGTGACAGTCGCCGCAGACGCGGTCGACGTCCTGACGCGAGAAGCCTTGGTCCGGCTTGACCTCGTTGTTTTCGTTCCGCGCATGACGCTCACTCACACCGTGGCATTCCACGCAACTGATACTGTTCTTGTCGTGCCCGCCGTCGCGCAGTTGGTCGCGGATGTTGATGTGGCAAGTGGTGCACCAGCCCACCCGTTCGCGACGATTGAAGTCCTCGGCTTTGGCCAGCATGTCGCGCCAGGCCGCCGGCATCACGGCCAACACGCGCTCGGCATCGACATCGACCGGGTCGGGGGCCGCCTTGCGGGAAGCGTCGGCAGCGGTCGCCTGGCCTTGGTCCGAGGCGACTGGGGCGGCAGGTTGGGCCTGACCGTCGACCACCTCGCGCGCTGGCTCTGGGCGGTTGCAGGAGAGGCCGGTGAAAACCAGTCCGAGCAGCAGCGGCCACGTCGCCTTCCAGTTCCCGACGACGCTTCGCAACATCGTGCACCACTGGTTACGCATACCGCCAACCTTCCTCCAGCCAGCCGTGTTCGCCGTGAGGCACAGGGGTCGCGGCGGCCAACGTCTCCAATTGTGCCCGGCGCTCGGGAGTCAACTTGGTCCACGACGCGCTGAGGTTCTGCGTGACCTGCGCCGGAGTGTGGACCCCGCAGAGGCAGACATCGACCGCCGGATTCTCCAACACGAAGGCGATCATCTGTTGGGGCAGGTCCCGATCCGCACCGTTGAGGACACGGTCCTTGAGCAAGGAACCTCGGGCAAAGGGCTTGATCGCGATCACGCCCAAGCCGGCCTCCCTGGCGATCGGCATGACCAGTTCGCCCACGCGGTGGCGGATGTTGTACGGCATCGAGCAGCAGTCGAAATGCTGCGCGAACTTGGCGAATGCGACGTAGAACCACTTCGGCTCGAAATGGCTGCCGAAGCCTGTGTAGCGGATCTTGCCTTGCTGCTTGAGCTTGTCCAGGGCCTCGATCGAGTAGCTCATGTCCCAATAGCCGGACCGTTGGGTGACATTGACCTCGTTGCTGAGCAGCAGCACGTCGATGTAGTCGGTCTGCCAGAGTTTAAGTCGTTTCTCGGTCCAGTCGAAGACCTCTTTAATGTCCTTCTTCACGCCCTGCATCTTGTGCGACACCCGCACCGCGATGACCGCGTCCTGACGTCGGCCCAACCGCTTCAACGCCTCGCCCGGAACGCTGGATTCGTCGCCCGGCGTGCAGGAGTCCAGGAAATTGACGCCCCTGTCGAGGGCCAGGGCGATCATCTCCGTGGCTTCCTCGATCGTCACCTGGCGCAGTCCGCCGTTGCCGTCCGGAGTCCGCTTGTACGACCAGCTATGGCCGCCGAGTCCAATCTCGGAGACTTCCAGATCGGTCTTGCCCAGTTTGCGGCGGCGGACTTTTTGCTCGACCTGTTCGCCGCCAACGGTCGCACCACTGCTGTGGCACACCAACGGTGCCGCCACCACACTGCCACCCAGTCGCGTCAGAAACCCCCGGCGCGTTGTACGACTTGGGTTGTCTCTGGATTCATTGAGTTCTGTCATGCCTTTATCCCTTCGTCATAGGAATTCACAGTTTCAGCGGAACGCCAGTCGATGTCAATCTGGCGCCCTGACGCACTCAACTCGCCGGGTCCGTTTAACCACGACCCAGAAGAGGCTGCTGCCAGAGACGTTGCCTTACGGTTCAGCCCGAACCAGCAGCCTCTGACGGGAATCGCATAGCTGTGCGGCCCGCTCCCCGCCGGTAGCCGCCGAGGGAGCCGGCCCAGATACTGCAGACGCTCGACGGCAGCTACCTCTGGGTCGCGGTTAAATGAACTGGCCAGATCCAAGGCGTGGCGCACTACTCTGCCGCGCGGACGGCGACGACGAAGTCGAACCATTCGCCGTAGCGTTTTTCATCCAGCGTCGTGTCCAGGGCGACGATGTGTATACCGGGTTTCGCGGCAGCAGTCGTCGTGAGCCGCAACGAGACGGCGACCGTAGACTCGGCGGGCGTGGTGCCTGCGAGCACGGCAGGCTCCGCGACGAGTCCCTCGGCGCAGTGCAGGGCCAGCCGGTACGCTTGCGGTCGCTTCAGGAAGTTCCGTACGTGGACCGTGACCTGGGTGCTGCCGCCGGGCGAGACCTGCGCGCGACAGGGATCGACCCGTACCCAGTACGGATCAAACATGGTCCGGTAGTCTTCCTCCGCGCTGAGTTCCCGAAAGGCGTCGCGGATCGCTACCGACCGCTGATAGTAGCGTTCGATCAGGTCCTTCGGGTGATCCATGACGAACGAGTGCCCACCCAGAATCAGGTCCGGCTGCAGCCGCCGCAGGTAGTCGGCCCCGTAGATGTAGCCCTCCTCCAGAATTGCGCTGTTGCGGGCACAGACGGCTTCGTGGCCGTCCTGCTCCGGATCATCCGGATCGGCAAACAGATTGTCGCCGGTAAAGGCCACGCGGCGCCCGTCAATCAGACCCTGGATGCAGCAGCCGAATTCCGTCTGGCCGGGCATCCAGTCGACGGTCAGCTGGTAGCCTTCCCAGGTGAACTTCTCTCCGGACTTGAACGTGCGGTCGAACTTGACCGATTCGATTCCGTCCGTCCGGTAGGCCGGGATTAAAGCCGCGTAGTCGAACCGTTCGGGTTGCTCGCATTTCTCGACCACGCGGTCCAGCGACCAGAGTTTCGCGCCCCACTTCTCCCGCACATAGGGCGCCGTCAGGATGTGTCGCCATGCATGTGGGTGATCAGAATCGCGTCGATGGCCTTCAGCCCCAGCCGCTCGCGCAGCTGTTGGAATGTCGCGTCCAGTGTGCCCTTGTCGACGCCGCAATCGACCAGCAACGCTCGGCCGCTGTCGGCCAGCAGGAGGTAGAAATTCGGTGAGTGCTCTGGTCCTTTGAACTTGAAGACATGCGGAGTGGTCTGCCAGAGGTGAGGCACCACACTGGGCCGCGACACCTTGTCCTGGTCCGCGCCCGCGAACGTGAAGATGTTGTAGCCCCGCACGTACAGCCGCGCCAGCCGCCGCAGCTTCTGCTGATAGGCGTGCAGTTCCGCCACGGGTTGCGCGATGACCGGTCCGTGCGACGGCAGCAACCACGTCGGCTCGAAGCGTTCCAGCAGACTCACCGCTTCGATCAGCGTGTACAGGCCCTTGGCGAAGCCGTAGTCCCACTCGGTGTCGAACCAGTTGTGCAGCCGCCCGCCGGCCAGCATCACGTCGCCGCTGAACGCGAGCCAGCCGCGATCGGTCTTCAGCAAGTAGGACATGCTGCCGGGACTGTTTCCCGCGGTCTCCAGGCACCAGAACTCACGGCCGTGCCAGGTGAAGGTATCCATCGTCTTGAATGTGCGTTGGATGGCTAGCGGCTCGACCGGCGGACGTACGTAACTGGCGCCGTGTACGGTCCAGGCGTCGCCCAGGGACGGCTTTAGCTTGCGGTAGTCGGGTAGCACCCACTCCAAACGTCGCACGCCCAACTCGCCCAGGTGCTCCAAGACGCTGCCGTCGCCGACGTCGATCAGCAGGGCCGCCTCGCCGTCGCGGAGCACGTAGGCATTGCAGACGTCTTTCCAGACGAAAAGGTCGAGGCCGTTGCCGACGGCCAGTTGCTCGAAACGGGGCGGTTCTGCTGCCGCGTGCGGAAGCCCCAAGAACGCGACAGCCAGGATGGTTGCCAGAATGAGTTGCCGAAGCCTGGTGTCGTGCATGCCCGTGTCTCCTTGCGGCCAGTTCTCAGAACTTCACTTCCATACCGGCCACCATCGCATCGATGTATTGCCGAGTTCCCACGATCCCCGGCGGAGGTCCTGGCAACGGACCTTCGATCGCGCTCTCGAAGGCGTGGAGGTAGGCGAGCGAGAAGCTGGTCCGGCAGGTCACTCGTAACGTGGCTCCCATCGAGAGAATGTGTTGGTAGATGGCCGGCGCGGCGATGTTGATCGCCGTTAAATTGGCGGGAATGGGATTGTCCGTGTAGACGTAGCCCAGACGCAGGGACAGAGCCTCTGTCCACTGGTACTGGACGCCGGTCGCGACCGAGAACACGCTTCTCCAACCCAGCCCCGTGAGGTTACCGTTGAAGTCGAAGCCCGGAGCACCACCGAACAGTCTGGCCTGGGCGTAGTCGACATACCTGAGATCCACGTCCCAAATCAGCCCGGGGACGCCGTAATACGCCATGCCCAGCGAGGTGATCGACGGGTAGTCGATGTTCAATTGGACCAGGTGGGGCGCATCGCCCGGGAGGGCGGTCGTGGAGTTGAAATTGAAGGTCTCGAACCATTGGGGACTCTTGTAGGACAGACCGAAATGCCAACAGGAATCGGTCACGTAGTACATGCCTGCCTGAAAACCGAGGCCCCAGTTGACTCGTCCGTGCGTGGCGGGGATGTAGCCGCTAGCCACGGCACCCGGGTCGAGCGCCGCATCGGCCATCGACACCGTGGGGGCGAAGCCCACCGACAATCGCTCGTTCACCTGCAGCGCCGCGGTCGGCACCAGTTGTAGCACCTGCAGGCGGGAATAGACGTTCCCCGCGCCATGGAGTGTCCGCGGCGCCAGCACGGGGTTCGTCAGGCTGGCCGGGTAGTTCACGCCAAAGCCGCCGATCGAGAACAGTCCCAAGCCCAACGTCCAGGGCGATTCTTCGTTGTGCAGGGAGATGGCCACCGTGGGCAGGGGGCTGACGCCGGAATCACTCCGGTTCTCGCCGCTGCCCACGCCGACGACCGTGGAGGACACATAAGTCGACAGATAGAGCAACTCGACGCCGAGGACAGCTTCCGAGGTTTCCAGGCCGCTGAGCGTGGCCGGATTCCACTGGATGGCTCCGGCCGCATCCAGCGGTGCGGCCACCGCCGCACCGCCCATTGACCGGTTGATGGGGCCGACACCGGGTATGACGATCCCCTGGGCACAGAGTACGGCGGGAA
>JAPLNJ010000918.1 GCA_026692885.1 Planctomycetota bacterium | reverse complement strand
GCGAGGTGCCTGTCCCAATTTCTTCACAGGCTCTCCGCGTGAGGTAGCTTGAAGTCCGCACGCGTCAGGGCGCTCCGAGCTGCATCACGGCGGAGCATGACGGTGGCTTGCGTTGCCGCCGAACACGTCTCGCAGGAAAGGACCAGGTATGTACCGACAGATCGTGCTGGCGATCAGGACCGCGAGAGAAGCAAATGGCACCCTGGGGTGGCACGCTCAGAGCCACAGCACTGGGCGTGGT
This sequence comes from Planctomycetota bacterium, assembly GCA_026692885.1. Next base: position 7,838 of record JAPLNJ010000918.1, on the reverse strand, counting down.
GGCCGTCAACCACGCCGTTCTCTTGGGCTCGGACATGCTCATCGGGAACGACCGGATGATCTCGCGGTGGCCGGTGCGTGGCGGTCCGGTGGTGGCGGACGATGTCGTCTACTTCGCCGCGGGCATCTGGCCGAGCGAGGGCGTCTACGTGGTGGCCCTCGATCCCGCCAGCGGCCAGCAGCTGTGGTGCAACGACTCGTCCGGCACGCTCGAACTGGACCAGCCGCATCCGACGGCCCGGGCCAAGAGTGGAGTCGCGGCACAAGGCTATCTTGTGGTCGACGGCCACCGGCTGTACGTGCCCACGGGCCGCGGTGTGCCGGCCGTCTTTGATCGGGCGAAGGGCCAGTTCCTGTATCTTCATCTGCAGACGAACACTCTATGCCGAGCCGGGTGCGTGGGACCTGTTGACCCGAAAGTCACTGCCGTTCACGCTCCAACGATCCTACGGCTGCGGGATCCCGGCGGGATCGCGCAACCTGCTGGTCTTCCGCTCTGCGACGCTCGGCTACATCGACCTGACCCGCGGCCAGCAGACCGAGAACTACGGCGGTATTCGGCCGGGCTGTTGGGTGAATGCAATCCCTGCGGGCGGGCTTGTGCTGCTGGCCGATGCCGCGAGTTGGTGCACCTGCAGTTACTTGAATCAGGCCACCATCGCCCTAGAGCCACAGAGGTTACCCTAGTTCCCGGTCAGCCTCGTTTCGGTGGTGGAGGCAAGGAATCCCAGGGGATGGGTATCCGGCCTTCGCTGGCGGCTCGAGGTGTTTCCGTCGCGGGACTGGGAACCTGGGGTGGACTGCCGGTGGCTCGCGGAGGACTCGTCACGTCTGGCTCGCGCGCCGTCTTGACCGGGGGTGCCTTGGGGACTGCGACCGAAGATGGCGACTCGCGCGGGAGCGATGACGCCGAGGCGGCCACCGTGTTCTTGGCCGGCGCCGAACTGACGATCGCTCCCGCTTCCTCGTCGCCCGCCGGGATGATCAACTCGACCCCAATCGGCAGCAAACTGGGATCCTTGAGGAGCTCTCGATTGGCACACAGGATCTCCAAATACCGTCGGTCGTCGCCCAGATACCTCTGGGCCAATTGGGCCAACGTATCGCCGTCCACGACGCGATGCCGACGTTCCTGATCCGCGGCGGCAATCGGGAGCGCCGCTCGGCTCCCTGCGCCGGGCTGACTAGCCGGCCAGGGCGGCGTCGGGGCTTCGTCGTGCGGGCTGGCCAGGTCCAGTCGGGAGAGGACCGGTTGGTAACGGTCGGCCAATTGCGGAGGCGGATCCGCGTTCAGGGCGGGCTGCTCGACCGACGGTATCTCCTTCTTCGCCAGCGCCGGTATCTTGGGAGGCGTGACCGGTTTCAGGTCACCGACGGTCGCCGACTTGGGGACGGCACGTGCCACCGCAGCCTGTCTCCCTGCAGCAGAGTTCTCCTTATTCGCCTGCATGTCGCCGGGCTTCTTCCCGTCCGATTTCTTGGAGTCCGCGTGCTTCGCATTCGCCTTCTTCTGTGCCGCCGCGCGGTCTCCCGGTTTGTCCGCGTTGCGTTGCACGGTCGGCTGTTTGTCGAGAGACGGAGCTTTGGCCTCCGGCTGCTCCTGGCGGAGGAGCGCGGGGGGCACACGTTCCGGGTCGGCCAACGCCGTGACCGGGAGTTGACCACGCGGCTTTGGCAATTGCGGGGCGACGGCCGATTGTACCGACGTGGCCAGTTGCGGCGAAGACGCGGCAAGGGGGACGATTCTTTCCGATGGCGCACGTCGAAACTGATGTGCCGCGTATCCGGCCGCAACCATCAGCAATACGACTACCACGTATTTCCTGCCGTGTCCCATAACGAGTCTCCGTGAAGTGCGAAATGCACCGTAATCCCTATCGGAGACCACCCCTCGCGTAATCCAGCGTTCGCTGCCCGCTGGACCGTGAAACCACCATCGAAGGCAAAATCAAACTAGAAATAACGATTATTCACCGGTTCGTCTCGTTTCTTTGAAAACAGAATTCGCTACAATAATGGCGTTAAGTCCGTCGCCCGAATTCGGATGAATTCAGATTGGCGAATTGATCGCGACTTGCGCGAAGGTGTTGACAAGTTGATAGTAGACGTCTATTGTCGAGGTCAACATCCGCATATCCACTGGAGGACGTTTCGATGATTTCCCAGACAGCCGAATACGCGCTGCGCGCCATGACGTACTTAGCGGACCAGGAACGCACGCCGCATACTACGGCGCAGATTGCGAGTGCGACTCAAATCCCCGCCGGCTACTTGGCCAAAGTCATGCAGTCGCTGAGCCGAGTGCGGATCGTGAAATCGCAGCGTGGACTCAATGGAGGTTTCACGTTAAGTCGTGACCCGGCGAAGTTGAATATGCTGGAGATCATCAACGCGGTCGACCCGATCCGGCGATTCCATGAATGCCCTTTGGGGCTGCCGACCCATACGGGTGATCTGTGCCCGCTACACCAGCGCTTGGACGAGGCGGCGCAGATGCTCGAAACGTACTTCCGTCAGACCAGTATTGCCCAACTTCTGGATGTGGCGGACGACAAGAAGCCGCTGTGTCGCTTTCCGAACATTTCCAAGCTGACGCCGTAATCGACTGGTGGCGTTGTGGAACCGTACGAACTTCAAGAAGGAGCGTTGCCCACCATGATCAGTCGACTTCCCGACACGGCTCAGATCGCGTCGGCACAGACGGCAGGGACAGACGAGTTGCCCGCCGATCTGTCCGGCAGGACGGTCAAGGACTTGACGCAATTGTTCAAGTTGCTGGCCGATGAGACCCGGTTGCGAATTCTCGAGATGTTAGGGGAAAGCCGCGAACTGTGCGTCCGGGACCTGTGGGAACGCTTGGGGCAGATTCGACGAACTCACGGCGTTGATTCACCAGACACGCTTCGGCGCACAGGTCTTCTCAACTCCGAGGTAACATCGGTCGTGAATGCCGAGCTCGACGAATTGGCCACGAGGATCAGCAAGTTGTTGGCCCAGTGCCGCGTGCGCGTGGTTTTCGCCGAAAGCTGTACGGCCGGACTGGTCTCTGCTTCGCTGGCTCGGGTCCCTGGTATCTCGCAATTTCTGTGTGGCTCGGCGGTCACCTATCGCGAAACGACCAAGACGCAGTGGCTCGGCGTTCCGCCGCAGGTGCTGCAGGTGTACACGGCCGTCAGCGAACAGGTCGCCACCCTGATGGCCGCCGGGGTGCTGGTTCACACGCCGGAAGCAAACCTCGCGATTTCTGTGACCGGACACCTGGGCCCAGACGCCCCACCCGACCAGGACGGCCTAATCTATGTCGGGTTGGCGGTACGCGAGGCCCTGCACGGCGAGATCATCGCCCGCCCGCCCAGCCGTCATCAACTGATCGCGACCCACCGGGTCGCGCGGCAACCAGAAGCCGTGGCGTGTGTGCTGGCGAGTCTGCAGGCTGAGCTGGAAACAGGAGCGACCTTTGCACTTGAACTGGCTTAACGTCCTAGGGATTGCTCTGGGGCTCTCCATGGACGCTTTTGCCGTTTCCATTGCGGCTGCCGTGACGCTCCCGCAAATCACCCCGCGCCACGTGTTTCGCCTGTCGTTCCACTTCGGACTATTTCAGTTCTTGATGCCCGTGATCGGCTGGTCGATCGGCCAAGGGGTCGCTGACTGGATGGGGATGTTCGATCACTGGCTGGCCTTTGGGTTGCTGGCCTACGTGGGCGGTAAAATGCTGTGGGAGGCGTGCTACGGGCAAGCCGACGCAGTGAAGGTCGACCCCACACGAGGCTGGAGATTGGTCACGCTCTCCGTGGCCACCAGCCTGGACGCCCTGGCGGTCGGACTGAGCCTGGCGCTGATTCATGTCTCCGTCTGGATTCCCAGTGTCGTGATCGGGGTGGTCACGGCCACGTTGACGGCCTTAGGCCTCGGCTTCGGCAGCCGTGTCGGCCAGCGTTGGGGCCGCGGCGCCGAAATCGCCGGCGGCTGCGTGCTGCTGCTGATCGGCCTGAAGATTCTGATCTTGGCCCCCTAGCACCAAACGGTTTTCGGGGTTGTCGGTGTCAAGAATGGGGTTTTACGGTTTCGCATAGACGAACCGGCGGCTGGGGTCAGACGTACAGATTTCAGTTTTCGCGGGCAGTAGGCTTTCCCTATGCTTGGGCACACGACCGCGAAAACTGAAATCTGTACGTCTGACCCCTTGTCTCACGCCCTGTCCCTGCTGAAGCGTTAAGTCTCATTCTTTACGCGCAAGGGCCAAGATACCGTTTGGCGCTAGTATTCGACGCGAACCCGCGCGCAGGTACAATGGCGGCGTTCGAGTTTCCTGATCTTGGAGGCCCACCATGCTGATCCTTCGTAAAGAATTGTCTCGTGTCTGCCGTTTGATCTGTCTGGCGACCGGCCTTGTCCTCAGCGGAGGCGGCACGGGTTTGGCGACGTACGGCCAGGATTTTGCGTACCCGGGACCCGCGCCGGGACCGGCCAGGCTGATCTGCCAGGGGCAGAACATCGCGGCTGACACGGCGGCAATCTCGGTGACCTGGACGCTAACAGACCAGAAACTCAAGCCGCAAGCCATCCGCGACGAACGGGCGGGACAGAGCATCACGCTCCACGGCGAGGTATTTCAGATCGTACTGGCGGACGGTCCATGCTACGTCGCCTCCGGCCTGGTGGCGGAGGGCAAGCCCCGCGTGAAGGAACTCGTCCCAGATCCGCACGCGGCGCGGTGGGCGGCGCGGATTCCAGGTCGGCAGATCGAACTGCCGCTACGCTCGGCGGACGGACGCCTCGCGGTGGTGTGGCGGGCCGTGATTCACGACGGTGCGAACTACGTGCGGCAAGAAATCGACGTGACGGCCGCTCGCGAGGACTGCCGGATCAAGGACATCGTCTGGCTGGAAGAGACGATTCCCGGCGCGCGCCGGGCCGGGCGGGTGGATGGTTCGCCCGTAGTGGCGGGCACGTTCTTCCTGGGCTCAGAGGATCCGCATGGCCGGAACTTGATTGATGAGCTGACCGCGAGCCTCGGTACGGATCCCTCGCCAAAGCTGCCGGCCGGCGATCGCGTCGATTCGCAGGGGAAAGTTTTCCCGCCAGGTTCCGCGGGACTCGTCTCCTGCCGCCTACGGCGTGAGGCGCCGCTTCGGGTGGGCGAGAAGCTGACCCAGAGCTTTGTGATCGGCGTGGCGCCACCGGGGCAGCTGCGGCGAGCCTTCCTGCACTACCTGGAACGCGAGCGAGCCCACCCCTACCGTCCGTTCCTGCACTACAACTCCTGGTACGACATCGCCATGGGCTTGCCCACGATGAACGAGGCGAATTGCCTGGAAGTCATCCGGGCGTTCGGCGAGAACTTGATCCGGCCGCATGGCGTGACGTTGGACGCGGCGGTCTTCGACGTCGGCTGGCACGATCCGCAGTCGTTGTGGCAGTTCCATTCACGCTTTCCTACTGGCTTCGCTCCGCACGCCGGACTCTGCCGCCAGTACGGCACGCACGTCGGCGTGTGGCTGTCGCCCTTCGGCGGCTACGGCACCGCGCGGGACCAGCGGCTGAAACACGGACGCGAGCAGGGCTACGAGATCAATGCGACCGGGTTCTCGCTGGCCGGACCCAAGTACTACGCCGCCTTCAAGGACGCTTGCCTCGGGATGATACGGAAGTACGGCGTGAACTACTTCAAGTTCGACGGCATCGCCACCGGTATGTACGCTTCCGGCGGCGGCGGCTACGTGCTCGACACCGAGGCCATGCGGCGGTTGATGCTTGAGCTGCGGCAGGAGAACCCGAATGTCTACATCAATCTGACGACCGGCTCATGGCCCTCGCCGTTCTGGCTGCGCTACGCCGATTCGGTGTGGCGGCAGGGCGACGATATGGGCTTAGCAGGCCGAGGAACCCGTCAACAACAATGGCTGACCTACCGCGATCAGGAGACGTACCGGAACATCGTCCGCAAGGGGCCGCTGTACCCGCTCAATGCGTTGATGACCCAGGGTGTGGCTTACTCGCGGCTGGGCATGGCGGGCGATCCGACATTCAATTCGGTCGGCTTCCGCGACGACGTACGAGCCTTCTTCGGCGCCGGCACCAGCTTGCAGGAACTGTACATCCAGCCGAGCCGACTGACGGCCGAGGACTGGCGCACGCTGGCCGAAGCGGCGAAGTGGTCGCGGGTTCGTGCCGACGTGCTGGTCGACACCCACTGGATTAGCGGCGACCCGTCGCAGCGGGAGGTTTACGGCTACGCCTCGTGGACGCCCCGCCAGGGACTGGTGATGCTGCGCAACCCGGACGACCAACCGCACGACTTTGCGCTGGACCTGGCCCAAGCGTTCGAATTGCCACCCAGCGCGCCGACGAAGTACACGCTCCGGAGTCCGTGGGCCGCAGACGCCCAGAAACCGGCTGTGGCCGCCGAGGCGGGTCAGCCTCTACGGCTGACGCTGCAGCCGTTTGAAGTCCTGGTCCTCGACGCCTCGCCGGAGCCAAAGTGAATAATGACCCAGACTGAACCTGTTGCCACAGCAATCCCGTCACGCTCGCACCCTGCAGCAGCATTCCGTCGGGCTCGCGTGATCGACTTGCTGCGCAGCACAACCGCGCGCAATCAATGGGATGCCTTGGTCTTGCTGGCAATCGGGTTGATCATTACCGTACTCGCCGTGATTTTCATCAAAGCGGATGTGGAAGCGAACGCCCAGCGCGAGTTCGACTTTACCTGCAACGAGATCCGGCTCAATATCGACGCCCGGCTCGTCGCTTGCGCCCAGACCCTGCTCAGTGGTGCGGCACTGTTTGATGCCTCGGAGACGGTCACTCGGGAGGAATGGCGGGCCTTTACCCAGGGCCTCGAGTTAGAACAGCAACTGCCCGGCATTCAAGGCATCGGTTTTGCGATGTTGATTCCCCGTGCGCAACTGGCCCAGCACGTCCAGGAAATTCGCCGCGAAGGTTTCCCGGACTACCAGGTCAGGCCCGCAGGCGAACGGGACACCTACTCCGCCATCATCTACCTGGAACCTTTTTCGGATCGGAACCTGCGTGCCTTTGGTTACGATATGCTCTCCGAATCCGTGCGTCGCGTGGCGATGGAACGGGCGCGGGATGAGCATAAGGCCGCGATCTCCGGAAAAGTCATCCTGGTGCAAGAGACCGGCCAAGACGTTCAAGCCGGCACCTTGATGTATGTCCCGGTGTACCGTCACGGGTTGCCGCTTGAAACCATCGCACAGCGCCGCGCCGCCATCCAGGGCTGGGTCTATAGCCCGTACCGGATGACAAATCTGTTGCGCGATACCCTAAGGGGCTGGGATGTGAAGCAGACGGACAGGCAGATTGTCTTGCAGATCTACGATGGCGATGTGGTATCGGCGGAGACGTTGCTCTACGACAGTCGGCACGCCAAGGATCAGACGCGGGCTTCCACCGCACGAACTACCGGGCTGATCCCGCTAGATTTCGCTGGGCGCCGCTGGACTTTGCGATTTTCTCAGCTCGGTGGACTGGCCTCGATGGCAGATTACGACCGTGTCTGGCTCGTCCTAGGCGGCGGGACGACCATCAGCCTGCTCTTGTTCGGGATGACGCTCTCGCTGCTCAACACGCGCGCCACGGCGGTGCGGATGGCTGGGCAGCTGAGCAAACGCCTGACACTGGCTACGCGCGCCGGCGGCGTGGGCATCTGGGAACACGACTTCGTCAACCACACACTGGTCTGGGACAAGCAGATGTTCCGGCTCTACGGGATCACGCCGGATAAGTTCGGCAGCGTCTACGCGGCTTGGCTGGAGGGGGTGCATCCGGAAGACGTGCAGCGCGGGGACGAGGAAGTTCAGCGGGCGCTGC
>JAPLNJ010000917.1 GCA_026692885.1 Planctomycetota bacterium | reverse complement strand
GAACCGTTAAGTCTCATTCTTCACGCGCAAGGGCCAAGAAACCGTTTGGTGCTAGTGGCTGGGAGTCACCGGGAACTTCACGCCACGATAGATTTCCGCGAGTGGGATCGGTGCGGCGATGGCCCCGAAGTCGAAGGACCCTGTCAAGTCGCTGAACACCGTCAGCACCCAGGTGTCGTCCGCCTGACGCACGTACCGCTCGACGAGTGGGCGATCCTGAGCGATCAGCACGTACTCTTGCACTGACGGCAGTTGCCGATAATGCGCAAACTTGGTTCCTCGATCATATTTCTCTGTGGAGTCCAAAAGCACCTCCACGATCACGCGCGGATTGAGCAAGGTGTCCAGGACCGGATCGTCGAACTGCGGCTCATCGCAGACGACGACCAGATCGGGGTAGGTGTACAATCCCGTGGCGTTGACTTTGACTCGCAAGTCGCTCGTCACGATCTGGCAGGGGCCGCCTTTCAACCGGTTTCCCACCTCACCGGCCAAGTTGTCCTTGATCAGCGAGTGTTCCCAACTGGCTCTCGCCATAGCGGACATTTCGCCGCGATAGAACTCGCTACGAAAGTCCGCCCGGCGCTCCCGAGCGAGGTATTCCTGGGGCGAGAGCAATGTTATCGCGACGGTAGACATAGCCCGATTTCCTTGTGCACATCGTAGCCCAAAGCCGCCGGAACGGAAACCGACGCGCGGCTGCAGGAAGGCCCTCAGCCCGGCGGGACGAACCGCCGAATGGAAGACTCACGCGAAGGCGCCAAGACGCGAAGGAGGTTCCTTGCTCCTTCCTCTTTGCGTCTTCGTCTAACGGTGCCTGACTACTTGGCCGGTTGTGCTTCCAGCCACGGAATCAATTCCTCGCTCGAACCTGCGCGGATCAGACGCTGCAGCTCCGGGTCGGTCACTTCGTCGAAGGTCTTGACCCCCAGGCGCTCCCGCACCAGCATGGCCAGGTCGGCGGTTTGCCGGGCCTCCCGGATCTGTTCCCAGACGATGGTGGCGACGGGGCCGTGGCGGGAGAGCACCGCGCCCATGGTGGAGGCGTCGTTCAGGTGTTCGTAGGCGGTATCCCATTGATCACGCCACGGGTAGTTGAGGGCGAAGAAGGCCACCCCCACGCAATGCCCCGGCTGCGACGGCACGCTGCGAATGCCCGGCTCGCGCGCCGTCTTGTCCCACAGACACGGCGTGGTGTACCACATCCACGGCTGGGGCAGGTAGATTTTCTTCTTCTCCGGGTTGCCGAAGTGAGGCGAGAACACGTGTAGGCTGTAGGGGCACCAGACGTCGCAATACGGCGCCAGGACCTGGAACGTGCCCAACTGGGCCGCTTCGGACGGATTGAAACAGATACGCACCTTCGGATCCGCAGCGCGGAGCGCTTGGGCGACGTCCAGGAAAGGCTTCAAGGCTGCGAGGGTCGTGCCGCCCGGCTCGTCCAGGATGCCGACGAAATAATCGTCATAGTCCAGGCCCAACGTTTTCAGGTGGGCCAGCCACGCGGGGACGCCTGCCGTCGAGCCGTAGCTCAAGCGGAGCTGGCGGATGCCCCATTTCTGCATGTCGGCCTTGCTCATTTCGCCCGGCCACACGTTCATGCCGTGCTCCACAAAGTCGCGCAGGTGCACCTCGCCCTCGTGCGGCTGCGTCCAACCGTCCACCAGTACCGACTGTTTCGGGTTCGGCTTCACGGCCGAGACGCGGACCTGCAGCGCCATCGTTTGGTCGGGCAGGCCCACGGTGCGGAACTTCACCTGCGACTCGTACTGGCCGGCCGGCACACCGTGGGTGTCGACGGTCAGCCACACGCCCGCCACACTCAGGGGCGGCACGGTGATGTTCGCGCGGCGCATCAGGAAGAAGGGCGTCCAGGTCTGGCGGTCGCTGCCATAGGACACGAAGGCTTCCGCGCGCCAGGTGACGGCCTGCGGGAAGACGCCGCTCGCGCCCGTGAGCGGGCCGACTTGCACGTCGAGCGTGAGCGGCGCGTCGCTCAGGTTGCGCAGTCCTACCTGGACCGCGCGGTTGGCATCGCCGGCCATGAGCAGCGACTTCGTGCGCGCCGTACCCGTCACCGGCTCGTCGGGCCAGCCGTCGCCGGCGGTGACCTGGTCTGCCCAAACCTCCTGCGACAGCGGGCGATAGGGATTGTCCGTCAGCCACCACAGCAGTTTGTCCGTCGGCAAGGCACCGGCCTGTGCGGCGCGCTCGCGGAACATCTCCATCGTCCATGGCGGGCGCACGGTGCCGTTGGGGATAAGTTTCGGGTCGTCTACCAGGAACAGCGTGTAGATGCGGCGATACGTGCCGCCGGCACCGGCGCCGTCGAGGACGAAATCCACCTGCACCTGGCCCGGCTGCTCGACGGTGACGTCGCCCATCTTCATCCAGACGCTGGGGATTCTTCCCTGGTGATGATAAGTGAACTGCTCCCGGCCACCGGCGCTGACTTTACCAAACCACGGCGCCGTGTAGCTGAGATTCGTCGGGTTGGATAACACCCACACGGCGTACCGGCCGGGCGTGGCCACCGGCACGAAGTTCGTGACTGTGCCTGTGGGGTTGCCGTAGCTGGCTTCCAACCTGCCTGGGCCGCCGTACCAGCCGCCGTATTTCGCGCAGGGGCCGTCTTTCTCGTACTGGCCCTCGGCTTGCAGCCCCGGAATATGGCTCCCCACGTCGTGCCACACGTAGTGATACTGCAGTGGCTGCCGGCTGATGTCGGCCGTGAGGACATTGATCTGTCTCCGCGCCCGCACAGGGTTAGCCACCATGTTCCAGGTCTCGTGGTAGACCACCTGACGTTCGGGCTCGCGATAGTCCGGCTTCGCCGTCTCGTCGTATTCCTTTTGCTCAAGCTTGTCGATACTGCTTTGCCAGAACTGCCGGCTCAAGTTGAACAGCTTGGGGTTGACCGTCGCGTCCTCCCAGGAAATCGGGCGGAGTTGCCACCACTGCCAGTTTCGGACGTCGGTCTGTGGGGCGTTCATCGTCCATTGGATGCCGTTGGGGGCACCGGCGTCGCGCAGCGCCTGGCGGGATTCGGCGGCAGGCGGACCGGCCCAGAGTTCGTCGGTCAGGTAGAGGCAGTCAATGCGTCGCAGCGCGTAGCCGCCTCCACCGTGCCACCAGCGCGTGACGTGCCCCAGTTGGACGGTCAGATTGCCGGCCGGCAGATCGACGACGAGATCTTTCCAGACGTAGCCCGCCCGGTCGACGGCGGGCCTGTCGTAGATCTCGTCCGGCTGGCAGATCGGACCAAGCTGCTCCTGCCCCGTACGGTAGATCTTCAGGAATGTGACGCCGCGGGCATTGAGGTTGGCGTAGTACTGCACCCACAACCGGTAGCAGCCCGCTTTCGGGACATGCACGGGAATACTGACCGTGGGGCCGCTGTCGCCGGCTCCGCTGGTGATCGCCTCGTTGTCGACCTGCCAGCCATTCAGCTTCGCCGTGCCCAGCAGTTCGGGTTCCACGAGAATCCGCGTCATCGTCCCCGGCGGCGTCAGACTCGCCGCTGGCAGTAGTTCTTCCGGTGTCATTCCCTGGGCCTTCACGAATTCGTGAAAACGCTCGATCCGTTCCGCGTTGTGGCCCAGGTGCCACAGCGTCATCCCCAGCGAATAACGAGCCCCCAGCGGCTCATCGACCCCAGGATCGGCCTGCTGCGCCGGCGCCGTCGCCAGCAGCACGGCCAGGCTCAAACCAAGCCCGCCGATCCCGGAGCACAACCAGGATCGCCACGCCAGGCAGGCGACAGAAAGGGGAGAGTAGATTGGAGCTGGCATCGGAGCATGTCCCTTCGTTTAAGTACCCGCTCACAAGTTGTCGGGGGAAAAGAAACCCGGTTTTTTCCAAAAACCGGGTTTCTGTCTCGTGCTGAATACCAGAAAACTTCTGAGCGGGCACTTACACGACGCAGGAGCTATCAAGTGGCTGGGTGACGTCATCACCTCCTGGCGTTTCTCCAAGTAGCTGGCGCGGCCACGCGAACCGGCCACTTTGTTCGTGGGAACAAGAGAAGAGGGTGCATCGGCGCTGCGCTTGATGCACCCTACGCGTGGGATCGCCATCGATCGTTCTCGCTAGTCGGCCCAATCGTCGGTGCGGAAGGGCGAGGCGGGGAGGCCGGCCTGGTTGATCAGGTTGCAGTCGGGATTGTTCGCCCAGGCGTAACGGACCGCGGCCGGTGCCTTGACTTCGGGACTGCTCACCACCACGGTCTGGCCGACAACCTTGGCCTCGGCCCAGACGAACTGCTTGTCTTCGCCAGCGATGGCGAAGCCCTTCAATTGGCCGCCATCGCGAGCTGCCAGACCGCCGCCTACACAGTCAAACGCGACCGTGATCTGGCCCCCTTCGCACTGGCTGGACTTGACCAGCGGACCACAGGCCACGACCTCTTTGCCGTAGGTCTTGGCCAAGGCCCACTGCGCCAGTCGCTGGCCGACGGCCTGCTTGTTCTTGGGGTGGATATCGTCGGCCTCGCCGACGTCGATCGTCACGGCCAGGCCGGTATTTTTCAGCGACAGCGTCTGGAGGAACTGCTCTCGGATCAGTGGCCAGCCGCCCATTTCCGACGGTTTTTCTTGGGCCTTCATGAAGTTGGGCAACTGGACGGACAGGAACGGAAAATCGCCCTGTTTCCACAGCGTGCGCCACTCGGTGATCATCGTGCGCAGCTGCAGGCCGTACAGCTTCGCGCCGCCCGCATTGGCTTCACCTTGATACCAGATCGCACCGCGGATCGCGTACGGCGCCAGCGGGGCAAGCATGCCGTTGAACAACCGGCCCAGACTGCCCGGCGCTAGCCGCGGGCTTTCCTGTAACCGCGGCTTGCGGCGATTCGCGGCGTCGCGTGCGGTTTTGTCCTGGGCCTTGTCCAAGTCTTCCTGCCACTTGGCCAACTGCTTCTCGTACCGCTGCTTGGCGGCCTCCGGATCGTAGCCGTCGATGGCCTTCTTCAGGCCGTCGACCAGCGGAGCCAGTTCCGGCACCGCCGCATGAGCCTGGAGACTGGTCCAGCCTTGGATCGGTGTGCCGCCCCACGAAGAGTTGATCAGCCCGACCGGCACCTTCAGCTGCTGGTGCAACTCGCGGCCGAAGAAGTAGGCCGTGGCCGAGAACCCGCCGACGGTCTGCGGGCTGCAGACCTGCCAGGTCCCTTCGCAGTTCTCCTGCGGTTCCTCGGCGGTCTTCCGCGCGACGGTCAGCATACGGATTTGGGGCAAGTCGGCCGCGGCCAATTCGGCTTCCTTGTTCCGCACGCCGTTGACCGCCATGGCCATGTTCGACTGGCCGGAGCAGAGCCACACTTCGCCCACCAGCACGTCGCTGAATTCGAGGGTGTTCTGGCCTTGCACCTTAAGCGTTCTGGGAGCACCGGCCTGGAGTGCAGCGAGCTTGACCGACCATTTTCCGGCGCTGTCGGCAGTGGCTGTTTGCGATTGCTCGCCCAAGGTGACGGTCACCTTTTCTCCCGCCTCCGCCCAGCCCCAGACCGGCACCGGCACCTCGCGCTGCAACACCATGTGCTCGCCGAAAACGCCCGGCAGTTTGACATCGGCCAGCGTGGCCGGCACAAGACACAGTAGAACGACCAACGCACTCCAGGTTCTCAACAGCAGATTCGCACGCATCGTGGTGACTCCCCGCAAAGCTAGAAAGGAATTGGTAAGGCTGCTCATCCTACAAGACACAGAGATGAGAGGGAATGCGGGCGGAAGGGATTCCGCCGGAGCGGCCTGAAGTCCACTGCTGTGCACATCTTCACGCCGCTCTCGTTCCCATGCTCCGCGTGGGAACGCAAGTGTTTCGACGCTCCGCGTCGTCTGCCCAGGGACGCAGAGCGTCCGTGGCTTACGTTCCGACGCAGAGCGTCGGAACGAGAAATGGATTCCGCCCTGCTTAGCCAACCGCCCTAGCGCTGGGCCGTGTCCAAGCACTGTTGCAACCGTTCCGCGAGGGCGCCGACGTGTGGTTCGTGAATCATGGTCAAGTGGTTGCCCGGCACCTCCTGCAGTTCCACGTGGCTGCATGACCGAGTCCACTCGCGGTGCGGCTCAAAGCGTTGTCTCACCAGCGGCTCGCTGGCCTGAAACAGGGTCACGGTGCCGTCGTAAGGTTTGGCTCGATAGTCCATGACGGCATGCATGTTCGAGACAAACAGGCGGAACACGCGGCCAGCCAGTTCGTCGCTGGCGTCATCGGGAACCAACCGCGCCGCTGCGCTGCGCCGGCGAAAATCGGTCACTTGCTCCGCGGATGGCATGCGCAGCAGGTCGAAAACGCCGGTTTCCCCCTTGGGAAACAAGGCCATGAGCAGGGCACATGCGTAGAGGACTCCGCTGTCGATGATGGCGAGCAGCGCGACCCGCTCACCCGCCGCGACTAGTTGTTGGGCCATCTCGTAGGCCAGCACCCCTCCGATCGACCAACCGCCGAGGGCATAGGGACCGTGCGGCTGGATGCACCGGACCGCCTCGACATATTCCCGAGCCATCTCTTCGGCCTTCACCAACGGTTCCCGGATCCCGTCGACGCCCCGACATTGCAGGCCATAGAACGGCTGATCCGCAGCCAACCGTCTGGCCAGTTCCAGATAGCACAACACATTTCCGCCGCCCGGATGCACGCAGAAGAAGGGTGGCCTCGTCCCTTCGGTCCGGATCGGAACCAGGGGCGACCAGGCCTCGGGACGCGCCCCCACGCGCAATGCGATGGCCAGTTTCTCGATCGTGAGCGCCTGGAAGATGCCGGCCATCGGCAGGCTGTAGCCAGTTTCTTGGGCGACTCGCGCCAACAGGGACATAACCAGGAGCGAATCGCCGCCCAACTGGAAGAAGTCTTCCTCCATGCCCACAGGGTGACGATTCAGCAAATCTTCCCAGATTTGGGCCAACTGAAGTTCCAACGCATCCCGCGGGGCTACGTGGTGGCGGACGGAGGTGAGTTCGCTGGTGGACGTAGGATTCATGCAACAGGCTCTAGAGGACAAAGGGCCGTCCGACGCCAAGCGGCTGCTCCGGGGCCCGCTCGCATTGTAAACGGGTGGCCCGCGTAGGGGAACCTCGTCTCTTGCGGAAATCGTCTCTTGGGGAAATGATGTTCCACGGACACGCGAGGCATTGCCCACTCGGTTGAATCAGACTTCCCGTCTCTGCCAGCCGAGTATATGCTGGTGGGTCAAATCCCCTGAGCGGAACCGCCAGTCGTGTGAGGCGTGTCTTGTCGGCCAAGTATATCCAACTTCGCGGAGTCGAGGTTCACAATCTGAAGTCGGTGGACCTGGACTTGCCGCTGCGCCAGCTGATCGTGTTCTGCGGGGTCAGCGGCAGCGGCAAGACGAGCTTGGCCCTGGATACGTTGTATGCGGAAGGCCAGCGGCGCTATATCGAGAGTTTTTCGGCGTACACGCGTCAGTTTCTCGAACGACTGGAGAAACCGGCGTGCGAGCGTATTGACGGCATTCCGCCAGCGATTGCGGTGACTCGCAAACACGGGACGCGGTCCAACCGTTCGACTATCGGTTCGGTCACGGAGACGGCGGACTACTTGCGTCTGCTGTTCGCCAAGATCGGTCACGTGTTCTGCCAGGGCTGCGGTCGAGAAGTCCGGCGGGATACGCCACAGACGGTCGCCCAACGCCTGGACGAGTTGGCTGCGGGCACCCGCGGCATGCTGACCTTTCCCCTCTGCCTGTCACCTGAAGACGAGCCCGCGATGGCGGTCGGCAAGCTGAAAGAAGCTGGCTTTGTCCGCGTCGTCGTGGGTCACCAGACGGTCAACCTGTCCGACGGGACCGTCCCCGATCTGTTGCTTGGCCAACCCGAGCATGGTCCCTGGTACGTCGTGGTCGATCGGTTGACCATCGGTTCTGCCACGCCCCAACGGTTGCGGGATTCTCTGGAGACCGCGTTCGCCCACGGCGGCGGTAAGTGCTGCGTCTTCGTCGGGTGCGCGTCTCGCATGCCCGCCCCTGCCTCGGACTCCGGCACCGCGGATCCTACGGAAACACCCGCCGCGACCATGGATGGGCAGGACTGGCAGCGGCTCAGTTTCAGCGCCTCGCTCAGTTGCGACGACTGCGGCCACAGCTATCCCGAACCCGAACCCCGGCTGTACGACTTCAACAGCCCCCTGGGTGCTTGCCCCCAATGCGAAGGCTTCGGCGACCTGGTCGACATGGACCTGAATTTGGTGGTTCCCAAGCCGGGCAAGACGCTGCGCGCCGGCGCGATCGCACCCTGGAACACGCCCGCCTATGCACACGAATTGGAGGAACTTCTGGCGCTGGCAGACCATTACGGCCTGCCGGTGGACGTGCCGTTCCAGGACTTGAACGAGGCCCAGCTACGGCTGATTTGCGATGGTGTTCCGGAACGCAACTTCGGTGGCTTGCGAGGTTTCTTCGCTTGGCTGGAACGCAATAAGTACAAGCTGCACATCCGGGTGTTTCTCAGCCGCTGGCGCAGTTACCGTCCTTGCCAGGCCTGCGGCGGCAAGCGTCTGCGTCCGGAAGCATTGGCCACTAGGATCGGCGGCCGAGATATCGCGGAAGTGTCACACGAGAGGATCGAAGATGCTCGGGAGTTCTTCCAGTCTCTCCCGCTGACCGACGGGGAACGGCGGATCGGCCGGATCATGCTGGAGCAGGTCGAATCGCGTCTGCGGTATCTGTGTGACGTCGGCTTGGGCTACCTCGCCTTGGACCGCACGTTGCGCACCCTCAGCGGCGGCGAGACGCAGCGTGTGGCGATGACCTCGGTCCTGGGTTCCAGCCTGGTGAATATGTTGTATGTGTTGGACGAACCGTCGGTAGGGCTGCATCCGCGCGATGTCGACCGGCTGGCCGATGCGGTGGTCGGCTTGCGGGACCGAGGCAATACGGTGGTCGTGACCGAGCATGAGGAGACGCTACTTCGGCGTGCCGATCAGATCATCGAGATCGGACCGGGCGCGGGGGAGCGGGGCGGGGCGGTCGTGTTTCAGGGAACGCCGGAGGAACTGCAGGCACCGGGTGCCAGCCTCACCGGCGAGTACCTCAGCGGCCGCCGCGGCGCGTCCTTGCCGGAGCGGCGGCGCCCCGCCACGCACGGCCGGATTCAGCTGACCGGCGCGCGCGGCAACAACTTGAAGAACCTCACGGTCGAGTTTCCGCTCGGCGTGCTCTGCCTGGTCACGGGCGTCAGCGGGGCCGGCAAGAGCACGTTGGTCCAGGACACGCTCTACGGGGCCCTCTGCCGGCGCAAACGCAAGGACGCGCCGCCGCCCTGTCCTTACGACGATGTGTTCGGAGACGGCCAGATCGACGACGTGATGCTGGCGGATCAAAGCCCCATCAGCCCTTCCCCCCGTTCGAATCCGGTCACCTACATCAAGGCCTTCGATCAGATCCGCCAAGTCTTCGCCGACACGGTCGAGGCCCGCACGCACAACTATACGGCCAGCCATTTCAGTTTCAACGTGGACGGCGGACGCTGTGAGACCTGCGCGGGCGATGGCTACCTGGAAATCGACATGCAGTTTCTGCCCGACGTGTACATGAAGTGCAGCCGCTGCGGTGGCACGCGTTATCGGAAAGAGATCCTGGAAGTCACCTACCGCGGACTGCACATCGCCGAGGTCCTGGACCTGACGGTGCGCGAAGCGTTCGGCTTCTTCCGCGGTCAACTGAAGGTCCAGACGAAGCTGAAGCAATTGATCGACGTGGGCCTGGATTATCTGCGGCTCGGACAGCCTGCGAACACGCTGTCTTCCGGCGAGGCCCAGCGTCTGAAACTGGCAGGCTACATGTCCGCCGCCCGCCGCAAACGCACGCTGTTTCTCTTGGACGAGCCGACGACCGGGCTGCATTTCTCCGACATTGTGCAACTGCTGGATGGCTTCGAGGCGCTGTTGGCTGTGGGGCATTCGCTGATTGTGATCGAGCACAATCTGCAAGTCATGAAAGCCGCTGACTACATCATCGATCTGGGGCCTGGCGCTGGGGAACAAGGGGGCCAGGTGATCGTGCAAGGTCCGCCGGAGACCATCGCGCAGCACGCAGAATCGGTGACCGGCCGGTATCTGCGAGAGTCGCTAGCAGCAAACGGTTTTCGGGGTTGTCCGTGTTAAGAATGGGGTTTTGCGGTTTCGCAGAGACGGACCGCCAGCTGGGGTCTTGGGGTGACCGATGCGGTGGCGTAAGCTTCCAGCTTGCGTTTGACGCGATGAATCGACAGGCAAGCAGGATGCTTACCCCACTTCTTAGCCTTGAAGACGCACTAGGCTTCCTCGACGACCAGGACGGCCTCGGTGAACTGCGGCAAGACGCGGGTCCCATAACGGATGTCGAGGGGGATGAAAACGGTAGATATGCCAGCGGGTCTTGGGATCCGCCCAGTAGGCGGAGACCTTCTCGAACCAGTCCCGCTCGGCGGCCGGTACACCGACTCGAGCGCCGGCAGCCACCAACGGCCCAGCGCCGCAAGCTTGATCGCGGTGGTGATGCGTGAACACCAGTTGCTCGACCGCCGTGACGCCCAGCGGGCACAGCACGGCGGCGACACTCCCGTCGCCACAATCGATCAGCAGGGCCTGCGAGCCGTCGCGGATAATGCCCACGTTGATCGGACCCGGGTAAACCAGCAGGTGTTCGCTAAGTCGTCGCAGGCCCTCGGCGCCGGCGGGGATCGGCAGTGGTTCCGCCCCCCACGCTGCGCCGCCGGAGCTGGTGGTCCCCCGCGGAACGTCCGGGGTCATCGCCAGGGCCGCCGCAGCAGCGTTCTGGAGGAAAGCCCGCCGAGTCTCGCCTGAGGTAAGCGCTGTCTTCGCCATGCTGTAGGTCCTCTCGATGTGACGAGTATGGTATGCTGGCCGCGGCTTCCACGATATTCTAAGATTCTCGCAGCCGCAGGGGTATCCCTGTCCGACGCCACCTTTTCCCGCGGCTTCTCCCCATTTTCGGCGCCGACACCCGACGGTAACTTCGAGGAACGAAAGTCCGGTCATTTTCCCGTAGCATGGCTCTCCAGAGCCGTGTGCGATACGCACTGCCGCGTCCTGACGCTTCGAATCGGGCAAGAATCGTAAGCGGTTTGGCCCGTCGGCGACGAACAACACCGCTCTGGAGAGCCGTGCGACCCATGTAGGGTGCATCAAGCTCCGCGCCGATGCACCATGTCTGCCGACCCAAGTAACCACGCCGGAGGGCGAACAGCCGTACCACCATGACCGTCAGTATCCAATGTCCGAGCTGTGGCAAAGCCTACCACGTCAAAGACGAAAGCCTCGGCGCTCGGGCGCACTGCAAGAGCTGTGGCGCCAGCTTCACCCTGGCGATGGCCATGGACGATACCAGCAAGTCCAAGGTCGAGGAGCCCGCGATAGACAAAGCACCGCCCAAGCCGACCGCCGATCGCGCGGGGCACACGAAATCCGCCGTCGGCAAGGCCCAGGCACAGCCGGCCGACCAGGAACAAATGCCCAAGAAACTGGGCCAGTATTTGGTGCAGCGCAAGCTTGGCGCCGGGGCGATGGGCGTGGTGTATCTGGCGCGCGATCCCATCCTCGACCGCCAGGTTGCGATCAAGGTCTTACCGGCCGCCTTGTCCAATGACCAAGATCGCCTGAAGCGGTTCCTGCGCGAGGCCAAATCGGCCGCTCGTCTGCATCACACGAACGTGGCCGCCGTGCATCAAGCCGGGGCGGAAGGCCGCTTGGCCTACATCGCCATGGAGTACGTGGAAGGGATCTCGTTGGACAAGGCCGTCTCCGCGAAGAAGCCCATGGCTTGGCGCGAAGCCACGCGTGTGGTTCGCGATGCGGCGGCGGGACTCGGAGCGGCCCACACGATCGGGTTGGTGCATCGGGACATCAAGCCGGGTAATCTGATCCGGACCAAGGACGGCGTGACCAAAGTCGTGGATTTCGGGTTAGCTCGCGGCTTGCAGACGGATACGCAGCTGACGCAGCAAGGGATGCTGCTGGGAACGCCCGCTTACATGGCGCCCGAGCAGTGGATGGGCGGACAAGTCGACGGGCGGAGCGATTTGTACGCACTGACCTGCACGTACTATTTTCTGCTGACCGGTCACCTGCCGTTCGACGCCCCGTCGCTGCCGGCGTTGGGTTATCAGCACCGGTACGAACCCTTTCCGGACCCGCGCCAAAAAATCCCCAACCTGCCGGACGGGATCTGCCGGATCTTGGCGCGCGGTTCGGCGAAAGAGGCGGAGGAACGCTTTCAGAGTGCGGAGGAACTGGTATCCGAGCTGGACGTGCTGCTGGCCTGTCCGACCGACTCGCTGACGTTCGGTTCTCCCTGGGAGCAGTTGGGCGCGCCGGCGGGTTCTGCGTTGTCGCCACCACCAGACCCGCTGGCGGACGGCTTGGCGGCTCTGCAGACGCCCTCGCTGCCTATGGCGAAACCGACACCTTCGCGGGCCACGCGTTTGAAGTGGGACGTGCCGCTGTCGGTCTGGATTGCCACGGGTGGAGCGGCTGCGTTGTTGCTGTTGCTGGGTGTGATGATCACCTTCTCGACAAAGTACGGCACGGTTCGGATCGCGTTGCAAGGGGCGGCCGCAAAGGACGTGACGATCACGCTGGACGGCGAGACGATTACGATCAACGGCCTGGACGAGCCCTTGAAGGTGACGGTGGGCGAGCACAACCTGATTGCCCGTTCGGGGAATCTGGAAACCGTGACGCGATCGTTCCAGGTCAAGAAGAACGAGACGACTGCGGTGGAGGTCACGTTCGAGCCGAAGCTGGCCGCTGCGACGACACGTCCTGCGGCGTACCGTGTGAGCATCGATCCGCCCCAGGCCATGCTGACCGCCAGTGGCGAAGGCGTCAGCGTCGCCGGTCAAGGCGCAGAGCGCACCGTGAAAGTGGCCGAACCCAACGGCCGGGCCAAAACCACGCTGATCGCCACGCTGGATGGGTATCAGACGCTTAGGCGAGAACTTCAGCCCACGTCCGGGGAAGTAGGACATCTGATCCTGCAGTTGGAACCGATCCCGGAGAAGCCGTCTGCGGGTGTCTCTGGCACGGTCGCTCCACCTACGGCAGACTCTTCAGTGCCTGACACAATCGTCAGCTCGATGGATTCGAAGCCCGCCGAATCGCAAGGTCCAGAGGCCGCGAGTGAGGACGACACCCGTGTTGAAACTTCCCCCGCCGCAAGCAGCGTTCGTCTGGAGGGGCCCCTCGCGACTGGGCCACCGACTAAAGTGACCGGGCTGGTCAATACATCCGGAAACCCAGTCGGAGTGCAAAGTGCTGTGTACGATAGCAAGACAAAAGGATACCTGACTTGGTTTGCCGACCGTAACCACAACAATCGCAACCATGCCATTTCGTGCATGTCCAGCCGCGACGGCTTGCAGTGGGAGAACCGCCGCGAAGTCGACCTACAAGGTATTTCGTACGCGGACGGTTATGACGAAATCACGTCGCCGTTGGTCGAGGCAGTCTCCAGTCGCTATCGCATGTGGGCTCGTGAGTACAATCGAGGCCACGCGTGGAATGGATGGATTGTGACATTCGAAAGCAGCGACGGTTATCGTTGGAACGCGTATCGTCCGGTCTTACAGACTGTGGCAAACGACTGGGAAAGGTTTGTTCTGGATCCAATGGCTATCCTAAGAACTCAAAACCAGTCAATGCTCTATTACGCCGCGAACATCGAGAAGAGTTGTCGCATCGGCCTCGCGACAAGCGGAAACGGACTATCATTCACCAACAGAACCCGGGTATTCGACTTGAATCTCTGGGGGTGCGACGTGGTGGCCACCCAGGGTTCACCGGCTTTGGTGATGTTCTATTGCCCCGAGCGAGACACGGTGTACGCCACCAGCGAGGATGGCCTGAAATGGTCAGAGCCCAAGGTGTTTCTCAAAGACGCGAACGGCGTCCGGTGCTTCCTTGATGCTAAGACCGAAAACCGCTACATCTACTACTGGAAAGACGAGATTTTATGGCGCGGACAGCTAGGGGGCGATCTATTCAATCCGTCACGTGGCGGTCAGAAAGAGACCCGCAGTGGCACAGCTAAAGTGAAGACGGGTGAATCGTTGGGCGGCGAATGGGCGTATCTGGTCAAGCGTCCGGTGCCTGGCATCACGCGCGCGTCGCTGGCCACCACCATACAACGCGATGCCGTGCCTCTCACGCCCAAGCAGCTCAAGGCGGTCGAGGCCAAGGACGGCGATTGTCTGGGCGAAGGCTTCTACCATATCTTCAAGTTGCCGAACAAGGGAATCACTCAGGTCGAATGGACCGGGTATGGCAGCGGCAATGGCCAGATCCTGGTGCACTACTGGGACGGATCGCAGATGGTTCGGAAAGACATCCGGGGTGCCAGCCAGCTCGCCACACACCGTATCCCGGTCAGCGTTCCGGCGAGCGAGGAGTTCGTCTACCTCATGGTGAATTGCACCAGCGGCAGCGTCTTCACCGATGCAATCACCCACGACGGAGGTTGATCTCATGCGTTGGTTGCGGCCGTAGGGTGCATCAAGCGCCGCGCCGATGCACCACAAGCAGCGGGCGCGGCTGTCGATCGGCATCGGCGGCCAGGGCAACGGCAACGGCAACGGCAACGGCAACGGCAACGGCAACGGCAACGGCAACGGCAACGGCAACGGCAACGGCAACGGCAACGGCAACGGCAACGGCAACGGCAACGGTGCATCGG
>JAPLNJ010000916.1 GCA_026692885.1 Planctomycetota bacterium | reverse complement strand
GGACGCCCATCGCCAACGAGGAGATCTGGACGCCGGTCTGCCGGCATTTCTCCACGTATTCTTGGCGGACTTCGGGCTTGCGCAAATCGTACCGCGGGCCGGGTTCACCGATGCTGACCTGCACGCCGTCGATGCCGACCTCCTTGGCGACGTCCAAGGCGGCCGGTTGCTGGGCCTGGCCCAGCGACCAGTCGCAGGCACTGATCTTGAACAGCCGTTTGTCATCGGCCGCCAGGGCTCGAAAGGCAGTAGTCAGAACCAAGGCCGCCCCAGCGGCCAACGCTTCGCGACGCGTAAGCTGAGCATGAATCACGGGAACACCTCATCGGATGAAGGAAGGAGTTTACGATCTTTCTTCGGGGATTTTCAACTCGCCGAGCGTGGCGCGCAGCCACTTGAGCGACTTTTCGAGCAGCGGACCACCGGCCCCTTCGCATTCCATGCTCAGCGTGCCTCGAAAGCCCTGATCGCGGAGGATCGCCAGGCACTGGCAAATGTTGGTGGCGTTGACGCCGTCGCCCAGCGCACAGTGACTGACCGCAATGCCGGTCTGCTCGCCGCGCACGGCCGCCGCCAGCGAACCGCTGACGTCTTTCACGTGCACGTGTGTGACCTTGTTCACAAACCGTTTGCAGAAGGCGACGGGGTCCTGGCCGGCGATGAACGTGTTGCCGGTGTCCAGGTTCATCCGCAGGTACGGACTGTCGCAGAACTCCAGCATCTTGGCCATCAGGTCCGGGTTGGTCGTGAAGTAACCATGCACCTCGATGTTGATCGTGATCTCGTAGGCGGTGGCGACTTCGATGATCTGCTCGTAGCTGCGTTTCATCAGTTCCAGGGCTTGGACGTCGTTCAGCCCTTCCGGTTTGTGCAAGCCGTCGGTCGTGGCGATGCGCTCGCAGCCAGCGAGTTTGGCCCACTGCAGGGACCGCAGCACATAGGGCACGCCGTACAGCGGGCCGTCTTTGCCGGACAGCGGATAGGCCGCGTCGACCTGCGAAAAACGCACGCCGTAACGCTCCATTTTTTTGCGGAGCAACAAGGGGTCTTCGTGCAGGGCCACGTGAGGCTGGTAGCCCAGACCATGAATCCAACTGACCCCGTCGATCAGGCCGCATTCGATGAAGTGCACATCGTGATCGTGAGCCCACTGGACGCATTTCTCGAAGTTCCAGTAGGCAGAGTTGAACGCGTCGGTGTGAAAGCCGATTTTCATGCTGCGGGTCTCCTGGCAAGGGATGTGAGCAAAGGCACTAGGGTCGGGAATCGTTCTTGGTCACCAGCTTCACCAGAATCGTAGCCCCCGCGGTTGGTCAATACAAGATCCCGCTTCCTTGCGCTGATTCGTGCTGACCACGAAGGTGAGTGTTGATAAGTTGATGATGGACTATACTGCTCCTTCCATGTTTTGTCATTCGCACGGCTAGCAAGCCAGAGCACGGATAGAAACCTAACCAGAAAGAAATCCGTGCTCTGGCTCTGCCATCCATGCGATTGGCGAAAGAATTCATTGCCGTTGGGCCAGGTCCGTTGCCTGCCGGTCAAAGTTAGGTTTTTAAGGGGCCCGTCCTGGTGTGCCGCCCGCCACCCGCAGGAAACGAACGATGGAACTAATCCGACTCGAAGACCTCCACAAGACCTACCACCTGGGCGAGGTCGACGTGCCCGTGCTCCAGGGTGTGTCGCTCTCGATCGCCTGCGGCGAGATGGTCGCGCTGATGGGCGCCTCGGGTTCCGGCAAGACCACCCTGATGAACATTCTCGGCTGCCTGGACCGGCCGAGCTCGGGCGGGTACTGGTTCGCTGGCCGGGACATGCGTGGACTATCGCCGAACCAACGAGCCTTGGTCCGCACGCAGCAGCTTGGCTTTGTGTTCCAAAACTTCAACCTCCTGCCGCGGACCACGGCCCTCCAGAACGTGCTGATGCCGCTGGACTATGCCCTACGCCGGCCTGCGTCCGGGGAAGCACATGGGCTCGCCCAGCTCCTGCTGGACCGCGTGGGACTGGCCGACCGCCTGAACCATGAACCCTCCCAGATGTCGGGGGGACAGCAGCAGCGGTTGGCCAGCGCGCGCGCGCTGGACAACCGGCCGCTGCTCGTGCTGGCCGATGAGCCGACGGGCAACCTCGACTCGCACACGAGCGTCGAGATCCTGCGGATGTTCCAGCAACTCAATGCCGAAGGGATCACCGTGATCCTGGTAACGCACGATCCCAAGGTCGCCGCGTATGCGCATCGCACAATCCACATGCGCGATGGGCGCATCGAGGACGACGCAGGGCTGGTCCCCGACGTCGCGTGGGTCAAATCTGCTGCGGACGCGCTCCCGTCGGCGCTGGATCACGCCGTCCGTCCCAACTCGTTGTACGGCGACGCCTCGCCTAAGCCCCATGGCGGGGTGCTGGCCGCGCTCTTCCCGCGGACCCTCCACACGGCCTTACATGCCTTGCGGCGGAACAAACTGCGGTCGGCCTTGACCGCCCTGGGATTGATCATCGGCGTCAGCGCCGTGATCGCCATGCTGGAAATCGGCGAGGGTTCGAAGGCCGCCATCCAGCAGACGCTGGCCAGCATGGGCGCCAACACGGTCATGATCCATTCCGGCGCGGCTGCCAGCGGCGGGGTGAGCCAGGGCGCGGGTAGCGGGGTGACGCTTTCTCCGCAGGACGCCGACGAGATCCTCCACCAGTGCCCCTCCGTCGCGGAGGTGGCGCCGTTGGTCCGGGCCCGAGGACAGATTGTCTACGGAAACCGCAACTGGATCCCGATGCAGATCAGCGGCACGACGCCCTCGTTCCTGACGGTCCGCGACTGGGAGGACTTCTCCGAGGGGGAGATGTTTACCGAGCACGACGTGCGCAACGCCAGCAAAGTGTGTGTGGTGGGCGAGACCCTGCGCCGCGAACTGTTTCAGGACGAATCGCCGATCGGCAAGGAGCTCCGCATTCAGAACGTACCGTTCCGAGTGATCGGCGTACTGAGCCGCAAGGGGGCGAACATGATGGGCACCGACCAGGACGACATCGTGTTGGCACCCTGGACAACCCTCAAGTACCGGGTGAGTGGCACCGTCCTTGCGAATCCCGGCGCGAGCGCTGCGGCCTCCTCCGGCGCGACCAATCAAGTCAACACCCTGAGTAAGCTGCACCCAGGTGCCTCGCCACTGTACTCGGCCCGTTCGGCCAGCCAATTGGCCAACACGCCCCAGTTGGTCCGTTTTGGCAACGTGGATCACATCTACGCGAAAGCCGCTTCCGCCCAGGAACTCAACCAGGCCATGGAGGAGATTGCCGATCTGCTACGCGAGCGGCACCGTCTGCGTCCCGACCAAGCCGACGATTTTCACGTCACCGACATGACCGAGACGAGTCAGGCCCTGGCCTCCACTTCACAGTTAATGACGGCCCTGCTGCTGGTGGTCGCGTTGATCTCGCTGGTCGTGGGCGGGGTGGGGATCATGAACATCATGCTGGTATCCGTGACCGAGCGGACGCGGGAGATCGGCCTGCGGGCGGCGGTCGGTGCCCGGAATCATCACATCCTGCGGCAGTTCCTGGTCGAGGTCGTGGTGCTGTGCCTGCTGGGCGGGACGCTGGGGATCCTGCTGGGTCGCGGGGCCTCGATCCTGGTGCGGTCGATCCTGCACTGGCCCACCGGCCCCTCGCTGTTCGCGATGATCGCGGCCGTAGCCGTCTCGGGCACGGTGGGCATTGTGTTCGGTTTCTATCCGGCCTGGAAAGCCTCCCGCTTGGACCCGATCGAGGCCCTGCGCTACGAATAGCGCCAGACCGCCGGAACATGGGGGCCCCAGCCTTTGAAGTTGCGAGTAGCCGAATTCGCGAGAATTCGGGAGATTTCGCGGAGGGGCAACGACCACTACAGCCACTGAATTCTCACGAATTCGGCTGCGTCCAGTCGAAATGCTCAGCTTCCAAGACCCCAGCCACGGTGGTGCTTCCGCCACAACGTGACATCCCTATGCCAGCCGAGATAAGAGGCGTAAGCGCGGGCAAATCCGCTCGGGTGCAGCCGATTGGGCCGCCGTTCACACAACTGGGCGTACGGTTGTCAGCGACTCCACCGTTGCCGATGTCCTGACATGCGAGTAGAATGACGCTCCATGAAATTCACGACGTTGATGCCCGTACGATTCAACGATGGCCGGAAGGTGCCGCTGCATCAGTTGAGGCAGTTCTTGGACGAACTGGCCATCGAGTTTGGCGGCTGTTCGGACGAGGGCATCACCAAGGGACAATGGATCGATCCGAAGGATTCCATTCACTATCGCGACGAAAGCCGGCGGGTCACCGTCGTCTGTGATCGAGTCCTGCTCGACGAGGCCCGAAAAGCTGTGCTCCGAATTGGCCGAACATTGGGGCAGCGAGCCATGTACTTTGAGGTCCGTGACTACGATGGCGTGCAGATTCTGGAGGTTCCGGCGACAGCGGCACTTGGATGAGGACGGCACTTGGATGAGGAGCGTTTCCATGGCCAGGAGTAAAGCCCAGTTGGCACTCGAATTCGTCCGTGAGGAAGCGAAACGCAGTTCGTCCGACACGGACTTGCACAACGCGTTCTTCGGCAATGGCGGTAAGTTCGGCCAACTCTTCCCTACCTGCGAGGAACGCCAAGCCTTTGCCAAGACGCCCGAATACGCGGAAATCGTCCGAATCCGCGCGTCCCTGGTACGGCGAAAAAAGCGGTTGCTCGCGTAGCCTGCGACCATTTTCAGTGGGGGGCTGGCAGCTGTGCGGCCGTGTTATACCGCTCGCGGGTAACGATGGCACATTCTGCGTGGGCGCTTAACCGCAAGCCGGGTAGCCGCTGGCGGGTGTCGTGCGCGTCGCAAAACGCAAGCCTCCGGCTGGCAGTTAAACGAGCCAATCTCAGCCGCAAGTGGTATCGCCTGCGTTGTGCACAGCCGTATCCTGGGCGGGGGCAATACCGGCACGCAGGCGGCGGCAGAGGCTGACGAGTTCATCGACCGCCGAAAGGATCCGCTCCTCCGACTGGGACTCGCGCACGGCAGCTTCCAGTTGCGCCGCATAGGGCGTGACTGCACCAAACCCATACGTGCCGGCCGCTCCCGTGAGACGGTGGGCCGATCGCGCCACTTCGTTCCAGTCTCGGCTCTGGGCCTGAGCCTCCAGCGCCGTGATTCGGTCCGCCATTTCCGCCACGAAGAGAGCGACCAGGTCGACGAGTTCAGGATCATCGGCAAAGTCCAGATCCGAATAGAGCCAGCTGGGAAGCCGAGCGGTGCTCGCCTGGGCTGTGGCAGTAGGTGCCGCGTCGGGCGTACAACCGCAGGTCGCCCAGGGGGCGACCGTGGCCAGCAGCCTCTGCCGGTCGATCGGCTTGGTAGCGTAGTCGTTGCAACCGGCAGCGAGGCATTTCTGGCAGTCTTCGGCCATCGCGTGCGCCGTCAGGGCGACAATCGGGGCCACATAGCCCCGTTGACGCAATTGCCGGGTCGCTTCGAAGCCGTCCAGCACGGGCATCTGCATGTCCATCAGGATCACGTCGAACGGTTCGCCCGCCTCGTGTGCGGCCCAGGCAGCTGCGACGGCCAGTTGCCCGTTCTCGACGGCCGTCACCTCGGCCCCGGCACTCCGGAGCAGCAGCGCGAGCAACCGCTGAGTGTCCAAACCGTCCTCGGCCAGCAGGATGCGGCCGTGCAGTACACTCGCGCCCCCGGCCGTCGATGCCGCGCGGGGCGGCGACTGGCTGGCCGCCTCCACGCTCTCGGGCAGCAGGCGAATACCGTCCAGCGGCCCCGGATCAATCGTCAGGGTGAAAGTGCTGCCCTGGCCCGCTTCGGAACGTACTTCGAGGTTGCCGCCCAGAGCCCCGGCCAAATACTTGCTGATGCACAGTCCCAGACCTGCACCGCCGAACGTCCGCGTGGCCGAACCGTCCACCTGCATGAACGGTTGGAACAGCAGACCGACTTGCTCGGCGTTCATGCCGATGCCCGTATCCGTCACGTCGAAGCGGAGACGCGGAGAGCCACCCTCAGAAGTCAGTCTGAGGGTGAGGCGGATTTCGCCGTGGTCGGTGAACTTGATCGCGTTGCCCAGCAGATTGATCAGCACCTGGCGCAGCCGCAAGGGATCGGTCAGTATGGTGGCTGGCAGGGGCCCAGCCAGTTCGGTCTGCAACTGCAGTTGCTTGGCCGCCGCCTGCGTTTGCAGCAGGGAAATGACTTCGGACACCAGTTGGACCGGCGCGCAGCGGCTGGGTTTGATCTGGAGTTTACCGGCTTCGATCTTCGAGAGGTCGAGGATGTCGTTAATCAGTCCCAGCAGCTGTTCGCCGCTGCGTTTGATCACGGCGACGTAGTCTTGGGCCGCGTAACCGACGCACTCTTCCAGCAGTAGATCCGCATAGCCGAGAATGGCCGTCATGGGCGTGCGGATCTCATGGCTCATGTTGGCCAGGAACTCGCTCTTGGTGCGCGTGGCCGCTTCCGCGATGCGGTTGGCTTCGATCAATTCGTCGCGAATGTGCTTCAGTTCGATCTGGTTCCGCACGCGCATCTTGACCACGGCCGGACTGAAGGGCTTGGTGATATAGTCGATGGCCCCCAGCCCAAGACCCCGGGCCTCGAAATTCTTGGTAGCACCGCGATCGTAGAAGATGTAATCCATAGCCCCCAGTTCCAGACCCCGCGATTCCGCCGCCACATCGCCGAGGCCGGTGACGAAGATCACGGGGATGTCGCGGGTCTTGGAATTCGCCTTCAGCCGTCGGCAGACTTCATAGCCGTCAATGCCCGGCATCATGACATCCAACAGGATCACGTCCGGCTGGGCTGCGGCGGCGATTTCCAGGGCCTTCTCGCCCTCCAAGGCGAACAGGACCTCATAGTGGTCGCTGAAAATATCGGCCAGGACCTCGATATTGGTCAGTTCGTCATCCACCACCAAGATTCGTGACTGCCGTTCCGTTGTCATGAGGTCTTCCCCAACCTAGCCAGTTTAGTCGTCAGTCGATCCAATGCCTGCAAAGCGCCAGGGAAGTCCAGTTGGCCCAGCCTGACCTCTAGTTCGTTGACTTCCGCATCGGCCCCGCAGCCCGCCAGGTTTCCGCTCAATTGGGCGAAACATCTGCGGGCCTTCAAACTGTTGCTCGCGACGTAACTCCGCAACTCAGACAAGGTCGCTGCGCTGTCCCTGTGGTCGAAATTCAAGGGAGCGGGCCCCGGCGATGGTCGTGGAGCCGCGGAGTTCAGCACACCCAACGAAGCGGCGGCGGCGATGGCTGGCGTCAGCGCCCTGTCCAAGGCGGCGATGAGGTCTGCGATGGCTGCTGTCCGGCCCTCCCGGAAGGCCTGCTCCACAGCCGCCGCGGCCTGCAGCACGTCCCGAGCTTCCAGTGTTCCCGCGACGCCCTTGAGCGAATGAGCCAGTCGCTCCGCTTCCTCGAGGCCGCCCTCGGCGACCAGCTTTCGCAAGTCCTGCGCCGCCTGCGAATACGTGTCGCGAAACCTCAGAATCAGCTTGCGCAGCAGCTTGGGCTTGCCGTTGGTCCGCACCAACGCGGCCGGAATGTTAAAGGGGGGAAGCTGATCGGGCAGGCCGTCGCCGGACACGCTCGGCACGGGCTCGTCCGGCATCTGTTCAACCGCTTGTTCCGGCGCAGGGGGGGCCTTGATCCACCGGCTCAGCGTCGCCAGTAGTCGGGCCGGATCAATCGGCTTGGTCACATAATCGTTCATGCCCGCGGCCAGACTCTTTTCCCGGTCGCTGCTCATCGCGTTGGCGGTCATGGCAATGATCGGGAGGTCGCGCAAACGCTCATCGGCACGTATTAAACGGGTCGCCGTCAGTCCGTCCATTTCCGGCATCTGAATGTCCATCAGGACCAGGTCGAAAGCTTCCGTCGTGGCGCGCGCCACACTTTCGCGGCCATTTTCCGCAGTCTCGACGCAGAGCCCGAAATCGGTCAGCAGTTCGGTCGCCAGTTCCCGGTTGATTTCGTTGTCCTCGACCAGCAGAATCCGCCGCCCCACCAAGTGAACCGGGGTGTCTAGCAGCCCAGGGCCAGACGCTTGCGATATCACGCCACGGGATGGTCGGATGAAAATCTCGGTAATGGTGTCAATCAAAATGGATTCATTCACGGGTTTGATGAGAAAACCGTCCAGCCCGTTTTCTGCGGCACGCTTCATCACCTCTTCGCGACCGAAGGCTGTCACCATCAGGATCGCGGGCGTGCGAGACAGCGTGCTGTCGGCCTTGATGCGGCGGGAGGCTTCGATGCCATCCATTCCCGGCATCCGCCAATCCATCAGCACCAAGTCAAAGGGCGTGCCTCCGTGCGACGCGGCGGTGAGCGCTGACAGCGATTCCTCGCCACACTGAACGGCCTCCACCGCAAAACCCTTGTTGGTCAGCATGGTGGTCAACACCTCGCGCGCGCTGTCGCTGTCGTCGACGATCAATACGCGTTTTCCCAGCAACTCGCGGAGACTGACGCGGGCCGACGAAGGTAACACGCTCTGGCCGATGCCGAAGCTGGCGGTGAAGCTGAAGGTGCTGCCCCGACCCAGCTCGCTTTCCACCCGGATGCGCCCGCCCATCAACTCTGTGAGTTGCTTGCTGATGGCCAGGCCCAAGCCGGTGCAGCCGTACTTGCGGGAAATCGAGGTGTCGGCTTGGGAGAAGGACTGGAACAAGCCGGAGATCTGCTGCGGCGTCATGCCAATCCCGGTATCACGGACCGAGAACCGCAGTCGGGCCGTCGCGCCGGTCAGCTCTTCCGGCGCCACGGCAATCAGGATCTCGCCGTGCTCCGTGAACTTCACCGCGTTGGTGACCAGGTTGATGAGAATTTGGCCCAGCCGCAACGCATCGCCGAGCAGGGCTCGCGGCGTTTCCGGGGCGACGGAGAACACCATTTCCAGGCCCTTCTGTTCCGCTTTCTGGCCCACCATGTCGGAGAGACTGTCCAGCACTTCGTCCAGCGAGAACGCCGCGTGCTCCAGTTCCATCTTGCCGACCTCGATTTTGGAGAAGTCCAGAAGATCGTTGATGATGCCGAGCAGGGAGTTGGCCGCACTGCCAATTTTTGTCAGATAGGCCTGCTGTTTCGTGGTCAGCTCCGTGCGCAGCGCCAGATGCGCCATGCCAATAATCGCATTCATCGGCGTGCGGATTTCATGGCTCATGTTGGCCAGGAAATCACCTTTGGCCGTGTTGGCTAACTCGGCCTTCTGCATGGCCTCCGTGAGTCGGAAATTGGCCAGGGTTAGCTCGGCACTCCGCTGCTCCAGGGCGGAAACCATGCGAGAGAGCTGGGTTAGCGAGGGGTGGAAGACCACCAGAAACTCCAGCAGTAGCACCAACAAACCGACGGCGGGAATCACCAACTCCAGCGTCTTGAGCCCCTGTAACCGCGACTTGGCCTCCGCGTCGAATTGGAACGTGATCTGATCCATCAGTTTTAAGAACAGTGGCTCGCTGGCTAGCATGGTTGTCGCCGCTCGTTTCAGTTCTGCGTTGCCGCTCAGTGCGTCCGGGACCTCGCTCAGTCGCTGCACGCCGGTCACGGCCTGAACCATCTCCTGGTACGGGCTTTCGATTTCCTGGAACAAACGTTCAATCTCCACGGAATTCTTCCGCGTGGGAAGGCCCAGGTCCGGATTGCCGTACTGCAGCCCGGCGTGAGCCGCCATCCAGTCTTGCAGGGATTTCCCGATTTCCTTGGGACGCCCGGCGGTGGCGGCGGCGGACGGATCCCGTTCCAGAGCCAGGACGCACTTCGTCAAACGCTGCGAGAGCATGCGTTGGCGCCCAGAAAGATTGATCACTCGGCTATCCCCGCGGTTACGCTCCAGGGCGTACAACATCAGCAGCGAAGAGGAGAGGATCGTCACGGCGATGAACGCCAGAGCGACGCCGTATACCACCTTCAGGCGAAGTAGCTGGCGACGGGACAGGGCTTCGGGCAGCGTGGCCCCGCTGCCGGATTCTAAGGGTCGCATGCTAGTCTCCGAAAGTTGAAGCCAGACGACAGAAACTTGGATGACAAGAAACTCGATGACAAGCGACCCGCATCAGCCGGGCTGCTCGGCGTCTTTAGTTGACAGTCGCGTCTGCCGGAGCCTCCGCAACGACCGTTCGACGACGGTGAGTTTGACCCGTGGATTCCGGCGTGCCAATCCCCCCCACAAGAATTTGGCGGAATTCCGATTCGGTGGCGTAAGCTTCCAGCTTGCGTTTGACGCGATGAATCGAAAGGCAAGCAGGATGCTTACCCCACTTTTTAGCCTTAAAGACGTACTAGTCCAGATGCGAATAGAGCCAACTGGCAGGCTGAACGGTACTCGCTGGGGGTGTGGCAGCGGGTGCAGCATCAGGCGTACCATCGCGAGTCGCCCAGGAGGCGACCGTGGCCAACAGCCTCTGCCGGTCAATCGGCTTGGTGGCGTAGCCGTTGCAGCCGGCAGCCAGGCATTTCTGGCAGTCCTCGGCCATCGCGTGTGCCGTCAGGGCGACGATCGGGGCCGCATAGCCCCGTTGACGCAATTGCCGGGTCGCTTCGAAGCCGTCCAGCACGGGCATCTGCATGTCCATCAGGATCACGTGGAACGGTTCACCCGCTTCGTGTGCGGCCCAGGCGGCCGCGACGGCCTGCTGACCGTTCTCGACGACCGTCACCTCGGCGCCGGCTCGCCTGAGCAGTAGCGAGAGCAACCGCTGACTGTCCACGCTGTCCTCGGCCAGCAGAATGCGGTCGTGCCGCACCACCTGGCCCGCGGCTGCCGGTGCCGCACAGGGTGGCGGCAGGCGGGCTGCCTCCACGCCCCCGGGGAGCAGGCGAATACCATCCAGCGGCCCCGGATCGATTGTCAGGGTGAAGGTGCTGCCCTGGCCCGGCTGGGAACGCACTTCGACGTCACCCCCCAGGGCCTCGGCCAAATACTTGCTGATGCACAGCCCCAGACCCGTGCCGCCGAACTTCCGCGTGGGCGAACCGTCCACTTGCGTGAATGGTTGGAACAGCTGACCGACTTGCTCGGGGTTCATGCCGATGCCCGTATCTGTCACTTCGAAGCGGAGACGCGGAGAATCCTCAGAAGTCAGTCGGAGGGTCAGTCGGATTTCGCCGTGGTCGGTGAACTTGATCGCGTTGCCCAGTAGATTGATCAGCACCTGACGCAGACGCAAGGGATCGGTGCGTACGGTGGCGGGCAGGAGACCGGCCAGTTCGGTCTGCAGATGCAGTTGCTTCTCGGCGGCGCGGACTCGCATGAACGAGACCACCTCGGCCACCAGTTCGCAGGGCGAACAACAGATCGGCTCGATCTGCAGCTTTCCGGCTTCCACCTTCGAGAGGTCCAGGATGTCGCTGATCAGTCCCAGGAGGTATTCGCCGTTGCGTTGGATCACGGCGACGTGCTCTTGCGAAACGTGGCCGACATGCGTCTCCAGGAGAAGATCCGCATAGCCGAGGATGGCCGTCATGGGCGTGCGGATTTCGTGGCTCATGTTGGCCAGGAATTCGCTCTTGGCCCGGTTGGCAGCCTCGGCGGCTTCCTTGGCCCGCAGCAGTTCCGCCTCCAGTCGCTTGCGTTCGGTGATGTCGCGAATGATGCTCTCGCCAATGCTTCTTCCCTCGACTTCGATGGTGCGGACGCTGGCTTCCACCGGAAAGGTCGAGCCATCCTTACGCTGATGGACAGTTTCAAACACGCCTTCCGGCAGGAACGTCGCCGGACGCAATACACCGTTCATGTCCGCCGAAGCGACCGGCGATTGCAGATCGTGGAGGGTCAGTCGCTGCAACTCCTCCGCCGTGTAGCCGTAGATTTCCAAGGCCCGGTTATTGGCCTCAATGATCCGCAGGTTCTCATCCGTCAGCAGCAGGATGTCGCTCGCGTGTTTGATCAGGTAAGCGATCCGCGCAGCCATCGCGCCCCGCTCGCGTTCGGCCGCCATCTGCCGCTGCAAGAACGCGATGTCGCGCTGCCGCCAGAGCAGGCGGAGGCTCAGGGCCACCCCCAGGGCCAGCCCGATCACAATGCTGATGATGGTCCACCCCCGCTCGCGAATCGGAGCGTAAATCTCGGCTTGATCCACCTTGGCCACCAGGAACCACGGCGTTCCCCGAATGGCCCGCGTCGTCGCCAAAACCGGGATGTCCCGGTAATCGTTTCCTGCCAAGATACCTGCCTCGCCGCTGACAGCCCGGACAAGCAGGTCTTCCCGGCGGCTAAGAGGCGTGCGGATCCGTGGCACAAGCTTCGCCCGGTGGCGCAGTTCGCTCACGTAAACGACCTCGTCGGCTTCTCGTTGCACCAGGAGCGTCTCGCCTGTCGGACTGGGCGTGGGCCAAGGCTTCACGAAGCGGCAGAGGGACCGACCGGCGTTGATCTGCAGCACCAGCACGCCCGCACAGCGGTCCTCCAGGGACGGAGGTACGCCCGCCGCGGGAACATTGTCACGGGTGTTATCCCGGCGGACGATAAGCGGCACCAGGACGCTGAGTTGGACCTGGCCGCCCGCTGTCTCTCGGTACACGTCGGACAAAACGACTTGCCGCGTACGGAACGCCTGCTCGGCCGCGTGATGAACCGTTTCGCTCAACACGCCCGTAGCACGCTTCGGGTAGATCAACCCGACGTTCCTTTGCGCATCCAACAGCAGCGCGTACTCATAAGGGCCGACCGCAAGCAACCGCTCCAGCCAGCTCGTGAACATCTCCCGGGTGGTGACCGAATTGGGTAGTTCCAAGACATTGAGCGCGCGACGGGCGACGTACGGTGTGAGACGAATTAAGTTCGCGTTGGCCAATCGCTCGCGACGCCACTCCGTAAGCTGCGCCGCTTGGAG
Organism: Planctomycetota bacterium; assembly: GCA_026692885.1. Next base: position 21,217 of record JAPLNJ010000916.1, on the reverse strand, counting down.
ATCGGCAATGGTGGAAAGCTCCTGCTCCGCCTTGTGACGCCAGTCCATCAGTTGCCGCCGCAAGTAGAAACAGCCCGAGCTGCTGATGCCAGCGAGGAGGACCAGAAACACCGCCACCAAGGCCCAGCGGAAACGGCGGAATTGTGGGGTTGCGGCGTCGCCGGACACGTCCGTCAGCCCTGCGAGCAACCAGTTGTCCGGGTAGGCCGCCACCATCAGTCCAGCGCCCCACACAGCCAGCGAGATCGCCGTCAATAACGCCATCGGGACATACCCGCTGCCATAGAGCAAGGGCATGCCTGCCGCGTAACCCAGGATGGCGACCGCCCCGCTGCCGGATACCGCGGTTGCCAACGCCAACGCCGGTGGCCGCCACCACCGCGGACAGCAGATTGCACCCGGGAGACATCCCAGGGCGCCCGCAGCGCAGAGGAACGTGACGGCGGTGTGCAGCGACATCCGGGCCACAGGGATATCACCCACAGTCGCCGTCGTGAAAGCCAGCCAGGCCTCGAACTCCAGCCGCACAAGACCGGATTCGTGCGAGATGACCAGCAGACTGAACATGCCGGTCACCGTGCTGGCCCCCACGCCAAAAAGGCGACTTAGGCGCCGCTGCGGCCACTGGCAGTGGAGCCACAAGGCGGCGCTCAGCAGCACCAGCAACCAGGCGGTGCTCGGCGGCATCGGCACGTAACCCGCGCCGAACGTGGTGAACGACCAATGACCGACCAACCAACCGGTGGCGGCAGCCAATGCGCCGCCGCCGGCTGCGGCGGCGCAGCTCTGCACGACGAGTCGCACGGTTTTTGGACGTCGGGAGACGGTATTCATGATGCTGTTGAAACGTCAACTGTTCCAATCCGCTGGCTCTAGGCAAGCGGACAGCTGATGCATACCCGGTGCCGACACGAGCAGCAACACGCCAGCCAGGGTGGCAACAACCGCGTGATACCGGGAATCACCTCGTGCGTCTTCCAGGCTAAGAGCGAGGGTTGTGAGCGGCACGGCGCTAGCCGCCGGTTCCAAACGCCACCGGCGGCTAGCGCCGTGCCGCTCACGCATCGCGACCCCAACGTTTGGTCTTGAAGACGCACTAGCCCCCAGCCGATCTTCCGCCTTTGGCAGCGGACTCGCGGGGTTGCAAGAGCGGTGGCGGAAGCCGATAGTAATGGCTACTGGGACGTCCGACCTCACATTCGCGCAGGAGCAACTTGATGAACGCGCTGAGGCGACCGCTGTGTCTGATCTGGATTGCCGCACTGTCGTCTGCAGGCCTTGCCGCCGAACCGCCGCGGCCGAACATCCTGTGGATCACGTGCGAAGACATCGGCCCGCATCTGGGCGTCTACGGCGACAGCTACGCAGACACGCCGAAGTTGGATCGTTTGGCGGAGAAGGGCCAGATCTACCTGAACGCCTGGTCCAATGCGCCAGTCTGCGCGCCGGCGAGGACGACGATTATCTCCGGCCTGTACCCCACCTGCACCGGGGCCGAACACATGCGCAGCATGACGCGACTGCCGGCGGGCATGCAGCTGTATCCGCAGTATCTGCGGGAGGCCGGCTACTACTGTACGAACAACAACAAGGAAGATTACAACCTGGAGCAGCCGGGCCGTGTCTGGGACGCTTCCAGCAAGCAAGGCCATTGGCGCAACCGTCAGCCTGGCCAGCCGTTCTTTGCCGTTTTCAACTTGGTGGGCACTCATGAAAGCCAGATCCGGAAGCGGCCCCATCGCTGGGTGCACGATCCGGCCAAGGTCCGCGTCCCCGCTTACCACCCCGACACACCCGAAGTGCGGCAGGACTGGGCGCAGTACCATGACAACATCACGGAGATGGATCGCCAGGCGGGCGGCATTCTTGAGGAATTGGAGAATGACGGATTGGCCGAAAACACCATCATCTTCTTCTACGGCGATCATGGTTCGGGTATGCCACGCAGCAAACGCTGGCCGTACGATTCCGGGCTGCACGTGCCGTTGGTGGTTTACCTGCCGCTGAAATTTCGGCAGGCGACGCCGACAGGGTACACGCCCGGAGGTCGCTCCAAGCGGTTGGTCGGGTTCATCGACTTGGCGCCCACCGTGCTGAGTTTGGCAGGGATCCTGCCGCCAGCGCATCTGCAGGGACAGGCGTTCTTGGGCCAGTTCACGACGGCTGATCCGCCGTATGCCTACGGCTTTCGCGGGCGCATGGACGAGCGTTATGATTTGGTGCGGACGGTGCGTGACCAACGCTACGTCTACATTCGCAACTACCTGCCGCATAAGATCTACGGCCAGTACATCAACTATATGTTCCAGACACCGACCACACGGATCTGGAAGCAGCTCTATGATCAGGGCCAGCTCCAGCCACCCCAGACCTTCTTCTGGGAAACCAAGCCGCCCGAAGAACTATACGACTTGGAGCAGGATCGCGACGAGGTACGGAACTTGGTGTCGTCTCCCGATCAGCAGGACCTTCTGCAGCGATTGCGAAAGGCGAACCAGGATTTTCTGCTCAAGATTCGCGATGTCGGATTCTTGCCGGAGGACGAGATCCACTCGCGATCGATGGATTCCTCGCCCTATGAAGTGGGCCACGATCCGGCACGCTACCCGTTGGAACGTATCTTGGCCACGGCCGATTTGGCCTCATCCTTGCGGCCGGACGTCACGCAGCAGTTGGAGCAATGCTTGACGGATCTGGACAGCGCGGTCCGCTACTGGGCCGCGTTGGGGCTCTTGATGCGCGGTCTGGAGGCGGTCCGCGCCACGCACGACGTGCTGTGCAAGACTCTCCAGGACCAATCGCCCAGCGTGCGAGTCGCAGCGGCGCAGGCGTTGGGAACATACGGCGATCAACGAGATCTAGCCGCGGCCCTGCCGATTCTGCTGGAGGCCGCATCGCTGAAAGAGCACAGCGTCTACGTCTCGCTGCTCGCGCTGGGTGCGTTGGACGATCTGGGGGGCAAGGCGAAGTCCGCGTTGGACGCGGTCAAGGCCTTGCCGCGCGACGTGCCGCACATGCCGCCACGCACCACGGGTTACGTGCCGCGTCTGATCGAAAAGCTATTGGCGGACTGGGATCCGGCCGAAAAACAACTCCCTCGCCCCGGTACTCCGAGGAGCTTGCTGAAGAAGCCGTAGGGTGGGCTGTGCCCACCGCAACTGCTCACACCGAAGTCATTCGTCCGCCGTTGCTTGGAGTGAGTTATGGCTGAATTATCCCGCGAATCCTGCGACCAGATTACAACGGCCGAGTTGGATGCCTATCTGGACGAGGCTTTGGACGCCGATCGCATGGCGCAGCTCGAACAGATCCTGCGGGCGCGGCCTGACCTGCTGCAACGGCTGGCGGATATCAATGCCCGCCGCGACTGCGGGATCCACACGCTGGCCGAAATCTGGCGCCGCAACCAAATCGGCGCGCCCACCCGCGAGGAATTGCAGGGGTATCTGTTGGGTATCTTGCCGCCCGAACATGCCGCCTATCTGCGTTTTCGCGTCGAAACATTGAAGTGTCGCTACACGATCGCCAATCTGCGTGATCTGGAATCGCAGCAGCAGGAGGCGGACATACAGGTTGTCGCGCGCCGCCACAAGTACTTTCAGTCCAGCGTGGGGCACCTGAAGGACTGAGAGCTTGTCCGCGTTCCCTCGCTCCGAGGCTGCGAAAAGATGTGAGAACACGATTCACAGTAGGGTGGGCCAAGTACTCGCGGCCCACCAATTCTAAGAAACTGGCATTGCTTTCGATGGTGGGCCGCGAGTACTTGGCCCACCCTACGATTCTTTCACAGCCGCTCCGCGTGGGAACGGCTCTGCCGGACGCTCTGCGTCCAGAATACGTGGGGGGACCGGCAGGACGCAGCGTCATCGCGGCACGTTCCCACGCAAAGCGTGGGAACGAGAGATCGCTTGGACCGCGAACTTACAGGGCGGTCTGAGCTAGGACTTGGTCCACCGCGTCGGCGTAGTCGCTGGAATCGGCGGTGCTGGCCTTCAGTTTCGCAGCAGTCTCCGGGGTGCTGGCGAAATCCTCGGTGGCCATGACGGCATCCACCGCCTGCGCGGTCGCGTCCGCGGTCGTCGAAGTGGCCGTGGTCACCGCCGCCGACTGCGTCTGTACCGTTGACACCGTGCTGGCCGTCATGTACGAAGTGACCGGCGCGAAGGAGGCCGCGACGATCGGTTCCGAGGCCGAGGCCAGTTCCGAGGCGGCGACCGCGGACGTCAGCGGCGTCGTTTGCGTCGAGGCCTGCAACAAGCTGGAACTGGGTGTCACCACGATCGACGCGGCGGGTGTGACTGCGGCGGGCGTGAGGGCCACGGCCTCGCCTTCACCCACAGCCGACGGCGCGGTCGAGGTCGCCAAATTCTGCGAGGTCGTGGAACCGGCTTCGCCCGCGGCGGCGGCGCTGGGGGCAGGCACACAGCACTCGCTGTTGTCCAGCTGCAGGTCTGCGGCACTACCGATGATCCGCAGCAGCGAGGCATCGCCTTCCTTCCCCAGCCATTGCACGCGGGTGTCGGTCGGTAGCAAGTCGTGGTGGAGTGTCGTTCCATCCGTCTTGATGGCGTGGATATGCACCGTTTCCGGGTTCTGGGACAAGTGCACAAAGACGCTCGTGAATCCGGCCCAGCCGGACTCGATGGTGATCCACTTCTGGGCACCCGCTTCTGCCGTATCGGCGGCACCCGCCGGCACGTATCCGGTGGCCGCGACAAAGGAGTCGGTCGGGGACAGCGAAGACTGACGCGGGGCAGTCACCAGGAAGTCGAGAATGCTGATAAATGCCGCCTTGCGCCCGGACGGGGCGAAATTATTGCCTGTGCTTTCGCTGCCAGACAACCCCGTCGTCGTGACCGTGATCGTCTGGGGATCATCCAGCAGGAACGGTGCGGATGCCTTGCTTACCGTGTACTGGCCGGAGGGGAGGTTGGGAAAGCTGTATCTACCTAGGAAATCGGTCTTCACGGGAGGTGTGCTGACCACGTTGCCAGACATGTCCCTCAGCACGAGATCTATTCCGACAAGGCGCATGGCGCCAGTTATGGCAGTCGAGGAGGACGCCACGCTACCGGAAATCGTATAGTTCGTGAGGTTCACCGTCACGCTGCCCTGAGCGGTATGGCCGTTGCCATCACTGACCGTGTACGCAAAGGTGTCCGCGCCGACATAATCCGCCTGGGGCGTGAAGTCGACGTGCTTACCGTCCGCCGCCACGGCCGCCGTCCCACCGGGCGAACTTGCCGTCACGGCGGTGATCGTCAGCTGCTGGTAGGGATTCGTCGAAGGGTAATTCAGCGCGCTGAGTTTCAGCACGTCCAGCGTGGTCTTCGGTCCGTTTTTCGCCATGTTGAACGTGTCGTCTGTCGGCGACGGCGTGACGAGCACGGTCACTGTGGCCGTGGCCCAGCCGGCGGCTTGCTCGCGAACGGTATACGTGAACGTATCCGTACCGAAGAACCCGGCCTTCGGCGTGTAGGTCACATTCGCCCCGCTGGTGCCGATGGCAACCGCGCCACCGGTGGCCGAAGGCACCACGGCCGTGACCGTCAACGTGTGACCGACCGTGTTGGGCGTGTCGTTCAGGAGCACGTTGATCACGGTGGCCACCGATCCACCGACAAGGATGGTGGTGTCCACCACCGCCGTAGGCGCCGGCAGAGCCGTCACCGTGACCGTCACCGTGCCGACCCGCGTTCCACCATTCGATTCCTGGACGGTGTAGGTGAACGTGTCCGTGCCCGAGAAGTACAACTTGGGTGTGTAGGACAGATTCGCGCCCAGAGCACCAACGGTGACCGTACCGTTGGTGGGCTGCGTGACGGCAGTCACCGTCAACGTGTCGCCCGTCTGGCCGGGAGTGTCATTACCTAGCACGTTGATCACCGTAGCCGCAGAACTTTCGTTGACGGTGGCCGTATCCGCGACGACCGTCGGCAAGGGCAACGCTGTGACCGTCACCTTGACCGTGGCCTGGGCGGTCAGGCCCGTTGAGTCGGCGCGGTCTGTAATGGTATAGGTGAAGGTTTCATCACCCGTGAAACCGGCCAGCGGCGCGTAGACCAGGTGCGTTCCGTTGGGGGCAATCGTGACCGTACCGCCCTTGTCTGTGGTGCCCACCGAGAGCACCCGCAAGGTTTCACTCTGATCGGGGGCGAACGAATCGTTCGCCAGGACATCCAAGGCGTTGCCCTGGCTGCTCATCGCGACCGTGAAGGTGTCGTTATTCGCCGTCGGCGGATCGTTCTTGGGCTGCACCTGGACCGTCACGGTCGCGGTGCTCGTGGACTGGCCATTGCCAATGGTGTAGGTGAATTGCTCCTGGCCGGAGAAATTTGCGGCCGGTGTGTAAAGCAGCTGCTGACTGCCCTGCGCAATCGTGACCGTTCCGCCGTGATCCACCGGACCGACCGCGGTGATCGTCAGGGTGCCGCCCTGGTTATTGACGTCGTTGGTCAGGACGGTCAGGCTATTGCCGCTGCTGTCCTCGTCGAAATTGAACGTGTCGTTGTTGGCGATGATTCCGGAATCGATGGTCAGAGTGCCCGTGACGAAATTCAGGAGGTTCGAAGAGACGGCCGCATTCGCGCCGTAGACCAAGACTTCGTGGCCGACGGCGGTGGCGGGTGAGCCTGTGAAGTTGATGGTCCCGGCTTTCACAGGGTTCATGGTGATGCTGAACATCAGCTTGTCCGCCTCGCCCAACGCAGTGGTGCCTGCGAAGGCGCCTACTTCGTTGATAGCCCCGGACATGAAAGTGGCCGCTTTCCCGTTGCTGTAGGGATCTGTAAAGGTAATGTCATTGAGCGTTTGACCCACCGGGGACGCCAGCGTCGGGTCGAAGGCCACGTTCAAATAGGCGGAAAACACACCGCCCGACGACGACCCGCGAACGTCCTGGGCAAACACGCGCAGCAGGAATTGGCTGCCGAGGCTGACGTGGGTAATGGGGTTGCCACTCAGATCCGTCGGTTGCAGACGCAGTTTCACAGTAGCCTGGACGACAGCGATATTCAGGTCCTGGGTCACGGCGTTGCCAGCCCCATCCGTGCCACGGACTTGGAAACTTTGATTTCCGACCTGAGCGGTCGTGGGCGTCCAGGTGAGCAGTCCCGTCGCTACATCAATCGCTGCGCCCGTCGGCCCATTCACCAGCGAGTAGGCAAAGCCCGCGTGCCCCTCGTCTGTATTTTGTGCGTCATACTTCAGTTGCGAATCGACGAACGCCTTGGTCGGCGGCGTGGACGTAAAGGCCGCGGGCGCCGAAGTGTCGAGTTGCAGCGGTATCAGGTTGGAGGCCGCACTCTTCACGCTGCTGAGGGTCTGCACCGCCGTCAGCGGATAGGTTCCATCGGGCTTCGCAGACAGGTCGGCCGTCACGTCGATGGTGGTGCCGGTCGCCGTCCCCTGCCCCACCACCGTCGTACCATTGAGAATCTCGACCGTGGCGCCGGAGACGACGTTGGTGATGTGGAACTGAGGGGTCTTGAGGCTGGTGATGTTGTCGTTCAGAGTGCCCGTATCCGAGGCCGCCGCCAACGTCAACACCGGAGTTTCGGGCAAGACATTGAACGTGACCGTCTGCGAATCATACGGGTCTTGTCGGGTGAGCGCCGGCGTCACCGAGTCCTTCACCTTCACCAGCACCTGCATCGGCCCCACATAACCGGCCGGCGGCGTGACCTGGACGAGCCCCGTCGCGTTGTTCACGTTCAGGGTATAGTTGACCGTTCCCACCTTCGTCGCGTCGTAGTACAGCGTCTCATTTTCTTTATCAATCCCCTGCAACTGGAGCTGCGCGACGGTGTTGCGGGTGGTGGTCAGCGGATTGGGACTGATATCTGCCAGAAACGGCCCGCCGTTGTAGCCGCCACCATTGGCCTGCGTGTCCGCCACCATCGTCACACGGAACGTGCGCTGGTAGGTTAGCCCCTTCCCATCGCTGGCCGTCACGGTGATGTTCGACACGCCTGTGGCCCCGACGGGCGCCTTCAGCATCACGACGGCGTTCTCGGTGTCCTGGAAGATGGTCACTTTGTTGATGTCGATTTCGGTCGCGGGCTTGTCGCCGGTGTTGGTCGCCGTCTTGCCGATCGCCTCCAGAACGTCGTAACCCTCCGTCACCTGGCCAAACACGGAATGCTTGAAATCGAGCCATTGGGTCGGGGCCAACGTGATGAAGAACTGCGAGTCATTGGTGTCGTCCGCCGACTTGGCGAACGATAAAGTACCTTCGCTATTGTGCAGCAAGTCGACATTGAATTGATCGTTGAAGGTGCCCAGGGTCGATCCGCCCGATCCCGTGCCGGTCGGATCACCGCCCTGGATCATGAAATTACTGATCACGCGATGGAAGGGCACCTTGTTGGTCACGTTGCCGCCACTGTCCGTCGTGTAGTCGTAGAAGCCGCTTTCGGCCAACTGAGTGAACCGCTCGACAGGACGGGGTGCCTTGTCCTGGTACAATTCGGCCGTGATGTGCCCCCAACCCTTGACGTCGATCTGCACGCTGGGATTGTTTTGCGGTATGGTCGTCGACACCACCGCATTGTCGCTAGTTACGGTGTAGGTCAGCGCATCCCCGTTGGGATCGTAGCCGTCCAGGGGAATGTACAGAGCCGACCCGCCGATCAGTGTCCTATCAGAGATCGGTGCGACGAAGGGCGCGGCTGACGTGGGAATCGCGACGCCGGATAACTGGGAGAGCACGTCCAAGCTGTACGCGCCAACCACGCGAGTCGTGTTCGCGTCCGGGAACGAATAATTCGCGGCAAGGATGGCATTGGCCGTCAGCTGAAGTGCGTTAAATCTCACATGGCCCGGATCCGGGATGTCCCACGTCGGGAACGAACTGATGTTCTTCGCGGTTCCGAGTGCGTTCAACGTCCGGTCGGGGTTCGTGACCTCGTTCAGCGGCAGATAGTACTGGCCATCCTGGAACATTTCCCTCTGGTCCATGCAGTGCGGGCACCAAGCCGCGCCGTACTCCTGCAGACCAGCTGTCGTCAGAGCCTTGGCAAACGCGACCAGATCCTGCGCCAACGCCTGGGTCTCGCCCTCGGCCTGGACTCCCGCAGCAGGACTCACCGTCGAGGAGTACACCGTGGGGGCAGCCAACGATCCGCTCCCGGTCACAAGGGTGGACTGCAAATCGAGAGCGCCCAGTGAATCGCCGGACAAGAGCGTTCGCGGCTCCAGCGGTTCCAGCATCAGCGTTTCGCGTTTCCAGCGGCGAGTCGTGCTCGACTGCTTCCGGCGAGAACGGAGGCGACGAAACAAACCACGGAACGAGGGACAGGATTTGGTAGTCATGGCTTTCAGTCTCATCGGGGTTCCAGTTTTCCAGGGTCTTCCAACTCTTCCAGGCTTCGTATGTTTCCTGATCGTGTCATTCTGCTCCACAGGTTCATCTTTTTCGCATGTCACCGCCCCAGCGATCATTGCCATCGCCAGTCCAAACGGTCTATTCGTTACGATCGCTACGGCCAATCATAGGGGCAGAACCGCGAGAGGCAAAGCGGTGACGAGAGACGGATCGCACGAGGGCCTGGATCCGGCGTCCGAATTAGACTGCAAAAACCGACAAAAAGTTCCGTAGCACACGCAAACTCGGCATAGGTGCGAAATAGACAACTAGGTCCTATAGGTCCAAGCTGGCAGACGAAGACGCAGGCATTCATTTTCCTGTCCCTGATATTCCTGTCCACAAACACGCATCGCTGCAGGACGCAGCTCGGTTGAATTTTAGACCTCCCGCCGCGATTGGCATTTCGTGCAAAAAAGGCGAGAATGCGTGTTGTCCCTGTGCGAATTCGCACGCCATGGGGCGAATACGCATGGTCCCGCTAGACGGTGTGACTGATCATTGAGGGGGTACGCCATGACCGAACGTAAGGACATCGATCTGTTGGTCGTCGATAGCGACGATGATTTTCGGACCACCATGGCGAGGATGTTCTCGCGCCGCGGGTTCCAGGTGCAAGAGGCGGCCGATGGCGAGCAAGCCCTGGCCGCCGCGCAGGAGCGAGTCTTCAGCGTCGCCATCTTCGACATGAAAATGCCCGGTCTGTGTGGCATCGAGCTGCTCCGCCAGTTCAAGGAGCGTCACGCCGAGTGTGAACTGCTCGTGCTCACGGGCCAGGGCACCATCGAGATTGCGGTGCAGGCCATGAAACTGGGGGCGTACGATTTCTTGACGAAGCCGTTTCCACTGAACGAACTGGAAGAACTGATCGAGAAGGCCCACGAGCATCACCAACTCCACAAGGAAAACAGTCAACGGAGGACGCTGCTGCATCGGACCCAGCCCAAGTGCGAAATGATCGGGCGGTCGCCGGCCATGCAGGAGGTGTTCCGGCTGATCGAACGGGCTGGTCCCAGTGACAAAGCTATCCTGATCCAAGGTGAAAGCGGGACGGGCAAAGAGCTGGTCGCTCGAGCTTTGCACCAATGCAGCACGTGGGTCCACAAGCCGATGGTGGTCATCAACTGCGCCGCACTGCCGGAGGCCTTGCTCGAAAGCGAGTTGTTCGGGCACGAGAAAGGCGCGTTCACGGGTGCAGTCAGTGCCAAGGCCGGCCTGGTGGAGACGGCTGATGGTGGGACGTTATTCATCGACGAAATCGGCGAGCTTCCCGGCGCCTTGCAGGCCAAACTGCTCCGCGTCCTGGAGGACGGCTCCATGCGCCGCATCGGTTCGCTCAAGCAGCAGTGGGTCCACGTGCGGCTCTTGGCGGCAACCAATCGCGACATGACGGAAGAGGTCGCGTCGGGACGGTTTCGCGAGGATCTGTACTATCGGATCAACGTGATGTCTCTGGAGTTGCCGCCGCTCCGGGAACGGACGGGCGACATCCCGCTGTTGGTCACACATCTCCTGGGGCCGGACTGGAGTATCGAAGACGCGGCCCACCGGCTCATCGAACGGTATCCTTGGCCGGGCAATGTGCGGCAACTGATCAACGCCATCGACCGCGCCAAGATTCTAGCGGACGACCGCCTCATACGCGTCCGCGACCTACCCAAAGAGGTGACGCGGGAGGTTGGGGATGCTCGACGTTCCAGCAGGTTGTCGGATGGCTCTCTGACCGACGACTTGGCGAGCCTCGAGCGGACGAAGGTGATCGAGGTCCTGCAACGCGAGCAAGGGAATAAGACGCGGGCCGCTCTGACGCTGGGTATCGACCGCCGGAAACTATATCGCTTGATCGAGAAGTACGCGATCCAGCAGGTGTTGGCGACACACGACTCGTAGCCCGTAGGGTGCATCGAGCCAGCGGTTTGCCTGGTAGCTTGGCGCTCGTCAAGTGTTGGCCCATGTCGCACGCTGGACATCGTCGCTTGCCGCTGGCGACGATGCACCAGAGGCTTGGGGGCCTTCGACGACAAGCAAACGGTACATCGGCGCAGCGCTTGATGGTCCCTACACCACGACGCTAGTGCGTCTTCAAGGCTAAACAGTGGGGTAAGCATCCTGCTTGCCTTCCGATTCATCGCGTCAAACGCAAGCTGGAAGCTTACGCCACCGCATCGGTCACCCCAAGATATAAGCCTTGACGACGCGCTAGCCTCCGCTGACCGGCGGAATGCAGGCAATCTCGGCGGAATCCGACAACGGGACCTCGTCGCTCGCGTATTCCGCATCGATCGCGAACAAGGCGCGCGGGATCAGGTCCGACAATTCGGGCTGGCTCTGAACGATGGCCCAGCGCAACTCGGCCAGCGTGGCCCCCGGCGGCAGCCACACTTCGATCGTTTCCCGTCCCAGGCGTTGTCGAGCGGCGGCGAACAGCCGGACTTGGATCTTCATGTGACGATCCGTTCCTCGCCGCGCGCGGTCAATAACTCGGCCGCCTCGGGCATCAGGTTGTAGGCCAGCGCCAGGATCTTCAACGGGTGGAGGGTGGGCTTGGTAGTGCCCTGCTCCATCTGCATCTTGCAGGCGCTGCATTCCGTGCCACAACTAGGAACAGGCTTCACTGGTATTCTCCGCCACCACTCGCGCGTCATCATCGTCCAGGATCAGCGGGTAATCATGCTTCAGACAGAGGGCTGCCGCGGGTTCCGTGGTCACGATCTGGTAGCCCTGCCGCACCGCATCCGCCAGAACCGCCACGTTGCGTTCGGCCAGGTGGCGAGCCCGATCCAACGCACCGACGGAAATCGCGGCCATACCCGCAGGCACTTGATGGGGATGGACATAAACGCCCGCGCCGTTGTGTTTCAGGATCGCGATGAACGCTCGAGCCAACGCCGTATCGTGCCAGTTCGCGTACACGTCGACGAAATACAGCACCCGGTGTCCAGCGCGGCGCGTGGGGCGGGTCAGCCGTCGCTTGTGGGCCTGCTGCATGAAACTCTGACCTTGAAATCGCGGCAGCTTGCGGCCTTGGGCGATGCCCAGGACCTTTTCGAGCAGCCACCGCATCCGCCGATTGCGGACCATCCAGTTGGCGAGCACACTGAAACGGGATCCCCAGGCGGACAGTAGTTCCGGCCGCGCCAGGAGCCAATCCGTCAGGTCCAGGCTGTTCTGTGCCACGTGCTGGGCTTTGGCTTCCAGCATCAGCTGGGGAATATCCACGCTGGCGGGACACTCGAAACGGCACTGATGGCAGTTGACGCACAGATCGGCTACCGCCTTGAAGGCTTCCCCGGTCCAGGCTTGGGGGCCGAGTTGGCCGGTGATCATCGCTCGCACCAGATTGGCCTTCGCGCGTGGTGCAGCCTCTTCTCGCGGCGAGAACCGGAAGATGGGGCACATCCGTTCTTCCGGCGACAGTGTGCGGCAGCGGCCGCAGCCATTGCAGTTCCGCGCCGCGTCCTCGATGTCCGCCCCCTTCCAAACCAGTTGCAGCGGCAGCACGGGCAGCACGCTGGCGGCGGCGGGAGCCTCGGCGGCCTGCTGCCGGACCGGCCGGAGGTTCTTGTTGAGCGGTTGGGGCACTTCGGCCACGATCTTGCCCGGATTAAAGATGTTCTGCGGGTCGAAGATCCGTTTGATCTCCGCGAACACGTCGTACAGCGGTCCGCATTGCTGCCGGACAAACCAGGTCCGGCTCAGCCCCACCGCGCGTTCCCCGCTGATGGTGCCGCCGACCTTCAGCACCTGTTCGTAGAGGCTGGCCGCCAGCTCCGGCATCAACCGCACGTGCTCAGGATTCGCCGGATCCAGGAACGGGCGGACGTGCAACTGGCCGTGGGCGACGTGCCCGAACAGCGAGGCGGTCACGGCGTGGGCCTTGAGCACGTTTTGCAGCCGCACCAAGAAATCAGGGATGCTCTGGGGCGGTACGGCGATGTCTTCCACGAACGGCAGGGCTTGGGTGTTGCCCTTCAAACGATACAACGACGTGGTCACGCGGCGCGACAGCCGCCAGTAGAAATCCCGCTCATCCTTTTCCAGCGTGACCCGCGCATCGAACGCCAGATGCCTGCGGCGCACCAGTCGCACCACGATTTGACGCAAGCTCTCGCCCACCTCCAACGCGTCTTCGCCCTGCTGCTCGATCAACAGCAGGGCTTCGGCCTCGGCGGGAATCAGCAACTGATAGCGGACGTCCAATTCTCGCGCGATCGTCAGCAGACGCCGGTCCATCAGATCGCAGGCGGACGGAGCCATGTCGGCGATCTCCAAAGCCCCTCGGACGGCCGCATCCAGCCGCTCGAAGAACAGCAAGGCCAGTCCCCGGTGCGCCGGCCGAGGCACCGTCTTCAGCGTGGCTTCGGTGATCAAGGCCAGCGTGCCTTGCGAGCCCGTCAGCAGTTTGGCTAGGTCCAGTTGCCCATCTGCCAACACATCGTGGACTTGATAACCGCAGTGATTGACCAGCGTACGAGGGGTGTGGTCGGCGATGACCCGCTCCTCGCGGCGCAGCAAATCTGCCACGCGACGGACCACTTGCTGACGCTGCGGATGAGCCTGCTCCGCCGCTTCGTCGACCACGGCCTGTCTGCCGAACTCGATGATTTGGCCGTCGGCGGTCACTGCCTGCAGACTCAGCACGTGGTCTCGCGCGGAACCGTACTTCGGAAAGTGGCTGCCGTGGGCATCCAACGCAATCACACTGCCCAGCGTGGTGACGCTGCGGGTCGAAGGATCAGGGCCGATCAAACGCCCGTACGGGGCCAAGTGACGGTTTAGCTGAGCCAACACAACGCCAGGCTGCACCCGTACCGTGTCGTCGTCAAACGACACGATGCGCCGCATGCTGTGCGAGAAGTCGAGGATCAGACCCGGTCCCAGCGAATCCCCGGCGATGCCGGACCCGGCGCCGCGGGCGTGTAGCGGGATGTGATTCTCGGCCGCATACCGCACGCAAGCCGCCACATCCGCTGCACCGCGCGGGCGGACCACACCGAGGGGCCGGATCTCGTACAGGCTGGCGTCGCTCGCGTACATCTGGACGAACACGTCGTCACAACGGACCTCGCCGTCCAGCAGGCCCCGCAAATCGGCTTCAATTCTTTCGTGTTCCTGATCCATGTCCGTAGGTGAGCCTTTCCAGGCTGACGTCAACCTCGGTTGTTATGAACACAACCCTAGAATGTACCCGGCTTCGGACATCGTGGATACGTCCGACAGGTCCCAACCCGCCTTCGGTGGAAAATCGCCCAAGTGCGTCTCTGCTGGTGTTAGAACCAGGAAGACGTCACCCCGTCACCCTCAGCCGTCCGTCGTGCAGTGCGCTGGCTACCAACGCGGCGTCACACCCAGCTTCTTCCAGACCCTGCAGATCCTCCGGCCCACGCACTCCGCCGCCGGCGATCAATTCTATCGCGGGGTGCCGCATCCTCAGACGTTGGCAGAGAGTTTCAAGACCGGTGCCCTGGTCGCCGCCGACACACGCCAGGTCCAGCACGATCAGTCGGGAGAAACCGGCTGCGACTGCCAAATCGGCGATGGATTCCGGGGAAAGGACCTGCCAAGCAGCCACGGATGTCAGTGGCTGGCCATGTCTGAGGTCCAGGCTGAAAACGGCCCGCTGGCTGCCTACGATTTGGAAGCAGGCGGCCAGCGAGTCAGGACTTCGAACCGATTCCAAGCCGATGACAATCCCCCGTAGCCAGGCTTCGGCAGTCAACCGCGAGGCCAAATGCTGAGCCTGTTCCGGGGTCTCGACGCCGGCATCGAGCAGGAGTGTCAGGCCGGCGACGGCGATGGCCTCCAGCGCCGGCCAATTTGGGGCGCGGCCGGCGATCGCATCTAAGTCGGCGACATAGGCCTCGCGGAAGCCGAAGTGGCCGACCAAGCCACGTGCCACAGTCTCCGGCCGGGAGTCGCTGGCGAAAATACTCTGCACGGGCCGGTAACGTGATCGCTCGCCAGCAATGGCGTGAACCACGTGGCCACCTTGCAGATCGAGCACAGGCATGATACGCATGGGGGTATTGTAACAAGAACCTATCAAGGACGAATCATGACAGATCAGCCATCGACGGAATCGCTCGCTGCGGCGGCAGCAGGTCCCCAAAAACCCGAACTGCTAGCCCCGGCGGGCGATATGCCAGCCTTGCAAGCGGCGTTAGAGGTCGGCGCGGACGCGGTTTATCTCGGCCTGACGACGCTGAACGCTCGTCGCCGGGCTCGGAATTTCAGCCCCGACGAATTCCGTGAGGCGGTTGCGGCCGTGCATGCCTGCGGGGGGCGCGCTTATCTGACCCTGAACATCGACATTGCCGAGCGCGAACTGGGGCCAGCGGCGCGCAGCCTGGAACTGGCTCGGCAGTGCGGCGTCGATGGAGTGCTGATCCGCGATTCGGCTCTCATCGCCTTGCGGCCGGAGTTCCCTGAGCTGGAGTTCCATTTCAGCACGCAAACCTGCCTGGCAAACAGCGCTGATGTGGCGGCGGCGCGCGAACTCGGAGCGGCTCGTGTGGTGTTGGCGCGAGAACTGACGCTGGCGGAAATCGCCGCCGCTTCGGCGGTGCCAGGCATCGGGACCGAGGTGTTCGTGCAGGGCGCGCTATGCTTCTGCGTTTCCGGACGCTGTTTGCTGTCGAGTTGGGTGGGCGGCCGCAGCGGTAATCGTGGTTCCTGCACCAGTCCGTGCCGCGTGCCTTGGACCGTGGATGAGCAGCCGTCGGGTACGCCGTTCTCGATGCGTGATTGGGGCACCGTTCACCGCTTGGACGATCTCTGCAGCGCGGGGGTGGCGGCGCTGAAGATCGAGGGTCGGCTGAAGACGGCCGATTGGGTGCGACAGGCCGTCGATCTTTACCGTCGTGGCCTGGACGGAGAACTCGTGGATCCCCGGACGCCTCAGTCGGCCGGTCTAGGGGCGTACACCGGTCGTTTGTTGACCAGTGGATACCTGGATGGCCAGCGTGACGAGCTGACCGGCGTCGCGGGACGCGAGGCGCGGAAGTCCATCCCACCGGAAGATCTAGGGTGGTTGGCGGCAGAGTGCAGCGATACTCCAGCAGCACACGCCCCGGGGCCTCGCGAGACTCTGCCCCAGCCACTCGGCGACGAGGTCGATACAGGACCGTTTCCGTCGGCATGTTGCGGCGATGCGGAGTCAGACTCCGAAATGGAGTCAGAGCATCCGGCAGATGATCGTCCCCCCGCGGCTGGCTCTGGGAAGAAGGAGTGGACGTACGACCTGGAGATTCTCACGGCGGGCAAGTCAATCGAGTGCCGTTGCCAGTGTCGCAGCATTACCGAAACCTGGACGATGCCCAAGACGGTGATTCGACGGCAGCACAAGGCCGTGTCGCTGGACCATTTGCTGCGTTATTTGACCAATTCGCCGCAGGCCGGCTGTGAACTGGGTCAGGGGGCCACCGACGATCCGAAATTCCTGCTGGTGCCCCGCGGGAGAAACGCATTGATTGATCGGATCACCAAGGTCATCCAGCGAGCGCGTAAGGTGCGGCCGCCGGCATTGGACATCGAGTTGCCGGCCTCGGTCAGCGCGATTCTGGAGAAAGGTGAACCGCACCCGGCGAATCGACGGTGGTTGGGCGGAGATGCCGACCGCGTGCGACTGGAGGCCGAGGCGGTCGAGCCGTTCTTGGAGGCGATCCGGCCCGACGCCGTGATCGTGGAAGGCCTCGCCGCCGAGAGCGTGCGCAGCGTCCAGCGGGCCTGTCGTCGCGTGCCGTTGATCGTGGCCCTGCCGCAGGTTTTCTTCGAGGACGACATTCCGGTCTTGCAGGACTTGCTGCGCCAGTGTCTGCGTCTCCGCGTCGCGGTCGAAGTGAACAGCTGGGGCGGCTGGCGACTGGGCAAGGCGGCGGGTGTCCGCATGGAGGGCGGGCCGGGCTTGGCGGTGCTCAATTCTTTGGCGGCTCGCCGGCTTGTTCACTGCGGCTTGGAGTGTGTCACGCTGTCACTGGAGGCTGACCGCAAGCAGTGGGAGGAATTGACCGCGGGCTGCTCGGCGTCGACTTCGTTGGTCGTCTTTGGCCGGCCGCCGCTGCTGACCACCCGCGTGCAGTTTCCGGAAAGAATTGCGGGAGCCGTATTCGAGGACCGGCGCGGCGTGCGTCTGCTGCCCCGCTTGGAACGTGGCCTGTGGGTATTTCGTCCTCAGCAGCCGTTTGATCTGCGCGGGTGCAACAATGAACGCATTCGGGTGCGTCACCTCGTGGTCGATTTGGTGGGTTCCCCCGACCCGCAGGCCGAATGGCGCGACCAGCGTCCTCGCACGCCGCAGAAGTTCCGGTTCAATTACGACCGGGAACTGGCCTGACGCTAGCAACGTAGGCCGAAATAACTTACCGAAGTTCGACGCGGCGGCGACCCCGGATTGACGGGCGAGACCAGGGACTTATTTCGGCCCACGTTGCTACGGGGTGAAGTCGAGTCCACATGGACGCGTCTCTCCGAGACGCGAAACCCGGTCTCGGAGAGACCGGTCCACGTGAAGATGCGGAGGGCTCGGCAGGCTCCCGCACAATCAGCACCACTCGCCGAACCCTTACAATCGCAGCAAGGTGTGACACACACTTTTATTGTGCGACCCGACGCAATCAATTAGCATCGCATAATAGAGCAAGTTTACGAAACGCAACATCCACGAGGACTTTCGGCATTTCTGGGGGTCGGCGGCCTGCCTGAGGTTCGATGACGAAGCTCAGCGGCCGATGATACCTCAAAACAGACAACCTTTTCGGGGCTCTTTCACGCGAGGTAGGGATATGGCTTGGCGACGATTTCTCGTCTGTGGCGCATTTTGCATGGCCGTCGGCTTTTGCTCAGGACCTGAGGCTTGGGGGCAGGGCGGACAGGGGGGCGGCAACCAGGGCGGCGGCAACCAGGGCGGCGCCGGGCAGGGCGGCGGCAACAACGCCGGCGTCGGCCAGGGCAACGGCGTGGTGGTCGACGCCGACGGAGTGTTGCGGACCAAAATGTTCGCCGACCCGACCGGTATGCTCACCAGGCAACGCCTGGCGGCGGCCAAAGCTGCCTTAGCACCGGATCTTGCGCGGCCCAGCAAGCTGCGCAAGGTTTCGCTAACCCGTCTCGAAGCGGTCCTCGCCGCGCGGTTAGCCGCCAACCAAGGTTTGACCGACGACATGCGTTATCTGGCCGGGCTGACGCGAGTCCGTAACATCTTCGTGTATCCGGACACCGGCGACATTGTCGTCGCCGGGCCGGCCGAAGGATACGGTCAAAACGTCGCCGGACGGATGGTGGGAATCAACAGCGGGCGGGCAGTCCTGGAACTGCAGGATCTGGTGGTGGCCTTGCGGGCCTATCCGCCGGGCGCCAAGGGCGCGCCGGCCCTTGTCTGCTCGATTGACCCTTCGCCGGAAGGCCTGGCCAAGATGCGGCAGTTCCTGATCAGTATTCAGGGCCGCGTGAGCCCCGCGGACGCGCAACGCATTGCGGCCGGCTTGCGGGAGAGCTTGGGTTTGCAGACCGTCCGCATCGAAGGCATCTCGCGGAAGACGCATTTCGCCCAAGTACTGGTCGAGGCCGACTATCGCATGAAGCTGATCGGGATCGGCCTGGAAGAACCGGCGGCGCGGATCCCCAGTTACGTCTCGCGCGCCAATCCGCGCAACGTCTCGCGGAATGCCCTGCAACGTTGGTACTTCACGCCGGATTATCAATGTGTGCGGGTCAGTCAGGACCGTTTGGCGATGGAACTCGAGGGTGAGGGCGTCCAGTTGATCAGCGAGGACCAACTGGTCCAGGCCGGTGGCACCCGTGTCGTGTCGGGCGCCGTGGATCTGGCTAGTCGGGAGTTCGTGCGTGTCTTCACGCTAAAGTACCCGGAATTAGCATCCCGGGAACCGGTCTACGCTCAGCTCCGCAATCTGATCGACATGTCGATCGCGGCGGCGTACATCCAACAGCAGGACTACTACGGCCGCGTGAACTGGAACATGGACGTGTTTGCCAACGAACAGCGTTTCCCGGTGGAAACCTACCCGGAACCGAAGCGAGTCGAGACCGCCGTGAATGCTGTCTGGAAGGGCAGCACGCTGATGACGCCGATCGGCGGTGGCGTCAACATCCAACCCCTGGTGGCGGTGTCCGACGACCACGTCACAGTCGAGGCCAGCGAAGAGTTGAAGGAACTGCAAAAGAAGAACGACCTGAACAACCTCGCCAAGGATCAGTGGTGGTGGGATTGATACGGCGACGCTTCGGCGTGGGACCGTTGCGGGGTGTGAGGAACGGACCGGAAGCTGCGTGAGTGAGATGCGTGACGGGGTGACAAGGTGACCTGCCCTGAGGTCCCTTGGTCACCCCGCCGCATTTCTTGCCCCGACCCTTAGCCCTCAAACAAGCGATCGTGCTTGGCCTCTTAGGTAGTCGGTGATTGCGCAAGGTGAGACGGCCTGCCGCCGGGCGGTAGGTGGTTGAGGCCGGGTTGTGGGTCGGGCATTTCAGTTCAGGAGTGGCCCTCAGGGGCACTGCTGTGAACAACTGAGATTTACGTAAGTCGTGGCAGATGTCAAACTTCGCGAGACCACGGAGGTCAAAACTGAACCCTTAGCTTGGATGCGAAGGAGGATGTCATGGAAGGCTTCGACAAGGAAGTCTGTCGGCGCTTGCCGCTGGCAGAGGTGGCGCTGCGGATCTTGGATTACGTCTGCCAAGAGGAATTTCTGGAAGCGGTTTTCGTCCGGCATCATGGCCGGTCGTAAGAAGACGTGCTGACGTTTGCCACGTTGGTGCGGCTGGTCAGTGATGCGCTGCTGGAGTACGAAGGGAGCGGTCGGCAAGCCTTCGAGCGCGCCCGCGAAGCGGGCGAACTGGATGCCGTTTCGCGGGCCGTGTATGGAAAGCTCGCCCGGGTGCCCTTGTGCCTGAGCGCGGGGCTGTTGGCCAAGGCCATGGCCCGGCTGAATGAACTGTATCCGCCTGCGATCGCGGAGAAAGCGGCACCTCCGTCGCTGCGCAAACTGGAGGTCGTGTATCACGACGGGAAAACGCTCAAGCACGTGGCCAAGCGGCTGAAGGTGCTGCGTGCCTGGTACGTCTTCGTGTGTTTCTGAAGGTCGAACATCGCCGCCCGTCCCTCTCCGATCAGTTGTCGCAGCGCGGTAGCTGCTCTATCCGTGGATAGTCCAGCCAACTCCCGCAAGACGTGTTTCGTGTCACCCTCGGGGCACCGTCTCAGGGCTTCTATCCCGGATTATTCATGGCGTCTGCGCAATTTGACGCAACATCGGGCCGCATTGTGAGTTGCGATTATCTTACCCAGAACACCGTGCAAAGGAAGGCGAAGACGATCCCACCGCGTGCTTGGGGCGGTTCGGAGGCGTGTCGATGACGGTCGCCGACGACACGTCAGCCGCAGGGATCGCCCACCATCTGTCGCCCGCGGCGACGACACGCGCCCGCGATCTGGTCTCGTCACGGACTTCCGCCGATCCGGGATCTTACCGCGCTGCCATGCGACGTGCCAGGCAGACTCGCTTCTGGACAACGCCTGCGCCACGGAGGCAGGACTTGGGACCAGCACGAGAATCGCCCGCGGGCGCTGCTCCAGTTGCAGGACGTGTCCATCGACCACTTCATTCAGTCCTTCGACCCAACGCCGACGCATCGGGTGTTCGACAGGGACACCTTCGACGATCCGATGCATGGTCAACAGCAACGGACGTTTCTTCCACGGCCACTACGAGCAGTACCAGTATCTGCCGCGGGCAATCACCTGCGCCAACAACGACGCTGTGGTGATGGTGGCGTTACTGTTCTGGACGGACAAGCCAGCCCCTGGGGTGGTCGATGACCTGTGCCATTTGGTGACCC